>JAITMJ010000034.1 GCA_031277475.1 Flavobacteriaceae bacterium
TGGAAAAAAGGACAATTTGCAGACTATGAATTTGCAGACGGCGTGCAATACGGTTTGATAGCGCAAGATGTAGAAAAAGTGATTCCGGAATTGGTTCATGTATCCGATGAAAATGAATATAGCCTGAACTATGACGGTTTAATTCCCGTATTGATTGAGGCGATTAAAGAACTTAATGCCAAAATTGAAGACTTGGAAAACCAACGTGATTCAAGAAATGCAGTGCCGGTGGGTAACGGTGTAAATTTTAAAATTACTCCAAATCCGGTGAAAGACGTTTTGACGGTTTATTTTGATAATTCGGACAATAAAAATTATACGATAAACATTTATGACGGATTGGGAAAAAAATTGGCAAACAAATCCGGAGTTCCGATGAACAACACGATGACTATTAATCTTGCACATTTGCCAATCGGTTTATATGTTTACGAAATTACGGAAAACGGAAGCAAGGCAAGCAAAAGCGGAAAAATAATTAAAGAATAATAAATTTTGTTTAACCTAAAAAAAGGGGAAATGTACCGATTTCCCCCTTTTTTATTACATTTGTTTTCTCTAATCCTTATGAAATTTGAATTGTTTAAACACAAAATATTTCCTTTAATTCCGGTAGTTTTTGTATCATTCTTGCTTGTTCAGTTGGCTTTCAACAATGTTCTTTTGACAGATGACGCAATATTTGTAGATGATAATATGGAAAATAAGAAAGAAAATATTTTTCATTTTTTTGGCAATTTTCTAAATCATCCCTATATGAGTTCAAGACCTGTTTCGGGATTTTTTTATGGTCTGTCCGTATATTTGGTGCAATTCGGAATAAAATTCTATTATTTGAATTATTTGTTTTTTATAATTTCCTTGGGTTTCATAAATCATACGGTCAAAAGATTTTTCGGATTTGAAGCGGCATTTATGGTTACACTTGTTTATGCGTTGTTTCCTCTTGCAAGTTCTATGGAATTTAGCCTGATAATGATGAATTCCAATATGGCAACTATTTTTTTCTGTTTGTCCGTCAATTTTGCTGCAAAATCATTTAATGCAAAAAACTTTTTATTGAGTGCTTTATTTTTTGTTCTGTCTGTATTGAGTTACGAGATTTTTTTACCACTGATATTGCTTATTGCGTTCATCTTAAAAACAAAAACATTAAATAAAATTCTTTACATCATCCTCACATTGTTTGTGATTTTCTTTTACAGAGAAGTGATTGAACCAAATATTTTTACAAACTATTTTCATCGGGATGATAAATTAATTTTTTTAGATATCAACAGAGATATTGATGTGGTTCTAACTATAATGAAATCAGTTTATTATATTTTATTGAGTTTTTACAAGTCTTTTAAATCCATCGTTGGTTTTGGTTTTTTTGACTTTATGTTGTTATTTGGTCTGAATATTATCTTTTTTATATTCTTAAAAAAATCTAAAATACCAACCCTCAAAAGATATCACTTAGTCATATTTTTTTTATGTTTGTTGATATCATTCGCTGTTTTTTTCGTTTCGGATTACCAACCTTATGCAAAAGGATATAACAACAGAAGTTTAGGCGCGGTAAGACTTTTTAGTGTTTTATTTCTATGTGGTTTTATATTGAACATTAAAAACAATCGGATTAAAAAAAGCGTTTTGGGAGTTTTGGTTTTCGTTTTATCCGTGTCGGCAATCAGTATAAAAAATGCGTGGATTTATGCCAATGATTTTAACCATAAACTATTTTCGGAATTGAGAAAGAATTTACCTGAAAATCCGAAATCAAATGCTGTACTTGTCACCTTTGATAAACGTGTTTCAAATATTCGAGATGATAGAAATTCGCAGTATAAAAATCGACATTATATTTTGGATGAACCAATATATCGTTTTGAAAACCACTACTTGCAAAAGATTAATCTGATTGACAAAAAATATCATATATATTATTATTATGATCATACCAACCAAAAGGAAGTAGATGAATTTAAAAGAAAAACACATTATTTATATGATTTTAAATCAAATACTTTAGAATTGATAAACGATTCAAATTAGACAAAATACATTTTCAAATCATTCGGTTTTTGAGAATAGTATTCCAATAAATTTTTAAGTTGATCATCGTTGTAGCCGGCTTCTCGGTTCGTTTTCCAAAGCGGTTCTTCTTCTTGAGTTCCGAAATTGTTTCTGATTCTGTAAACATTATTTTTCACGATTTTGATTTTCCTTTTGTTCAAAATCACCATCATCCAAAACCATAAATCGTCTGCAATCGGGCATAATTTTTTGAAAAGATTTTCATCTAAAATATCCTTATAAAAACAATTTGGAGGATATAAAACGCCGCCGCTACCCGTAAAAAACAAAACATCGCTTTCTTTTTCCTGCCCTTTTTTCAAACATTTTTCCCAATCTTTATAAGGCTTTATATTTCCGTTTTCATCAAAAGCAAGCCTGTGAACGCGGTGGCAAAAAATAGAATGTTTATCTTTTTGATAATCTTCATATAGGTTTTTCAGCCAATTTTTGGGATAAAAAATATCGTCGTCAGCCGTAACGTAAATCTTGTTTTTATCCCATTCCAAAGCGGGAATCAGTTTTTTGTAAGATTTTAAATTTCTGCACCAGCAGATTTCCAAACCAAAATTTTTCAATTTTAAAATCTTTGGAGAGAGGTCTTTTTCTTTGTTCGGAAACTCTTCGTTTGCAAGCCAGAGAATCACTTTCTCGGGTTTTATACTTTGGTCAAGAAGCGAGATTAGCGTTTCGGAAATCGTTGAGATTCTTTTGGGATAACTCGTCAAAGTTACCACTAAATTTGGAATTTTTTCAAAAATTTTGTTTCTGTTTTTCTTGATAAAATTTCGGTAACGCCAATCTGCTCTTTTGGAATAAAAATATTCTTTCACGGGTTTTCTCCACTTTTCCCTGACGAAAAAACGAAAAATTTTCATCTGTATTTCCCTTTTTCTGTTGCGTTCCATTTTTGCTATTTTGCTCTCTTGTAAAGGTAATTGTTTTTACAAATTTGACAAAACAATTATTCCAAAATGGAATAATTTTATGCGTTTTATTCCAAAATGGAATGGAATCGGATTTCCGGTTTTATTGCCACAAACGAATTTGAAAAAAATTAGACTGAATGATGTGAATTCGTCTCTCTTTATTTTTTATGTCTGAACTGCGAATCAATGAAAAAAACGGAAATAACTTTCATCTGCGAAATTGAGCATCGGTTTGTCACCGGAAGTATCGCCGAAAGCAATTTTTTTATCGAATTTCTGTCCGGAAATCGCCTGTTTTATTCGGTTTAATTTTTCGATGCCGTTGCAATTTTTCGTACTGAAATTTCCCGTGAAAATTCCGTTTCTAAATTCGGCTTCCGTAGAAAGCAATTTTATGCCGAGCCTTTCCGCAAAAGGTTTCACCCAAATATCCAACGATGCCGAAACAATGTAGGCATCAGATTTTTCTCTGTCCATATTTTGGATGAAATCCAGCGCATTTTGCCGAAAAACGGAAGGAAGATTTTCTTCAAAAAACGCCTTACTTTTTCCCTCGATTTTAGTTTGAGATTGCCCCTTTAAAATAGAAGCAATAAAACTTTTTTTCACTTTTTCAGCATCGGCAAGTTTTAATTTTAATAAAATAAAAAGCGGAATATGTTTCAAAAATTGCACCCAATATTTAGACGGACTGTAGAATTTCAGATACAAAAACATCGTGTCTTTATGCGTTAAAGTTCCATCAAAATCAAATAGATAAAGTTTTTTCATTTGGGTTTTGGTTGTCGATTGAGAGAAGGCATGCCTTGTCTGTACGTTTTTCAGTTTTTAAATATTAGTTTTTGGTTTTTATCTATGAGTCCAAAGCTAAAGTTTCATTTTTTTAAAAATAAATTCCGGTATATTCCTGATAATCAGCATGATAATTCGCCAGATCGGCAAAACGTAAACCACATTTTTTTGTTTTTTCCACGCTTTGTACATACAGTTTGCAGCTTGTTTCGGAGTGGCGGTCAGTTTTGGATTCAGCGGAAGACCTTCCGTCATTTTGGTTTTCATAAATCCGGGTTTTACGGTGAGAACGTGAACTTTTTTCGAGGAAAGATAATTTCGAAGTCCGCTCAAATATGCCGTCAATCCCGCTTTTGCACTTCCGTAAATGAAATTGCTTTGCCTGCCTCTTTCGCCGGCGACGGACGAGAGAACAATCATCGTTCCGCGACTTTCGGATTCCATTTTTTGGGCGAAATAATTCAAAACGGGAACCAATTTTGCGTAATTGATATCAATGATTTTTTCGGTGTTCCGGTTGTTGTACAATCCGTCTTCCGTTCCCAATCCGAGAAAACCGACGGCACAAAACAGCAAATCGGAATGGATGAAATCAAATTTTGACATGTCTGTTTCTTGCTGCAAATCCAAAGGAATGATTTCCGAATGTTGCGAATATTTTACGGTGATATGTTTCGCAAATTTCTCTGTAGTTTCGGGGTCTGAAGAAAGAAAATAAACGGTTTCAAATTTGTGGTTTTCGCTCAAAACTTTTTCTACAAACGCCTGCGCTATTTCTGATGTGCTGCCGAGTATTATCATATTACAAATTCAAGGTTCAAAATTCAAAGTTATCCAATTATTTTTTTATCCAAAACAACCACACTTCCGCAAAAAGAAAAATAATCCATGCTAAATTATTGTAACCGGATTTAAAAACTCAAAAATTACCCCAAACACCTTAAATTTCTGATAAATTTTTGATAAACTTTTCTCTTATACTTCAAAGTTCTTCAAGTGAAAATCTTAAATCTCTGTTTTGGTCAAGCCAATTTACTAAAAAATCTTTAAAGAAAATATAAACCAATCGTTTTAATGATAAAAAAAGTTCCCAAAAACGGGAACTTTCAAAAGCTCTAAATATTTAAACAAAATGAAAAATGGTTTCGCTAAAAATTTATGGAAACTCCGAGACTTCCATTGTTTCCGGCTTCCAAGAAAACTCCGAATTTGTCGGTGAAAAAATATCTCGCACCCAAGTGAACGCCCAAACCGAAAGTATTTCCGATTACGCCGACATCAACGCCCGGATAAAGATCCCAAGCACTCGGAAAATCCAGCAAATTCCGCAAATGGAAATTCAATCTTCCGAAAATAAAAAATTTGTCATAATCATCTTTGCCTTTATGATGATGGTTTCCGTCAAAATAAAAATTTCCGCCGGCACCAACCGAAATCAAATCGGTGATTCCGTAGTCGTAAGTTGCCGTAATTCCTGTTCCGTAGCCCCAAGGCGAAAGCCCGATTTGAAGTTTCTGATCGCCGGTTCCTTCCCAAGCCTGAGCATTGCCAAAGTTGAAAAAAAGCCCTAAAATTGCCACAATTAAATACTTTTTCATATTTTTATTTTTTTGTATTAATGTATTAACGTAAAATATATTCGAGTATTTTGTAAAGTATCGAATGTATTTATGACGATTTAAAAATTTAAAATTTTCTCTTGATTCTCGGCTCTTAAACATTATGGAACTAAAAATTTTGGGACTTAATTTCGATATTCAATGGAAAAATAAACTGTTGAATTATCAGCGGATTGAAAATCAATTTAAAAACGAAAACGCCGATATTTTCCTGCTTCCCGAAATGTTTTCCACCGGATTTTGTATGGACGCACAGGAAATCGCCGATAGAAATCACGAAACTTTAACGTGGATGAAATCTTTCGCCGAAACCAAAAACGCTGTAGTTGCCGGAAGCGTTTCCGAAGAAGAAAACGGAAAATACTTTAACCGATTTTACTTCGTGAAACCCGATGGAACTTTTGAATTTTATGACAAGCGACACTTGTTTTCGTATTCCGGGGAAGATAAAATTTATACCGCCGGAAAAGAACGTAAAATATTGATTTACAAAAATTTTCGAATTTTATTGCAGGTTTGCTACGATTTGAGATTTCCGGTTTTTTCCAGAAATAACGACGATTATGATTTGGCTATTTATGTCGCGAATTGGCCAAAAATCCGCATTGAAGCGTGGAAACATCTTTTGAGAGCGCGGGCAATCGAAAACCAGAGTTATGTTTTCGGGCTGAACAGAATCGGAACCGATGGAAATACCTTGAAATATGAAAAAAGTTCATATTGTTTTTTTGCAGACGGCACTGAAATTTCAGAAAAAAAAGGCGATTTGGTTTCCGCAGAAATCCGTTTGGAAAACCTAAAAAACTTTCGCGAAAAATTCCGTTTTTTGGAGGATAGAGACGGTTTTGAGATTTTGTAACACTTGCAAGATCCGGAGATTTGAGTTGTAAAAAATGAAAAATTATTTCATTTTAAAATTGTTAGACTGCTACACTGATAAATTGTTCTGAATATCCGCAATCATCAATAATAAGTAAAAATCGATATTTTGTATCTTTTAGCCGAGTTTCCAAGCCTTGAACTTTTGGTTTTTTGCTTCAAAGTAAAAGAACAAAATATAGAAAATCAATAAGTTACAATTGTGAATTTATTACGCAAAGCGGATGTTCAGTAAAAATTTCAAATTAATTAAAGCGCTTAAAATCAGCAAATTACGATTTTCTATTTAATTTTATAAAAAATAAGTAACTTTGAAAACTCTATTTTCAGACACGTTATGAAATTTAAAACACTCGCCGCATTTGCTGCCGTTTCTTTTTGGTTGATTTTGTTTGCATTTTCCTGCAATCGAGACGACATCAGTTTTGAAAACCCCTCCCAACTTTTGAGATTTTCCGCCGATACGGTTTTTTGCGATACGGTTTACAACCAAATTCGCTCCGAAACTTACGCCGTAAAAGTATATAACGACGAAGATAAAGACGTGATGATTCCCCGAATTTCACTTGCCGGCGGAAGCACTTCACAATACAGAATCAATGTAGACGGGAAATCCGGAACGGAATTTACCAATGTTCCGCTGCGAAAAAAAGACAGCCTCTATATTTTTGTGGAAATTGCGCCCGTAGCCAACAACATTCCGGAAGCCATCGCCGAAGATCAAATTTTATTTGAAACACCCGCAGGAAATCAGCACGTTACGTTGTTTTCCGTGGTTCAAGATGCAGAATTTTTTATAGAAAGCGACACCAATCCGAACATCATCAATACTTCTACTTGGACGAACGACAAAGTGAAAATTATTTTCGGAAATCTCACACTTGCCGAAGGACAAACATTGACCATTGACAAAGGCACGAAAATTTGTTTTTATAAAAATTCCGGAATGAAAATTTCTAAAAATGCCACGCTGGAAGTGGATGGAGATTTAGGCTCGGAAGTGGTTTTTCGAGGGGTAACTGTGGATAAATTTGACCCCGGAAACGATGAGGTTTTGGTTCCGCTAAATTGGAATTCCATCAGTTTTGACGAAAATTCCACATTGATAATGAATTACGCTAAAATCTACGGCGGAACTACCGGTTTGGAATTTCATAAAATCAACGAAGCAAACATCACAAATACGATTATTCACACCTTTCAGGATTATGGAATTTATTCCGTCAATTCAAAAATCACGGCGGTGAATCTCGTTACAAACTCTTGCGGACAAGCGGCTTTGGGAATTTTTGGCGGCGGCGAAATTGATTTGGCGCATTGCACCATCGCCAATTATTGGTATCTGAAATTCGGACTTCCCGAATACGGAATCTACGCCACAAACGAATGGACGAACGAAAACGGCGATGTAGAAACCTATCCATTAACCGCTCTAAATATTTATAATTCAATAGTTTACGGAACCGCCGAAAATGCGATAGAATTTAGCGAGAGTTTGGGAAATTTTAGTCCAACGATTCAAAATTGTCTTTTAAAATACACTGCAAATACAGCAACTTACGATATTGGAAATTCCATTACAGATGATCCATTGTTTAATAATTTTTTCACAAAACTGATGGATTTGCGCGTAGCAGACGATTCTCCGGCGAAAGAAGGAGGAGAATATGATTCTGCTTTTTCTAAAGATATTTTGGGGATAACAAGAAATAATCCTCCGACAATCGGGGCGTATGAATAATTGTGAAATTTAAAGATTGAAAGATTTAAAAATTGAACCTCGCAACTTGTAACATTGTCAGGCTGAGCGAAGTCGAAGCCTCGAATCTCGAATCTCGTAACTCGAACAAAAATGCCCATAAAAAATCTTCAAAAACAAGTGGACGGATGGATAAAAACCAACGGTGTCCGCTATTTCAACGAACTCACCAATATGGCAATTTTGGCTGAAGAAACCGGCGAAGTTGCGAGAATTATTGCCAGAAAATACGGCGAACAAAGCGAAAAAGAAAGCGACAAAAATAAAAATCTGGGCGAAGAATTAGCAGATGTTCTGTTCGTGATTTTGTGCTTGGCAAACCAAACCGAAACCGATTTACAAACCGCTTTCGACGAAAAAATGAAATTCAAAACCCGAAGAGATAAAAAACGACATCATAATAATTTGAAATTGAAATAACTTTGAACCAAAAACTAATGTTTAAATTCTAAAAACTAAAATCAATCAACCCTAAATAAACTTTGAACTTTGAATTTTGAACTTAAAAAAATCCATTCTAAAAAACAACCAAACCGTAGAAATTTCGGGTTCGAAAAGCATTTCGAATCGGCTGTTGATTTTGGAAAGTTTGTTTAATAATTTAGAAATCGGCAACTTATCAAACTCCGAAGATACGCGTTTGCTAAAAAAAGCACTTTTGGAAAATCCCGAAATTGCAGACATCGGAAATGCCGGAACAGCGATGCGTTTTCTCACTTCCTATTTTTCGATTTTTGAAGGGAAAACCACTATTCTCACAGGTTCGGAAAGAATGAAAGAACGCCCGATAAAACCGCTTGTCGATGCGCTGAAAAATTTAGGTGCGGAAATTCAATACATTGAAAATGAGGGATTTCCACCGTTGAAAATCATTGGAAAAAAATTAACAAAAAATTCGGTGAAAATTTCGGCAAACGTTTCTTCGCAATTCATCACATCATTATTATTAATCGGCGCAAAATTGGAAAACGGCTTGGAAATTGAACTCATCGGCGAAATCACATCCCGTCCGTATTTGGAAATGACGCTGAAAATCCTGAAAGAAATCGGAATTTCTTGTGAATTTAACGGGAATTTGATTAAAATTTTACCGAAAACCGAAAAGCAAAAATCATCAATCATCCATTATGAAATCGAGAGCGATTGGAGTTCGGCGAGTTATTTTTACTCGCTTTCGGCAATCGGCAGGAAAATCATTACATTAAAAAATTATAAAAATGTTTCATTGCAAGGCGATGCTTTGGTTAAAAAAATTTACGCCGAAAATTTCGGAATCAATACCATTTCAGACGATTCGGAACCAATGATTTCTCTAATTCCAAACGATGATTTTGAATTTCCAAAACTTATAAAATTAAATATGAACGATTGTCCGGACATCGCCCAAACTGTTTGTGTAACGGCATCTACGCTGAAAATTCCGTTTCATATTTACGGATTATCAACTTTAAAAATCAAAGAAACCGACCGCCTGATTGCGCTTCAAAATGAATTGAAAAAAATCGGTTGCCGCACCGAAATCACGGAAGATTCCATTATGGTTTTAAGATTTTCCGAACCCGAAAAAAACATTTCCATCCAAACTTACGGCGATCACCGAATGGCAATGAGTTTCGCTCCGTTTTGTTTAATCGAAACATTAAATATTGAAAATGAGGACGTTGTGAAAAAATCTTATCCCGATTTTTGGAGGGATTTTGGGAGTTTAATGGAAAAAACCGTATAAATTTGTATTTTTGATTGAAATTATGGGCAACTTACGATTTCTGGCTCTAAAAAATAAAAAATGAACAATACGGAGATTCTACATTTAGCAAAAAAAACTTTCGATATTGAAATCTCGGAACTCGAAAATGCTCAAAACCGATTAGACGAAAATTTCGCGAAAGCCGTGGAAATCATCCGCTCGGCGAAAGGAAAACTGATTGTAGTCGGAATCGGGAAATCGGCACACGTCGGGAATAAAATCGTGGCAACGCTCAATTCCACCGGAACGCCGGCTCAATTTCTTCACGCTTCCGAAGCCATTCACGGAGATTTGGGTTTAATCCAAAAACAAGACGTGGTTTTGTGCATTTCCAATTCGGGAAACTCTCCGGAAATCGTCAATTTGCTTCCGTATCTCAAAGAATATTCTTCTGCATTAATTGGGATGACGGGAAATTTGGCGAGCAAACTTGCGGAAAATTCGGACATTATTCTCAATTCTCACGTCGAAAAAGAAGCCTGCCCGAACAAATTGGCACCCACGAGTTCTACCACCGTTCAAATGGTTTTGGGCGATGCGCTGGCGGTTTGTTTGATGGAATTGAATGATTTTAAAGACACGGATTTCGCAAAATTTCATCCCGGTGGAAATCTTGGGAAAAATCTTACGGCAAAAGTGGAGCAATTTGTCTCTCAAAACAAACCCGAAGTCTCTGAAAATACAGGAATCCGCGAAGTGATTATTTCGGTGAGCAGTTCAAAACACGGGATTACGGTCGTAACCAAAAACGAAGAAATTATCGGTGTCATCACAGACGGAGATTTGCGGCGAATGCTGATGAACCAAGAAGATGTTTCCCACGTTTTGGCAAAAGACATTATGAGCCGAAATCCGAAATCCATAGAAAAATCTGCTTTGGCAAAAGAAGCGATGAAAATTTTGAAAGCCAACAATATCGGGCAAATCATCGTAACGGAACACGGAAAATATTTTGGAATTATTGATATTCACAGGCTTTTGGACGAGGGAATCGGTTGATGATTTTCGAATTTTAAGTTATGGGTTTCGAGATTTTCATCTGTTTATATTTTGTTATTTATTTGATTTTCAATATTTTACAAAATTATAATCATTGGCTTGTGTGACAAATTTTCGTCATGCGTGTTTCAATTTTTCAAATTATTCGGCTCTTCCCAACAGCGTTCCCTGCGTGTTTCCGTGAACGAAAACAGAAACCGTGTCGCCGATTTTTTGTCCTTCCGTTTTATCGAAAACGCAAACGGCATTTTGGGAATTTCTGCCTTTCCATTGGTTTTTATTTTTTTTCGATTCTCCTTCAATTAAAATTTCGTGAATTTTTCCGACGTAGGAAGACATTCGTTTTCTCGAAAGCGCGCCTTGCAAAGCGATAACTTCCGCCAAACGCCGCTGTTTGACATCAGCCGGAACATCGTCTTTCATTTTTTTGTGAGCCGGAGTTCCCGGTCGCTCCGAATACGCAAACATATAGCCGTAATCGTATTCCACTTCTTTCATCAGATTTAAAGTGTCCCGATGATCTTCTTCCGTTTCGCCGCAAAAACCAACGATAATATCTTGCGAAAATGCAATATCGGGAACGGTTTCTTTGGCTTTTTTAATTAAATCCAAATATTCCGAACGCGTGTGTTGGCGGTTCATTCGCTGCAAAATCTTGTCGCTTCCGCTTTGAACGGGCAGATGAACATATTTGCAAATATTTTTGTGTTTTGCCATCACTTCAAACACGCTCACGTTCATATCTTGCGGATTGGAGGTGGAAAAACGGATTCGCATTTCGGGAAGTGCAGTTGCCACAAAATCAAGCAGTTGCGAAAAATCTACGGCTGTTGCTTTCTGAATTTCGGTGGCTTTTTCAAAATCTTTTTTCGCGCCGCCGCCGTACCAAAGATAGGAATCCACATTTTGTCCCAAAAGCGTAACTTCCTTATAACCAATGCTCCACAGGTTTTTACATTCTTCGATGATGGAATGTGGATCGCGGCTTCTTTCTCTGCCTCGCGTGAACGGAACCACGCAAAACGTGCACATATTGTCGCAACCTCTGGTAATCGTAACGAAGGCTGTAACGCCGTTTCCGCCGAGGCGAACCGGATTGATGTCTGCATAAGTTTCTTCTTTGGAGAGCAAAACATTTATGGCATCTCTTCCGTCTTCGGTTTCTTTCAAAAGATTGGGTAAATCTCTGTAAGCATCGGGTCCCACGACCAAATCTACCAAATGTTCTTCTTCCAAAAACTTGGTTTTCAAACGTTCCGCCATACAACCAAGAACGCCGACCGTGAGATTCGGTTTTTCGGACTTTAAATTTTTGAATTGCGATAAGCGTTTGCGAACGGTCTGCTCGGCTTTTTCGCGAATGGAGCAGGTGTTTAATAAAATTAAATCGGCTTCTTCCGGTTTCAAAGTGGTGTTGTAGCCTTCACGATTTAAAATGGAAGCCACGATTTCGGAATCGGAGAAATTCATCTGGCATCCGTAGCTTTCCAAAAACAATTTCTTGGAATTTTCGGTTTTTTCCGCTCCGGCAAATGCTTCGCCTTGCTTGGTTTCGTCTATGATTTTTAATTCAAAGTTCAAAGTTCAAAAATTCAAAGTTGAGGTTGCAAAGAT
>JAITMJ010000026.1 GCA_031277475.1 Flavobacteriaceae bacterium
GGAGAAATCGAACAGGGCTTTTTCGAGCTGCGATTTCACCACCTCAAAATGCTTCCCGGCTTCTCTTTCGGACAATACTTCCCCGATGCAGAAAATAGGCGTCAATCCGTTATCCAGCGCCAACCGGACTTTTTCTTTCAACAGGGCGTCTGTTTCCCCGTAATAAGCCCGGCGTTCGGAGTGGCCTAATATCACATATTTTGCTCCGGTGGAGGCAATCATGGCGGCTGATACTTCCCCGGTATAGGCCCCCGATACTTTGTCGGCGCAGTTTTGTGCCGATACGCCTGTTTTTGACGTATCAATCGCCGAACAAACGCTTGCCAAATGAATGAACGGCGTTCCCAAAACGACATCGCATTTCAAACTTTTTCCGGCAACGGCCGCATCCACTTCTTTTGCCAAAGCGATTCCTTCGGCCAGCGTTTTGTTCATTTTCCAGTTTCCCGCAACAATGTTTTTTCTCATATTCCTAATTATTTTTTTTGTGATAATCGCGTAAAAATTCTTAATTCAAATCAGGCTCAAATTTAATAAATTAAACCAAATCCAACGCTTGTTTAATATCGGAAATAATGTCTTCGTAATATTCCACGCCTACAGACAAACGAATTAAATTTTCCGTGATGAACATTTTGTTTTTCACATCGTTGGGAACGTCGGCGTGCGTCATCGTGTAAGGATGTTCGGCTAAAGATTCCGTTCCGCCCAAACTGACCGCCAATTTTATCAGTTTCAAACTATCCAAAAATTTAAACGCTGCTTTTTCGCCGCCTTTGATGTCGAAAGAAATCATCGCTCCGGCGGAAGTGTATTGTTTTTTGTAAATTTCTTTTTGAACGTCGTCGCCTTCTTCGGGAATAAATCCGAGATAATAAACCTTGCTGATTTTGTGATGATTACGCAAAAATTCTGCAATTTCAGAGGCGTTTTTGGCTTGCTGTTCCGTGCGAACTTTCAGCGTTTCCATGCTTCTCATCAACATCCAACCGGTGAACGGTGCCGCCATATTTCCCAGAAAAGTGCGCAATCCTTTCACTCTGTTCATCAATGTTTTAGAACCCAAAACCGCTCCGGCAATCAAATCCGAATGTCCGCCGATATATTTCGTGGCGGAATAAATCACCAAATCTGCGCCGTGTTTCAGCGGATGTTGCCACATTGGTCCCATATAAGTATTGTCCACGGAAAGAAAAACTTGTTTTTCGCCGGTTGAAAATTCTTTTTTTATGGCGGCGCACATTTCGATGTCAATCAGCGCATTTGTAGGATTGGCGGGCGTTTCGATGTGAATCAACGAAAGTTTTTCGGCTTTTCCGGATTGTTTTATTTTTTCGATGATGCTTTCTTTCGTATCGTCCGGCGAAAAACCGATGGATTCGATGTTAAATTTTTTCAAAACGTGGTTGATGAAATGGTCGGTTCCGCCGTAAACGGGTCGCGAATAGAGCAACAAATCTCCCGGATTCAAAAACTCCAGCATCACGGTTGAAATGGCAGACATTCCGCTTTCAAAGATGGCGCAATCTTCCGCTTTATCCCATAAACACAGGCGATTTTCCAGAATTTCCAAATCGGGATTGTTCAGTCGGCTGTAAATCAAGCCCAATTCTTCGCCTTCGGATGCTTCGCTTAATCCGTAAGCCACTTCAAAAAACCGTTTTCCTTCCATCGCCGAATTAAAAACGAATGTAGAAGTTTGGAAAATCGGGCATTTCAAGGCACCTTCGGATAGTTTTGGTTTGTAGCCGAAAGTCATCATTAAACTTTCGGGTTTCATTTCTAAGTAGTTCATATTGTTTTGTATTAATTTCTGTTAATATCTTTTAATATCTTTTAGTTTGTTTAATTTTTTTAACATGTATAAAAACACTGTAAATCATACGGTTAACTATTTTTTTTGTAAATTTATGGTTGTCAAACACTTAATAAAATTATATATCACAAAAAAGATTTAGCGTCTGTTTAAATTTCAAAAATCATTGCCTCATCCATTTTTTATTTTTAAAGGAATCGGCGAATCTTCGATTTCCGTTAGGAATGTAATCTCATTTTTGGGGTCGCAAACCTACGGCTTGCGTTTTTTGATACGTTATATTTTTCTACCGAGCATAATGCCTACCGACATTTTTTATACACATAATTTGGTAATATCCCTTAAACATTATTCTTAATTTAAAATTTAAACAGACTCTTAATTCAAACTTTGACAAAGTGTTAAACCTTAATTTTTTGTATCGCCCTACGGGCGAAATGAGGTGGAATTTTGTTTTCCCGCAGGCTTCGCTTCGCTTACCTATGGTTATGAAAATCCAAATCTTCGATCCGTCTCACGTTTTCCCCAAAACTTTGTCAAAGTTATTCATATTTTCCAAGCCTTCATCGGATTGCCGAAAAGTGCTTATATCACGGACATTGAAAATTTCAACAAAGATAATACAACGAATCCAAACGCAAGCAAATTAAGCCAATCGTCATCAGCGTTTCCTGCTCATCACCCAATCTGAATTGGTAAGATTGTATATTTTTTGGATGTCTATAAGTATTTTTTCAAAATCAATTTTCAGGTCGATGATTTTTCCGGATTTTAAATCGAAAACCCAGCCATGAACTATCGGAAATTCTTCCAAAATATAGCGTTCCTGAACGCAAGCCATTTTCACGACGTTAATGCATTGTTCCTGAACGTTCAATTCCACAAAACGGTCGTAGCGTTTGGTTTCATCTTCAATGGAATCCAATTCTCTTTGATGCAGGCGGTACACATCTCTGATGGTTCTGAGCCATGGATTCAGCAATCCAAGATCTTCGGAAGTCATCGCTGATTTCACGCCACCGCAATTATAATGTCCGCAAACGATAATGTGCTTCACTTTCAGATGTTCTACCGCATATTGAATGACGGCTGTAGAACTCATATCCAAAGTATTGACCACATTGGCAATGTTTCTCATCACAAAAACTTCGCCGGGTTTCAAGCCCATCAATTCTTCGGCTGTTGCGCGACTGTCCGAACATCCAATGTAAAGATAATCAGGATTTTGCGTTTTGGCAAGTTCGTGAAAATATTCGGGGTTTTCCGCAATTTTGGATTCCACCCATTTTTTGTTGTTTTCAAAAATAATTTCGCAGGATTTAGGCATGTTTATTTTAATTCAAAATTCAAGGTTCAAAGTTCATGATAAGTTTGCAAAAGTAAATTATCTTTGAAAAAAACTCATTTGGAAAAGCAACAAACAAACCTGCAAGGTTCACCGATTCCTCTAAAAACAATAGTGATTAAAGAGGTAAAAAGACAGAATCAAGGTATATACTTCGATATCGTGTTGAACATTTAGTCCCTGTTGCTGTTTTCTAAAGACCGAATAGAATGCTGTTTGGCAAAGAGAAAAACTCTTATCACTCCGGTTAAAAAGAAAACAAATTCCAATGAAATTAAAAATATTAATTATGACAAATTTAGCAAAAAAAAGTAATCGGAGTGGACGTGAGTTTCAAAATTCTCGAACCTCGCATCCCGCACCTCTCGCAAAAAAATAATTTTTTTTCACACAGAATTTGTCAGTTCAAGAAAGAGCCACAGACCGGAAACTTTCACTTTTTGAATAATTGATAATATTTTCCTACATTTGTATCAAATATGTATAATTATATGACATAAAAAAACAAAACATAACGAAAATAGCGTTTTCGCTTTATTCTTGTTTTTAGAAACTTGAGAACTTTCAAAACAAGCCCAAGAGTAAGCAGTAACGCTCGCAGAGATGCGGGCTTGCTTATTTGGGCAATAGGTATTCTCAAGACCTCTAAAAACGGATAATGTAAGTCCGTTTTTTTTGTGTTTTGATGTGAAGAAAAATTCATAAACCAATGAAAAAATTACTATTTCTTTTCTTTCTGATTTCGATTCTCGGTTTTTCGCAAACGGGTGATAAAACGATTTCAAACGTAGAAGTTCGCGGAAGTTGGTATTATATTTACGATGAAAAAGGGAAAAAAATGGGTTCTTTCAGTGCGAGTCTTGGGAAATTGGAAGGTTTTGGAAACGATTTTATCGTGCTCGGCAAAGGTTCGTGGTATTATCTTTATGATGAAAAAGGGAAAAAATACGGTTCGGTTTCAAAATCTGTCGGGAAAATAGTATC
>JAITMJ010000048.1 GCA_031277475.1 Flavobacteriaceae bacterium
GTTAAAAAGGATTCACAAGGCAATGAAACTTTCTATGATTCGTCAGGCAAAAAAACCGGAAGTTCCAAAACAAAAGGAACTACCAAAACTTATTACGACAAATCAAACAAAAAAGTGATAACGGAAAAATAATTTTTTCTCAAATCTCCCTCCCCAAAAACTCTCCTCGTCATTTTTTATTTTGAACAAGTAAAGATTAATATATTAATTTCGGAAGTTTTGATTTGGAAAGGATTTCATTAGTTTTCTCTAATTTTTTTGGAAATAAAATTTTCCCGCGATATTTTTCTAATCCCTTGTCAATCGGGATAATCGGCAGTCTTGAGTTATTCAAATTTTTAATTTTTATATCAATTTTACAATAGCAATAATAATCCCGATAACGGCGATGGCTGTTCCTATTTGCCATTTAATAATATCTACTTTTGCTTCGGATAAATCTTGTTTTGTGGCTAATATTTTTGCACTTTCGTCAAATTTATTGTCAATAGCCTGCTCGATTTTACTTACAAATTCTTTGGCTTTCACATTATCGCGAACAAATTCTTTGGTTATTTCAAATAATTTAAAACTTATCTCGGCATTCATGTTACATTATATTTAGGCAATAATACAAAATTAATTCTGAATTTTAATAAATTTTTGCGCCTCGTCGTCCTCAAATCTCCCTCCCCAAAAACTCCCCCGTCAAACTTTTTTTTAAAAAAGGAATCAGCGAACCTCGTTATTTTCTATTTTCATATATTTGATTCGCTAAAAATTTATAATATGCTGACAAAGACACAAGTTTTTGATACCCTCGAAAAAATGCCGGAACAATTTTCCGTAGATAAATTTATAGACCGATTGCTTTTTATCAATAAAGTAGAAATCGGCTTATCGCAATCCGAAAACGGACAAGTAAATTCAAAGATGCAGGCAAAGCAAAAACTTTCCAAATGGTTAAAATAAATTGGACGGACTTTGCACTTGAAAATCTAAATATTATCGGCGATTATATCGAAAAGGACAGTTTTATTTATGCACAAAGAGTTGTGAATTATCTTTTTGATGCCGTTGATATTTTAGAACAAAATCCATTGGCAGGCAGAAAGGCTCCGGAATTTAATCGTGCCGACATTCGAGAATTAATTTGTGGCAACTACCGCATTATTTATAAAATAATGAGCGATACCTCGATTGATATTCTTACCGTACATCATTCCGCAAGATTATTGAGTTCATTGCCGGATTGATTTGCCGATATCTAAATTGTGCTCGATGATGATGAAAGAATTTCCCAAATCCACCAATTGATTGATGGCTTCCATTAAGATTTTCACATCCTCAAAATGGAGTCCGGTTGTCGGTTCGTCGAGGATGTAAAGCGTATTTCCGGTTTGTTTTTTGGAAAGTTCGGTTTATGCTGTTAGGCGAGTTGTAAATATTCGTTTTTGATTTTTACATTAAAATTAATGTCGGCTTTCAATGCTCGAAACACCTTAAAAATAGTGTCAATCGTTGCACTGTTGGTACTGCTTTCCAATTTTGAAATTTGAGATTTTTGAACTCCTACCAATTCGCCCAGCTGTTCCTGCGTCAGATTGCGTTCTTGTCGAGCGGTTTTTATCATTCTTCCCAATACGTCCATACGAAGTTCGTATTCGTATTCGTTGCGTTCTTTTGTCCCGATTTTGCCGATATATTTGTCTTTCATTTCGGCAAGTGAATAGGTTTTCATTTCTTTATTTGCCATAATTATTTTTTATTTTCAAAATATTTTTTCCGGATTTGTTCCGCTTTGTTAATTTCTTTTTGTGGAATCTTATCCGTTTTCTTTACAAATCCGTGTGTTGCCAAAACCAAAATTTCGGTAGATTCTGTTTTGTCCCAAAATGCCAAAAGTCTGTTTTGATTTCCCATATATCTGCTTCTAAACTCCCAAATTTCACCTTGTAACTTCTTGAAAAGTTTTGGGTCGTTGGTTTGTTCAGCCAAACCGAAGAATGAGGTTCGCCGATTCCTTTAAAACAAAAAAGATAATGAGGCAAGTCGATATTATAAAACACTTTTCTTGCAGATTTTTTGTCCAGTGTTGCTATAAATTGATCGGCTTCTTCTAAAAATCTTGTTTCAAAACTTTTCACAGATTAGTTTTTGTCAAAAATAATAAAATGTTTCCAAATATTGAAACTTGAATGTGCTAAATTTTAGCGGTTTTGATGTTGTTCAAAAATATTTTCCTACATTTGCTACCAAATTTAAAAAATAAATGGCATAAAAAAACAGACATAAAAATATAGCATTTGCTGTATTCTTGCCTTGAAAACTTCAACACTTTCAAAGTATTACAAGAATAGAAAGTAAATGCTCGCAGAAATGCGGGCTTTCTTTATTTGTAATACGGTAGTTGAAGACCTCAAGGCGGATAATTAAGTCCGCTTTTTTTGTGGTTTGGTGTGAAGGAAAATTAAAAACCTTGTAAAAATGTATTGCATTAATTGTGGAAAAGAGACTTCCGAGAATGTAAAATTTTGTCCCGATTGCGGAATTGCATTAAATGATGAAAATTCAATTGGAGAAAATAAAAATCAAAATGATGTGCAAAATGCTTTTCCTCAAACCATTATTTTAAAGCAGGAGAAAAAGGCAACCAATGGAATAGGAACGGCAGGTTTTATAATTGCGTTGTGTTCATTGGTTTTCAGTTGGGCTCCGGGCGTAGGTTTTATATTGTGGCTTCTTGGTTTTATATTTTCGATGGTAGGAATGGGCAGACAACCGAAAGGTCTTGCAACGGCAGGATTTGTAATATCGCTGATATCTTTGGTGGTAATCATACTGATAATCATCTTTTTTGGTGCTCTGTTTTCGGCAATACTGATGAACGCAAAATAAGAATTTTATAAAATATTTGATATATGAAAAATACAACAACTCTGAATTTAAAAGCAAAACCCAATTACGGGCTTTTATCAACAATGTGCTATGTGGCAATAGTTATTGAAATTATATCGGCAGCGCTATTAGTAATAAATGCTATTCCTGAATGGTTGGTCGTCTGTTGTCGTGGTTTTTTATGGATTTATTTACTTATTGGATTGAGAAAACATTATATGATTTTTCACGAAAATAAACCGATTCCTTTCATTGCCTTGATAACATTAAGTATATTTTCATACATCTCTATTTTGATAATGCCATTTATTCCCGGTTATGATGAGGAATTTACTGGTTTAAGAACCACTCTCATAAACCCTTTCGTAATCCCTATGCTTATGGTAATGATTTTCGTTGCTTCCAAGCTTTGGAACAATCTTGAAAATGCTTCCATTGGAATGTGGATGACATTTTATGCTTTGTCACCGTTTTTTGCGCTTTTTATCGCGCTTTTTATGCTAACTATTATAATGCTTTTGAACAAACTATTTTTCGGGAAGTATAATGAAGTTGATATCCTAAGACTTTGGTATGTGGGAATGATGTTTATAATCATACGCTACTATTATGAATTGGGCAAATTCTTTAGCACTTGTGAAAAGAAAACCGAAAATTATACAAAAACCATCTATCAAACAGAAAATACAATAGAACAAAACCCTCAACAAGAAAAAACAACAAAATATTGCACCAATTGCGGAAAAGAGATTTCTAAAAATGCTAAATTTTGTTCTCATTGTGGGGTTTCCACAGAAAAAAATATATAAAAACCAATGAAAAACACTCAAAAATTGAAACTATGAAACACCCATGACAAAATATTGACACATAGGCAAATCTGAAAGATTCGCCGACACCATTAAAAAAAAATAAAAATGCAGGAGGCAAATGATTGTACAAGGTGTTCCATCTGACCGCTGAAAAAAATAAAATATAAACAGATGAAAATTAAAAAAGAAACAACAAAGGAAACTGAAAAAAAAGTAGCGGAAAATTCTAATGATGTATTTCCGACCGTAAAAACTAATAACCGAATGAGCCGTGGAGTTTATTGGAGAGAAATAATTAAGCATTGTGTGATCCTAATAGTTGGTTTACTTCTTCTCATGATATTATCATCATTATTTCATACTCCTGTCCTTTTCTTTATTATTAGTATTTCTTTATGTATTTATGTATTTTATGTATTCGTTCACACACTCGATATGAGTATTAAAAGAATGCACGATGTAGATAAAAGCGGTTTATATATATTGATACCGGTGTATAATTTAATTTTAACCCTTAAGCGGGGAACTCCGGGAAAAAACAGATATGATGGAAATTACGGCATTTCGAAAAAAACCCAAGAGATTAGTGATTTTATTTTAACGATAGTGATAATGATTCCTTTAATTTCCGCATTTATAACTTGTGGACTCTATTCCTTGTTCTCTATTCTCTATTCTCTTTATTTTGATGAAATATTATTTGTGTTAATACTGATATTTATTAACTTGTGTATTACTGTTTTGTATATCATAGATAAGATGATAAAACTAAAGGAAAAAAAATAAATTTTCAAACCAATGAAAAAACTACTATTCCTTTTCTTTCTGATTTCAATTCTTGGTTTTTCGCAAACGGGTGATAAAACGATTTCAAACGTAGAAGTTCGTGGAAGTTGGTATTATATTTATGATGAGAAAGGGAAAAAAATAGGTTCTTTCAGCACAAATCTCGGAAAATTGGAAGGTTTTGGAAACGATTTTATCGTGCTCGGCAAAGGTTCGTGGTATTATCTTTATGATGAAAAAGGGAAAAAATACGGTTCGGTTTCAAAATCTGTCGGGAAAATAGTATC
>JAITMJ010000143.1 GCA_031277475.1 Flavobacteriaceae bacterium
AAAGTATGCAACGCTTGAAGTGCGAATTAATTAAAATGTAATTTCAAAATACCCGGATTAAAAAAAACGAGCTTCTCAGATTCGGGTATTTTTTTAACAAAAACAATGGGAAGACAAAATTTAGAAATGAAAAATTTATTTAAAATTTTTAGTGTATGTATGTTAGTGTTCGGAAGTATGGCTTTCGGGCAAGCGAGAACAGCGGTAGCGACTACATCCGGAAATCCTGATGTAATTGCTATGGCAAATATGGTAGAGGCTGCGGCTCCGGATTATGTAAAAGGGACAGATTTGGTAGCGGCTTTTTGTGCTCAATCCGTAGAGGAAGTTAATTTTGTAAAAAGGCTACAGGCATATTTAGATGCAGGAACTTCTAAACAAGAAATCTTGAGAACTTATGACGGAAGAGAAGTAAAGGCTTTGAGGGATTATATTGCAAAAATTGCTCCTAAGAAACCATTTGCGTGTATAAATACGGTAGATTTTAATGGTAAAGGATGGTTCAAGAAACTCTTGAAAGCTATTGTACACGTTTTATGTGATTTTGAAATTATTTGTCTAGGTGATATTATCGATTAACCTTTCTATTATCAACCCAAAGAGATAAAAAACTTATCTCTTTGGGTTTTTAATAGTATTGAATAAAAGTAGTAAATTTGCCGATTATGAAAAATATCGTTTATTTATTAGTATTATCCGTTGTTCTTACAAGTTGTAAGGCTATGAAAATGTATAAAAAAGAGGAAATTGTCGCAAAACCGTCCGGAGTTCAAAAATTTGAAATCAAAAACAAAAGAATTTTGCTTACGTCTAAAATAGATAATAAAGATTGTTTGTTGTTTTTTGATACCGGAGCAATGGTTACAGACATAACAGACACATTGTTAATAAGCAATTTTTCAACATTGGAAAAATCAACTTTTGGGTCGGGAACGGATGCGTTGGGGAAAAATTTTAGTATTCTGCGTTTTCCCGCTTCTTTTGAGAATGATTTATTTTCTTCAAAAAACAAGGTGATTACTTATGTATCGAAAGCCAAGAGTACATCGGGTTGCCCTGCCCCTGCGAATGTTGATAAAATACAGGGGATTTTTGGAATAGATTTTTTTGAATATAGCGAAACCAATTTTTTATTGGATTTTTCAAACAGCCAAATAGAGGTTGTTTCACAAGAAAAACAAAATCAATTAATAGCAGAAGGATTTAAAGAAATAAAATCTAAATTTCCTTCGTTCAGTTTGATGAAAATTTTTCTAAACATAAACGGTAAAGAATACGCGATGGATTTTGATACCGGAAACACTTCAAGTCTTGTTTTGCCATATAAAGAAGTTGAAAATTTTAAAAATCTCCAAACTCAAAAGGCAATAGGAATTACTCATTTTTCTGTAGCCGGAGCAAGTGAAAGCAATACGACCTATTATTACAATGATGCTCCTATTTCTGTTGGAAATGAAAATGTAAAATCTGCATTAACCGTTTCGGAAAATTTAAAGATTTACAATGTTGGTCTGGGTTTTATCAAAGGGTTTGACTGGATTATTGATTATAAAAACAAAAAAGTTTATTATCGAAAAAATAATCTGGAAATTTCTACAGAATCGACAAGTCCAAAAATCGGGGCTATGATTCAAGATGAAAAATTAAAAATCGTACTTCTCGCCGGAGAATTTATTAATCAATACAATCTCGGAGATGAGATAGTTTCGGTAAACGGCGAAAAAGTAACCACAGAAAATATCTGTGAAATGCGAAATTTAGTTCTCACAACAGAAGACCAGAACACGTTGAAAATTGAGATTAAGAAAAATTAGAAAAATGAAAAAGTTTATAATACTATCTTTATTATCAATTTGTGCTGTAAGTTGTAATGCTATAAGAAACGCTGCGTTTCAATCCATAGGAATTTATGACGACAAAATAAGTTTGCAAAGCGTAGAACACGGAGATAAAAGAATCGTATTTTTCCCAATGCACCATATCGGAACCAAAGCGTTTTATGACGATGTAACGGCAAAAACAGATTCTTTAAAAGCGGAGGATTATTTCTTTTTATATGAAAAAGTAACAGCAAGCAAAAAAAATGATACTTTATTAAGAAAATATAGAAAGTTGATGGGGCTACCCGTGGCCAAGTCGTCAGAAGAAGGGTATATTGGAATTATCAATGCAAAATTTCCAAAATTCAAATTTAAAAAAGAGGTGGTTAATCAGCCGTCTTATGAAGAATTTGGATTAACGCCGGAAAACAGCATCAATGCTGATGCCAATTTATCGGAAGTGATTGATTTCTACGAAAGTAAATATGGAAAAGTAGTGTTATCCGAGTGTGATTTTGAAACTTCGCCTTATGAAGAATATTCTCGAAATTGTAAAAAAATGAATAAAATAAATAGTGAAAACTTCGATGATGCCATTGTCAATTTTCGCAATGATGTTATTGTGCAAAAAATAAATGAACTGCCAAATAAAAAAATTGCGGTTATTTATG
The DNA here is from genome assembly GCA_031277475.1 of Flavobacteriaceae bacterium. Lineage (GTDB taxonomy): Bacteria > Bacteroidota > Bacteroidia > Flavobacteriales > Weeksellaceae > JAITMJ01. The sequence continues at coordinate 2,492 of JAITMJ010000143.1, forward strand.
GGGAAGATCATATAAAAGGAGTTATAGAAAAATTAGAAAAATGAAAAAACCACTCATTATTATAGGAATTATTTTGGTTGCTACTGTTTTTATCATTTACAATTTTGGGATTCAAATCGGAAATGTGAAAATCGGGAAACAACAGGATGAAATTTCAAATCATCATAAAAATGATTTTGAAAATAGCGCGTTTTACAAAAATCAACTTCACGGCGAAAAACCTGTAGTTATGAATCTTTGGGCAACTTGGTGCGTGCCTTGCATCGAAGAAATGCCGAATTTTAAACAACTTCAAAAGGAAAATCCCGATGTTGATTTTGTATTTCTTTCCATAGATACGGATAGCGCGAAACTTCAAAATTATCTGGCAAAAAATCCGGAAATCAAAGACATTACTTTTGAAAACCGAGATTATAGGAAATCCATCCGAAATTTTCTTGAAGACAGAGATTTGAACAGCCTGATTAAAACCGAAGTTGTTCCTATTACCTATTTCATCAATGAAGGAAAAGTGAAAAATAAAATGGAAGGTTCTTTGGAAATGGATGAATTGAAAAAACTGATTGAGCAGATAAAAACCAATTGAAAGAAATTAGAGAGAAACACATCTAATTAATTGTAAATCAAAAACTTAAAACAATTATTTTCATCCTGTCTAAAAGACAGGGTTTCTATCAACTTTGTCAAAGTTGAAAATCTTTGACAAAGTTTGGGGGAAACGTGAGGCGGCTCGAAGAGCCGGATTTTCATAACCGTAGGCAAGCGCAGCGCAGCCTGCGGGAAATAAAACTCAACCTCATTTCGCATCTTTCTCCCCTCCTTCGGAGGGGTTGGGGGAGGATGGCGATACAAAAGAAAAATAAAACAAAATCAAAATGAAAAATTTTAAAAAGATAATATTAATTTTCCCGATTTTCCTTTCGTCTTTTTGGATGAAAGCAGGGGGAAAACCACCCGAAACCGACGATCCGAACATCATCGTAAACGAAATGTACGGAGAAATTTCGCAGGTTTACAATCGGCGTTTTGCGGCATTCGAGTTCTACAACGCGGAAATTAGAAAAATAAATGCGGAACTTTTAAAGGAAAATTCTCTCGAGAAAAAAGTGGATTTGCTTTTGCAAAAGGACTTTCTGAAGGAAAAAATCGCCGAAGAAAAAACGGATATGGAAAGCGAGATTTCCAAAATTCGCTACATCAAAGGTTTGCAAATCATCAAAATTCTGTACGAAAAAGTTTTGGGTTTGGATCATCATTTTGCGTCTGTGCGCACATTTTCGGAGATTTCGAAAATCGCCAACCCGAACCAATATCCGGAATTTGAAAAAGTGAAAGAAGTCCTCAAAAATAAACGCGACAAAAAAGAAGGTTTTGACCTCACAACCGTTCTGGGAGCCAATAGTTTAGCGTCGGTCATCAATACATTTACGGGAATGTTGGTTTCCAATATGTCGAAAGAAGAAAAGGAAAACGAACTCGGAAAAGTGGATTGCATCATAGATTTCACGCTGCGAATGCAAAATGATTTGAACACGATTTATTTTGAAACCGGATTTTTGCAAACGTCCAACGAAACCGTGAAAACCGATTTGGAAACGCTGTTCCGCGATTACACCAAACCCATCGGCTACGAAAAATCTTTAAGAGATTGCCGAGACAGTGATGATTGGGACGAAGTGAAAGACAAACTCACGAATTTCCTTCTGACCATCGAAAAATCAGACGATTTGAAAAAACGAAAAATGCGAATCGAAGTAGAATTTCCGATAGATCGGCTGATACAATTTATCGGTTCGTACAACAATTTCATCAATTCCGGCGAGCAGTTTTACCAAAAATTCAGCATCATTTTAAGCAGTTACGAAAACGAAAAACAGTGCGAAAGCAAACTTCCCATCGAATATTCCAAACTGAAATCGGACGTCGGCGTTGCCATCGAAAAATTCAACGTAGCCTACAAACCTGTGGAAATCAACGGCACCAAAATGAAAGAAATTTTGTACGGAATTAATGAGTTTGAGTAGGCGGTTCGGGTTTCGAGATATTTGGGTTAATAAACATTTTTTTCCACCAAAACACGCCAGCCGAAGGGATCTTCCGCTTTGTTGGTTTGGATGTCTATCAAATCTTTTTGAAGCGTGAGCGCAAAACTTTCTTCGGGCGAAAGTTTCGGAAGTTCATATTTTTCGTCTTTGTATCCCAATGCTTGAAAAACGCTGGTAACCACTGCAGTTCCGACTCCCCAAATCTCTTTCAGTTCGTTGTTTTTATAAGCCTCCAAAACACTTTTCACGGAAATTGGTTCTTCGCGAATGTCAATTCCTCTTCGTTTCGCAAGTTGGATAAAACTATCTCGCGTAACGCCCGCCAATATTTTTTCGGAGGTCGGCGGTGTGTAAATCGTATCGTTTATTCTCACAAAAACGTTCATCGTTCCGCTTTCTTCAAAATATTCGTGAGAGGTATCGTCTGTCCAAATCACCTGTTCGTAACCTTCTTCTTCGGCGAGTTTCGTGGGATAAAACGCTGCCGCATAATTTCCCGCCGCTTTTGTAAACCCGATTCCTCCGTTTGCCGCTCTGGAATAATGTTCGGAAATTTTTACGGAAACCGGCGCGGTGTAATAACTTCTGGCAGGCGAAGCAACGATGGCGAACATATATTTGCTTGATATTCTGGCTTTTAAGGCTTCTTCGGTTGCGAAAATCAGCGGACGAATGTAAAGCGATTTTCCTTCGCCGAACGGAATCCAATCTCTGTCGATATCCATCAAAGTTTTCAAACCGCCGATGAACATTTCGTGTGTGATTTCCGGAATGGCAAGTCGTTTTGCGGATTTATTAATTCTTTCAAAATTCTTTTCCGGACGAAACAAAAAAACTTGTCCGTCTTTATCTTTATACGCTTTCATTCCTTCAAAACAGGCTTGTCCGTAGTTCACGCCCATCATTGCCGGCGAAAAAGGAAGCGGACCGTAAGGCATAATTTTGATGTCGCCCCACGTTCCGTTTTCATATTCGCAAACGAGCATGTGGTCGATAAATGTGGTTCCGAAGGTGAAATTTTCGGGATCAAAAGTTGATATTCTGGAATTTGAAGTTTTTTGAATAATCATAATTTTGAAAATTTAATAGATATTTCACAAATTTAGTATTATTTTTTTAATGTGAAAAATTTAATTAATCCGAAAAATTTAATTTAATTTTGAAAAAAATCCCGATGAAACGGCAGATAAAAACCACTTCGGATGGAAGTAAAACTTTGTATGTCAATTCTTTAAATGAAAGTTATCATTCCTTGCACGGTGCTTTGAACGAAGCTAAACACGTTTTTATTGATAATGGAATGAAACTGATAAATAATTACGAAATAAATATTTTAGAACTTGGTTTTGGAACGGGTTTGAATGTTTTGGCGGCTTTCGATGAATTTTTAAAAAACCCGAATATTTCAAAAATCAATTATTATGCGATTGAAAAATATCCCGTTACCAAAGATGAGATTGAAGAATTGGGCTATCATCGGCTGTTTGAAGGCGAGGATATGGAATATTTTTACCCAAAAATTCACGATTCGGATTGGGAAAAACTTGTGGAAATTTACCCGAATTTTTATTTAAAAAAAATAAAATCCGATTTTTTTGATTTGGAAAATCTCGAAATTCCACCCATAGATTTGGTTTGTTTTGATTGTTTCGGGGCGCGGGTTCAGCCCGATTTGTGGGAAAAACCTTTGTTTGAGATGATTTCTAAAAAGATGAGAATCAATTCATTACTCACAACATATTCATCCAAAGGAAGTGTGCGAAGGATTTTGCGGGAACTCGGTTTTAGGGTTGAAAAAAAAACGGGACCGCCCGGAAAAAGGGAAATGATGGTGGCGATTTTTGAAGATACAAACTTTTTTAATCAGACAGATGTTTGAAAACGATCTAATTTTTGATTTGGCGGGTTTGGCAAATGCGAGAACAAAAGAGCAAATATTTTTTTTAACATTGTGGAAAATTAAATATTAATAATCATTTCATAATGAATATTTTACCATTGTTTTTCGAAATGTTTTCACAGAATCACGAGAAGTTCATCTAAAATTTCAAAATTTCATCTAAAATTTGGTTCATTTTTATCAAATCTTCGCGTGTAACTTGGGAATATCTGTCGTTTCCTTTTTGGATTAAAAGAAGTGCTTCGTTTATTTTTTCAATGTTTTTTCCGGTTTTCAGTTGAAGTTTTTTAGCAAAATTTTCATCGAGATTTTGGGTGTCTATCAGCAAATCCATTCTCACTTTGTGAAGAAAGTATTGTGCTTTTTTTGCCATCATATCGTGGAAATCGCCTTCTTGAAGGTAAAGATTTCCGATGCTTTTCACAAATTCTACGGATTTATTTTTCAGCGGCTCGATGATGGGGACGATGCGCTGCCGCCGTTTCGCATTGAAAATTGCAAACAGCAAAAGCCCGCCCAAAAGCAACCACCACGCGTATCTCAAACCCGGATTCATTAAAATAAAACGAATCGGAATTCGTGATGCTCTTCCGGAATTTTCTGTGAACCAAACGGTTTCGCGATCGGGAAGATATGAAAAAACATCTTGCGCGTATTTTTCGTTTTCGGATTTTAAAAGATAATAATTGGTGAGAAACAGCGGCTCGGAATGAACATAAAAATGCCCTTTTCCGAAATTTATTTTGATGAAATTCGAACTGTTTTCCGAATTTGTTGCCGTAAGTTTCCCCAGAATTTCATGTTCTTTGGAGATGTACATAAATCCCCGATTGGAAGGAAATTTATCCAAAATCACTTTATCATTTTTGAATTTCACGTCGGTCAGTTCGAGATTTGTAACGTCGTCATAACTCATATTCGAGTGGGTGAATTTCAAGGAATCCGCGACTTTATACGGAAAAAACTCGGAAACAATCATCGCATCGGAGCCTTTGGAAACTTCGTCCATCAGTTTTTTCCAAGATTCTTCGTCTATTGATTTTTCTATCAGCAAAATATTATGTGGTTTGGAATTGGGATTTTCGTTGTAATAATTGTACGGTGAATTTTCGATTTTTTTCAATTTGTTTTTCAGCAGAAATTCGGATTCTTGGTTGAAAATATACAGCCCGAAAGGAGCTTTGCTGTCGGTTTCAAAATTTTTCCGCCAGTTCACTTTTTCGGATTTATTGATTTGCAACAGCACCAAAAGTGCCATCACTACAACGAAAATCACGATATATATTTTGAAAGTTTTATTCATAAGCCCCCTGCCCCCCGAAGGGGGAATATTTCTAATAATTTTACATTAAATAAAGTTTTCAATATTATTCTTTTTTCACCCCATTTTTTGGAAATATTATTTTTTACATAAATATTTTTCAACATTATTTTTTACCGTTTTTTTTTCGGATTTATTTCCCCCTTTGGGGGACAGGGGGCTTCTATTCTTCAAATTTCTGTTTAAATTTTTCATAATCCGTTTCATTAATATCAAATTCGCCGTACCAAACATAATCAAAAATATGAACCAATTCCCGAAATTTCTTTTTCAAATTTTTGTCTTGTATTTCGTGGAGATAATCTTTGTTGGTTTTTTCTATGTTCCAATCAATCAGTTTTTTATCCGAGAGTTTTTTCAAAATAAATAAAAATTGATAGCGGATTGCCGCGCGGAAATCCTTTTGTTTTTCGAGGGCGAGAATGGTTTGCGGAAAATTGATTTCGTGGATGTTTTCGCGGATGTCGTTTTCGGCGATGTGCAATTTCCGGTTTTTCTTGCTGAAAAAGAAATTTCCGTCCTTGCTCATTAAAAATTTTATTAAAAAATAAAGAACCACGCCGATGAGCAAAACGCCCAAAATCCGAAGCACGGTTTCTGCATAAGAATTGGTTTTGCTCAATTTTCCAAAAATGGATTCTAAAAATCGGTCAATTCTTTTTTTCAATTTTTGCCAAAACGATTCTTTAGGTTTCGAGGCGGAATAATCGAAATCGGGGTCTTTTTTATATTTATTTTTAAAATCGGCATCAAAAGTTTTCGGAAAAACGGTGTTGGAAGTTTCGGGATTGGCTTCTAACAAGGAATCTGCGGAATAGGTGTCGCGATAATGATTGTCGAAATAATCTTCTACAACCACAGACGGCGGTGCTTCTTCTTGCGAAAAGAAAAATTTGAATGTAAACAGGAAAATAAATATAAAAATTTTAAGTTTCATCATGTTAAACTTAAGTTAGCCGATTATTGAAAATTTTTCCGTATTTCGTTCTGAACACAATGCGATATAATAATTTTGTGTAACTCATAATTTTAATTTTTAGTCCTGCCTTTCAGGCAGTAATTCGCCGCTTTCAATGTCCGCAGGTCGTTGACCTGCGGTTATGAAAATCCGGCTCTTCGAGCCGCCTCGTCCCAATCAATATCAGTTAATTTCCTCATTCTTTCCAATAGAATCTATTTCGGTGATGTCTTGATTTCTGTGAAGGTCTAATCGGCTGTCGTAGTACATAAATCCGGCGTTGATGTAAATAATATTCATCAATGTGAAAGCAATCAACATATATATTCCGTAGACCACATAAAACATAATTCCCATTGCTCCGAACGGATTTTCATTGTAATCGGTTTCTGCTTCTACGGTTGTGAAAACGGATGCCATAAGTATAATGTACGGAATGAAGGAAAATATGGAAAGAACGATTTGAACAATCATATATGTGATGATCCACGAACCCCAATATTTCCAAAACGGCGACCGCAATCTTCCGTTGGAATAGGAAAACTGCGAACGAATGGCATAACTGAGCGACGAGAAAAATCCGCCGCGGTCCGTATGAAAATAATCAAAAAGCAAGAAATTGACGACATTCGCCATTACCGGAACCATGAGCAAGAGCAAAAATATTCCGATAATAATCAGCACCAAAACGACTGAAATCCCGAACAATACAGCGGCAATCGGTGTTACGATAAACGTTGCCCCCAAAAAGAAAATAAAAAATTTGCCGATATTTTTTTTGATGTCGCCCAAAATTTCGTCCGATTTTATGTTGGTATTTCCGGTTTCGCTGATGCGTTTCATATACAAAACCGGATATAAATAATTGATTATCAATGCGGCTAACATTAAAATAAAAGATACGGTTAGTACCAAAATCAGCGTCAGTTCATTATCCTGAAAATATTCCTCGAAAAGGTAGGTTTCGCCGTCGAGATTGGAGCCTCCGAATTGCTGAAAAAACTCGTAGTAGCCAATCATCACAATCACAATCATCAAAATCAGCAAAATGCCGTTGATTAGAAAATAATTTTTAAAATAATTTTTGCCGTGAAGTTTCAGAAATTGAAAAGTATCGCTAATCATTTCGCCGAAATCTCTCTTTTTATAAAATTGTATCATATTTTTTTATTTTGGATGTCTAAAAATAAATTATTTTTTTTGAAATATATCCGAAAATTCAAGTTATCAAATCGGCTTTCATTTTTTTCGCCACAATTTGCGGATAAATAAAATAATAAAACGCAATGAACGAAAATGTTCCGAAAATGATTAATAAATCCAGAAACAAAGGCATCGTCAAAGCGTAGCGCGTGATGAAACCCTCGATGATTCCGGCACAAATGGTGAACGGAACCGTGCTGATGAAAATTTTAAAAGAATCTCGAAAACCCCTTACCAACGAATTAAAACGCGAATATGTTCTCGGAAATAAAATCGAAGCACCCAAAATTAAACCGGCTGCGGCTTCGACAATCATTGCGAAAATTTCAAAAACACCATGAAGCCAAAGTCCTTTTGAAAATTCGGTTAAAGCGTTGTATTCCCCGTATTCGTAGAGTAATTGATGAATAGTTCCAAGCATAATACCATTAATCAAAAGATAGAGCAAAGTTCCGACTCCCGCAAAAATTCCGTAAACATACATTTTTACGCCAACTCCAATATTGTTGAAAATCAATGAAATAGTGCTGCCTAATTGAGAGCCTTCCTGATAAACACCAACCGCATTGTGGTTTTTAATGTTTTCAACCGTTTTATTCACATAACCTTCGCTCAGAAAAAAATCATTAAAATCTTTATCATAAATTGCAGAAACCAACCCGATTAATGTGAAAATAATAAAAAAACCGAACGCATAAAGCAGATATTTTCGGTATTGATACATCAAAAGCGGAACGTCTGTTTTGAAAAAATAAACCAAACGATTTTTCTCGATTCTTCGCGTTTTATAAATTTTTTGAAAAATGGAGGATGCCAAATGATTCAGGTAAATTGTGGTCTTACTTTTCGGGTAATAGGTCTGCGAGAACGACAAATCGTTCACCAAATTGATGTAAATCGAGGAGAGTTCGTCGGGATTTTTTTTCACATTTCCGGACACTACTGTTTCAATTCCCAACCATTTTTCTTTATTTTGCTTAATGAATGCAACTTCTCTCATTTTTTGTTTTTAGATTTTAAAGACGTGAGACGTAAGACACAAGATTTTCGGGCAAAAAGCCATTAGCCAAAAGCCAACCGCTAAAATAAAAAAAAATATGTCGCAAATCGCTATTAACACTTCACAAAACGTAAATGTTTTTTTCAATACCGCCAGCGTCGGCGAAAGGCTCGCGGCTTATGTGATTGATATGGTTATAAAAATAGCATACGTTTTCTTCATACTTTTGGTTTTTTTTCGATGGCTGAAACTTGGCGATTATTTGTATAGTTTGGACAAATGGTCTCAAAATGCTATTTATATTTTACTTTTTTTTCCGTTTTTCGTTTATACAATCGTTTGCGAGAGTTTGATGGAAGGGCAAACTTTCGGGAAAAAAGCGATGAAAATAAAAGTCGTAAAAATAGACGGCTATCAAGCGAATTTTTCGGATTATCTCATCCGTTGGGTCGCGCGGTTGATTGATTTGGATTTTCTGCCGGTCGGTTTGGTTTTTGCGATTATTTCTAAAAACAATCAGCGTTTGGGAGATATGGCAGCCGGAACTGCAGTGATTTCTCTAAAAAATTCGGTGAACATTTCGCACACCATTTTGGAAAATCTGCAACAAGATTATGTTCCCGCTTTTGCCGGCGTCATCGCACTTTCCGACAATGATGTGCGCATCATCAAAGAAAATTTTCGCAAAGCAATTCTTACGGACGACCGACAAATTATCCGCCGACTTTCCGATAAAATAAAAGAAACTTTGAAATTGGAAAACCATCCGAAAGACTACACCGAAAGGCAATTCATCGATAAAATTATTAAAGATTACAATTTTTATACGGGGAAAGATTAGCGAGCTTTAAATTTTTATCACGCTGAGCCTGTCGAAGCGTTAAACCTCAAAATATCCGCAATTTCCCTGTTGTTCGCCAATCTCGGAATTTTGTTTTGTTCGCCGAGTTTTCCTTGAGATTTTGCGTAGTCGAGGAAAGCATTTTTTTGCAGTTTGGTGATTTTTAGCGGCTGCAAAATATTTCCGGAAATCAAATCGTCGTAATACACGTTTCGTTTTCGCATTTCGTCATCCAATTTTTTACGAAAATCTTCAATGTTTTCCGGCTCTTTTTCAAATTCTATAAACCATTCGTGATAAGGCAAACCTTCCTTAGGATTCACTTGCGGCGCGAGATGAAATTCTGAAATTTGTGCGGGAAACGCCTCAATCGTAGATTTCATCGCTGCTTCCGCTTCATACGCGATGATGTGCTCGCCAAACGCCGAAGTATAATGTTGGGTTCTTCCGGCAACCAAAATTCTGTACGGATTTTTAGAAACAAACCTCACGACATCGCCGATGGAATAAGCCCAAAGTCCGGAATTGGTGGTGATAATCAGCGCGTAATCTTTGTTCAGTTCGATGTTTTTTAAAGTCAAGCGTTCGGGATTTTTTTCGCCGATTTTTTCCAAAGGAACAAATTCATAAAAAATTCCGTGATGCGTTTGCAACAAAAGTCCTTCGCTGTTAAAATCGTCTTGAAACGCAAAAAATCCTTCGCTTGCCGGAAACGTTTGGATGATGTCCGTTTTTCCGCCCAAAAGTTCTTGCATTTTTTCGCGGTAAGGTTCGTAGTTTACGCCGCCGGTTACGATGAGTTGCAGGTTTGGGAAAAGTTGTTTTATTTTTTTCCCGTTTCTCTCGGTCAGTTTTTCAAAATACATCATCAGCCAAGGCGGGATTCCGGAAATCAGCGTCATATTTTCGGTTTCGGTTTCTTCGGCAATTTTGTTGATTTTCGTTTCCCAATCGTCAATCGTGTTGGTTTCGTATTTCGGCAATCGGTTTTTTTGGAGGTAATTCGGGATGTGATGCGCCACAATTCCGGAAAGTCTGCCCGTTTTTATGCCGTTCATTTCTTCGAGTTTCGGGCTTCCTTGCAGGAAAATCATTTTTCCGGTTACGAAATCGGCGTTGTTTTTTCTGAAAATATAATGCAATAAAGCACTTTGAGCGGCATCAATTTGAAAACGCATTCCTTCTTTGGAAATCGGGATGAATTTGCTTCCGGAGGTGGTTCCCGAAGTTTTGGCGAAATATTTCGGGATTTTCGTCCAAAGAATATCGGGTTTGCCGAGTTTTATTTCTTCGATAAATGGTTTTAAATCTTCATAATCTGCGATGGGAACGCGGTTTTGGAAATCTTCCACAGATTTTATTTCCTCGAAATGATGTATTTTTCCGAACGATGTTTTTTCTGCGGTTTTCACCAAATCCTGTAAAAGTTTTTCCTGAATTTCAACGGCATTTTTATTGAAATTTTCGGAGTTTTCGACGTGCCTTTTTGCCCACGCCAGCGCAATTTTTTTCTTTATAAAATTCGGCATAGGCAAATTTACGGATTTTAAAATCTGAAATTGGAACTCGGAAAAAATTAGTCTTTGTTTTTCTTCGCGTTGATTTTTTTTACAAAAACACTTCTTAAATGTACAATATAGTTTTAGATTAAAACCTCACCCTCACCCCGAGATTGAAATTCAGCAGTGTGGATTTTGAATAATATTTGTTCCAATGCGGTTCGGCGATGGAAACATTGCTGTCGAAAAAATATATTTTTGTGCCGCCAATCAAATTTAAAGTGCCGTCTTTTGTAAGCGCATAAATTGCTTTTGCCCCAAGAAAAAAAGCACTGCCGTCTTCTTTGAAATCCTTGTCCCAATATTCGGATTCGCTTTTAAGGCTGACCACACTTCCGCCCAAATCGCCTTCCAATGCGAATTTTTTGCTCACCGGATAATAATAAAGCGCGTAAATATCTATAAATCTGAATTTGGAACTCTCCAAATCTCCGAAAACACTCGCGTCTTTTATCTTTGCGGAAGCGCTGCTAAATTCTATGCCCAAACCAATATTTTTGTGAAAAGTTCCGCTGAAACTGAACGCAAATCCGGATGCAGATTTCAATCCGTCTGCAATGAAACTATCGCCGATTCCTTGAACAAGATTTCCTTTTAGTTCGAAGGTGAAAAAACTTTTTTCAGTTTCAGTTTTTATTTCAGATTCTGTTTCCTGCGGGAAAACAAGTGAAGAAATCAGCAACGAATAAATGTAAAATATTTTTTTCATTCCAATTCTATTTGATTGAATTTCACATAAGTAATTTTTTCCGGAAGAATAATTTCCATAGAATCATAAGAAAGTTTGCAACCGAGAGTTCCGGTGGAGAAACTTTTTATTTTTCTGTTAAACGTTACTTCCACAGAATCCGTAATTCCGGGACCGCCCAAACCAAAACTGCCATCGCTTTTGGTGGTAGATTTCGACACCACAAAAAAAATACTACGTTGTAAAATTACAGGAACGTTTCCAACATTGGTTTTTCCTTCCACGTAAATTCTTGTGTTATCCTCGTATTCAGGTCCACATTCTCCTGATGAAAGTAAAAAACCGATTGCAACAAGACCTAAAATTTTGATTTTCATACTAAAATTTTGAATCAAATATATACAAAAATGCGAAATGCAAAATAAAAAATCCATAAATATCGGATTATGGAAATTATGATTTTCAAATTCCAAATCTCAAAAATAATCCCTATTTTTGACCAATGGAAAATTTCATCGTATCTGCACGAAAATACCGTCCGCAAGAGTTTGACACTGTTGTCGGGCAATCGCACATCACCGATACTTTGGAACACGCCATCGAAAATAATCAACTCGCACAAGCCTTGCTTTTTTGCGGTCCGAGAGGTGTCGGGAAAACCACTTGCGCCAGAATTCTCGCCAGAAAAATTAATGAAAAAGACGGCTCCACTTCCGAAGACGGATTTGCTTACAACATTTATGAATTGGATGCTGCTTCCAACAACGGCGTGGAACACATCCGCGAACTGACCGACCAAGTGCGTTTTGCGCCGCAAATCGGAAAATATAAAGTTTATATCATTGACGAGGTTCACATGCTTTCGCAAGCGGCTTTCAACGCTTTTTTGAAAACTTTGGAAGAACCGCCCGCTCACGCCATTTTTATTTTGGCGACTACCGAAAAACACAAAATCATCCCGACCATTTTGTCGCGCTGCCAAATCTATGATTTTAAACGAATTACGATTGAAGATATTCAGGAACATCTCCGCAAAATCGCCGAAAAAGAAGGCGTGAAATATGAAGATGATGCGCTTTATCTCATCGCTCAAAAAGCAGACGGCGCGCTTCGCGATGCACTTTCTATTTTCGACCGACTTTCCACGTTTTCGCAGCAAAATATCACGCTTCAAAAAGCGGCGGAAGTGCTGAACGTTTTGGACTACGACGAATATCTGAACATCGCAGATTTGGCTCACGAAAACAAAATTCCCGAGATTTTATCGGCGTTTGACGGAATTGTGAAAAAAGGTTTTGACGCGCATATTTTCATTGCCGGATTGGGAAATCATTTTCGAGATTTGATGATGGCGCAAAATCCTTCGACATTGAGTTTGATAGAAGTCGGCGAAAAAACCAAAGCAAAATTTTCCGAACAAAGCAAGAAATGGTCGGCTCAACAACTGATTAATGCGATTGAAATTTGCAACCACGCGGACATCAATTACAAAACTTCCAAAAACCAGAGATTGACGGTGGAAATCGCATTGATGCAACTTTCAAGCCTTACTGCAAACACTTTGGATAAAAAAAAAAGTTCCTGATTAATCCTCCCCCGACCCCTCCGAAGGAGGGGAGTTTCGTGGAAAAAATTGAAATTCCTGTAAAAAAATCTGAAATTTCGGCGGAGAAATCCGAAGTTGAGGCGAAAGAAAAACCCGGAATTTCTAATGGCGATTCTCAAAAAATTGGGATTGAAAAAACTTCTGCGCCGCTTGGAACTCAAAAACCTGCCGGAAAATATAATCTCCAACAAAAACTCAACGAAGCCGAACCGGAAACTCCCGAAATTACCGAAGAAACCAAAGTAGAAGATTTGCCGCAAAATCATTTTTCGGAAACCGATCTTCAAACGGAATGGAATCTTTTTTTGGAAAATATTAAAACCAATAACAAGGTGATTTACAATGCTATAAGTGGTTTTAAACTTTCAAAAACGGATGAAAACACGATTTCCGTGAAATATCCGTCCGAAATTGCAAAAGCGGAATTTGAGAAAATTCAGGATGATTTTTTTAATCATTTTAAAAGGAAAGTCAATAATCACGCTATTTCCGTGCAATATGAGATGGATGGGAATCTGAAAGTTGAAATAGTAACCAAGCGGAAAATTTTTGATAAAATGCTGGAAATCAATCCACTTCTGAAAGATTTGGACGATTTGATGAAGTTTGATTTTTCATAAAATCAAGAGTTGAGAATTAAGATAAAACAACCCTTCCGGTGTTTTCAGATGCCGAACATAAAATTCATATTCCGAACCTTAAAAACTTTTAACTTTTTATCCACAATTCAAATTCAAATTCCAACGTTTTGGAGTAAAAGGTTTGCGGCTTTTTTTGATTTCTTTTAAACATCATCGGTGAAAATTTTTTACAAAAAACTACTTTTGCTTTATGGTACAGAAAGAAACATTATCATCGCTCACACACGGCAATTTTGCAAGGGAACTCTCGATTTCAGACGGGAAAATGCCGCCCAATGCAGTAGATTTTGAAAGGCTCGTGATCGGAACTTTTTTAATCGACAAAAAAGGACTCGACTATTCCATAGATTTGCTTTCGCCGGAAGTTTTTTACGACCCGAGACATCAAGTTATTTTTGCCGCAATTTTAAGATTGTTCGAAAGCGGAAAACCCGTAGATTTAAGAACCGTAATTCAGGAATTAAAACGCGAAGACAATCTGAATCTCGCCGGCGGAGACCATTACATCATTGAACTCACAATGTCCGTTTCTTCCAGTGCCCACATCGAATATCACGTCCGCATCATCCTTGAAAAATATATTTTAAGAAGCCTAATCAATGTTTCTGCCAACGTAATTGACAATTCCTACAAAGAATCTACCGATGTTTTTGAACTTTTAGACAAAGCCGAACAATCTTTTTTTGAAATCACCAACGGAACCATTAAAAAAGGTTTTGACACCGCAAATTCTTTAGTAAAAGAATCCATTAAAATTATCAAAAAACTCAGAGAACAAGAGGGTCTTTCGGGAATTCCGTCCGGTTTTGCAAGGTTGGATCAGGAAACCGGAGGCTGGCAAAATTCGGATTTAATCATTATTGCAGCGCGTCCGGCGATGGGAAAAACCGCTTTCCTGCTTTCGATGGCGAGAAATATCGCCGTTCAACATAAAATTCCGGTGGCTTTATTTTCTTTAGAAATGGCTTCTATTCAGCTGATTACCAGAATGATAGCATCTGAAACAGGGATTTCTTCGGACAAATTGAGAAAAGGAAATCTATCCGATGAAGAATGGAATCGCCTGTTTTCCAACGTCAACGAATTGGAAAACGCACCGTTATACATTGACGAAACACCGGCACTTTCCGTTTTTGATTTTCGCGCAAAATGCCGAAGATTGGTGATGCAACACGGCGTAAAAATCATAATGGTGGATTATCTCCAATTGATGACTGCCAACAGCGGCGGAAAAGGAGCAGGAAATCGCGAGCAGGAAATCGCAACCATTTCCCGATCTTTAAAGGCGATTGCCAAAGAATTGGATGTTCCTGTAGTCGCGCTTTCCCAACTTTCCAGAAATGTGGAATCTCGCCCCGGAAAACGTCCGCAACTTTCGGATCTTCGGGAATCCGGTGCCATCGAACAAGATGCGGATATTGTTTCATTTATTTACCGACCCGAATATTATAAAATTCTGACTTGGGACAACGACAGGGAAGGCGAAGAAACTTCTACGGAAAATCAGGCGGAACTCATCATCGCAAAACACCGAAACGGCGCAACCGCAGATGTTCGCCTTTCGTTTTTTAAAAATATTGCAAAATTTGCAGACCTCGATATTTTTGCAAGCGGCTACGGCTATTCGCCAAGCAATTCCGGAACTCAAAATTCGGACGGATTCGACAGAATTAAAACCACCATCGAACCGGGAGCCGCTTTCGATTTACCCGAAAAACCGGATTTTTCAGGACTTTCAGGATCGTCAATGAATGATCGGGATGAAGATGGAGAGATGCCGTTTTAGAAAAAAGACAGGCATTTAAGAGTGAAATTTTATATAACTTTGAAGAAATAATTTACAATTAAAAAATAAAGAATAAAGAACAAAGAGAATGTCTTGATTCTCGTGTTTTTTGTTTTGTATCTAAAAAAATGAAGACAAAACTCATCGCTCCGTCATTGCTTTCCGCAGATTTTGGAAACCTCGAAAAAGAAATTGAAATGTTGAACCGTTCGCAAGCCGATTGGATTCATATCGACGTGATGGACGGGCGTTTCGTGCCGAATATTTCTTTCGGATTTCCCGTGATGAAAATCGTGAAAAACCACGCCAAAAAATTTGTAGATGTTCATTTGATGATTGTAGAACCCGAAAAATACGTGGAAAAATTTATTGATTTCGGGGCAGATTTGGTTTCCGTTCATTATGAAACTTGCACTCATCTTCACCGAACGATTGATTTAATCCAAAATTCCGGAGCAAAAGCAGGCGTAGTTTTGAATCCCGCAACGCCGGTTTTGATGCTGGAAGACATCATTTCCGAAGTGGATTTGGTTTTGCTGATGAGTGTGAACCCCGGATTTGGCGGACAGCAATTCATCGAAAATACCTACAAAAAAATCGCCGAAACTCGAGATTTAATTTTATCCAACAATTCCACAGCACTGATAGAAGTGGACGGCGGCGTGAATTTGGAAAATGCCGCTAAACTTTTCGAATCCGGAGCCGATGTTCTGGTTGCCGGAAATTCCGTTTTTTCCTCTGAAAATCCCGAACGCACGATTGAACTTTTGAAGATTTGAGATTTGAGCATTTTTTTAAACGAAAAAAAACAGGAAAAAGCGTAATGTTTTTCCTGTTTTTTTGTGGTCCCACCTGGGCTCGAACCAGGGACCACTTGATTATGAGTCAAGTGCTCTAACCGACTGAGCTATAGGACCTGAAAAATTCGGTTAGAATTTTGTGAGTGCAAAAATAATCTTTTTTGTGAAATTTCCCAAACATTACTTTTCTTGACAGAGTTCTATCAAAACGCCGTTTGTGGATTTCGGGTGCAGAAAAACCACGAGTTTGTTGTCTGCGCCGTCTTTGGGTTCTTCGGAAATAAAGGCGAATCCGGCGTTTTTCAATCTTTCGATTTCGGATTTTATATCGCTTACGCCGAAAGCGATGTGGTGAATGCCTTCGCCTTTTTTTTCCAAAAATTTTGAAATCGGACTTTCGGGATTTGTGGCTTCCAAAAGTTCGATTTTACTTTCGCCGATTTTGTAAAATGAAGTTGTAACACCTTCTCTCTCAATAGATTCGTGTTTGTAGTTTTCTTTTCCGAAAAGTTTTTTAAACAAATCATCGGAAAGATTTAAAGATTTTACGGCAATGCCGATGTGTTCTATTTTCATTGGGCAAAAATATTAATTTGTATGAAAATTAAAAATATTTCAGGTCAAATAATAATTTTGTGCTTATTGTAATATTTTCACGCAAACTTTTTTTTCCGAAGAAAAACAAAAAATCCGCCGATTAAACCGATGGTTAAAATCGGAATTAAAAGATTGAACCACTGCCATTTAGATTTTTCTTCGTCAATTCTTTGCAAGTCCAAAAGTCTGGCTTCAATGTTTCGGTTTCGCAGTTCGATAAGGTTGCTGTCGTCCAAAAGAAAATCCAAAACATTTCTTAAAAATTGCACATTTCCGTATTGCTGTTGCGTGAGCAAATCTACACCGAGTGGAAGCGGTTCGCCTTTATGCAAAGCATTTCTGCCGACATCGCCGTCTGCAATAATCACCATTTTATTTTCGGGGCTTTCGTTTTTGAAATTCGGATAATCATTTTTCTCGATTCGGTTCGCATAAGCCGAAGTGAATTTTCCTTCCAAGGCGACGGCGTAAATTTTGGGAACGCTCGGTATTTCCCGCATTCCGAGACTGTCCACACTCGCAATTTCTTTCAATTCCACAAAATTCGGAACTTGTTTTAAAATCGTTTTTTCGCCGGATTCAAACAAAACTTCGGTTTTGATGTTTTTTCTTCCCAAAGTATCGATGAAAGTCGGAAATTCAAATTTCACAGGGTTGATATTTTTGGTAATCGGATGATTGTTTTCAGCGATTCCGATCGGAAAATAAGGCCACGGCAAACTCGCATATTGCGGATTTCCGGAAACTTCGCCGGTGATGATTTTCAGCAAGGAAAATTTCTGCAAATCTTTCACCAACACCGAATTGATGCGGATTCCGTAGTTAAAGAAAAAATCCGTCATATTCAAATCTATAGGATACGGCATTATTCTTTTGGAACGCGTGAGGGTGTCCATTTCCGCATTCACGGCATCAATCATCCAAAGCGTTTTTCCGCCGTTCATAATGTATTGGTCTAAAATCACTTTTTCGTTTGTAGTAAATGCTTTTCGAGGTTTTGCGACTACGAGCGCATCGGTTCTTTTCAAATTCGGAACATCGTCCAAAGCGAGTTCCACTCCATTTTTTGGAATAATGGGAAACGCAGTATAATTTTCCGATGCCAATTCCATAAAACCTGCAAATTCCTTCGGTCCCAATTCGTCTTGATTGATTAAAATTCCGATATTTTTTTGCATTTCGGAAGTGATGGATTTAAGGTTTGAAATCAAGTTATATTCCAGATTTTCAATGGATTTCGTGAGTTGTTCCGAAGCGTCCAAACCTTGTTGTTCGATAATCAGCGGTGTGGAAATTCCGCGTTTTTTGTATTTCAAAACGGCGTAAGGATAAAGAACGATGTTGGTAAATTTTCCGTCTTTTTTGTAAGGCAACATTGACGGCTGCATTCCCATCGCTTCCAGCGTGTCTTGCGGCATTTTTGTGGCAATGGGATCAATGAATTTAAAATCTATTTTCGGATTTATTCTGCGAAATTCTTCGAGCATAAATCGGGTTTCGCTTTGCAATTGTTTAAAACTCGCCGGAAAATCGCCATCCAAATAAACCTCGAAGGTTAAAGGATTTTCTACGGATTTTAAAACATTCAGCGTCTGCTCCGAAAGCGTGTATCGTTTTTCTTTCGTCAAGTCGATACGAAATTTAAAAACCCCGAAAACACCCAACAAAAGAGCGATTGCGAGAATGAGATATGTAATATTTTTTTTGTTCATGAACAAATTAATGATATGAGTCTTCGGGTTTGTTAATATGATAAATTTAAAAACTCATAATTTTTATGCGAAAATATGAAATTCTCCAAATCTATTGACGTGCAAATAATCTATTATGCAATTTCATGATAGAAATGATTATCGTAATTTTATACTGATTTTTTTGTCTGCTTATCGGTTATATTTTGTAAAAGATTATTTTTGAACTTTGAATATATGAAATACATCCTCCTTTCGCTGATTTCCACAACATTGCTTTCCGTTTCATGGCCGGTTTACGGCGTTCCGTTTTTTATTTTTGCGGCATTGGTTCCGCTGTTGATGATGGAACACGAAATCTCTAAATTTTCAAAAATCAAAAGAAAAAGTTGGGCAATTTTCGAACTTTCGTATTTGTGTTTTTTGGTTTGGAACATCGCTACGACAGGCTGGCTCTACGGCTCAAAAAATCCGGACGGCAGCAATTCTTTGCAAGCGGTTTTGCTTCCGGTTTTGATAAATTCATTTTTGTATTCGTTGGTTTTTCAGTGCTATCATTGGTATAAAAATGCGCGAGGAACGTATTGGGGATTGGCTTTTTTCATCGCAATTTGGATGGGTTTTGAAAAACTTCATTTGGGTTGGGAACTTTCCTGGCCCTGGCTGAATCTCGGAAATGTGTTCTCCGAATATCCGAAATTAATTCAATGGTACGATACTTTCGGAGCAACCGGCGGAAGTTTCTGGATTTTAATCGTGAATGTGTTTATTTTTTATACCGTCAGAATTTGGCAGGCGGGCAGAAAACGCAAAAGTTTAATTAAAAATCTTTTGATTACTGCGGTTTTAATCGTTTTTCCGATGATGATTTCGCTCATTAAATTTAATAATTTTGATGAAAAACCAATCGGGCAAATCAACGTTTTGATGCTTCAGCCCGACCTCGATCCGTACAACGAAAAATATGTGAAAGACAACGCCGAAATTCAATCCGAACTTTTGGAACTCGCCGAAAAAAAATCTGCGGGAAAAATTGATTTTTATATCGCTCCCGAAACGGCACTTCCGGGAAGCGGCTCGATTTTGGAAACCGATTTTGAAAAAAGTTTTACTTTAATAGGTCTTAAAAATTTCCTCGAAAAACATCCGAAATCTGTGTTCGCAACAGGCGTTTCTTCGCACCGATTTTTCTTTAACGCCGATGAAAAACCAAGCAGAGCCTACGAAATCCAAGACGGCGTTTGGATAGAAAATTACAACACGGCAATTCAAATCGTCTCGAATGGAGAAATCGAAGTTTATCACAAAGCAAAATTGGTTCCGGGCGTGGAAATTTTTCCGTACATCGGTATTTTAAAACCAATTCTCGGCGATTTGATGCTGAATTTCGGCGGAACCACATCATCACTCGGCATCGACAAAGAAAGAAAAGTATTTACCAATCCATATAATCAAGGAAAAATGGCACCGATTATTTGCTACGAAAGTGTTTACGGCGAATTTGTAACCGATTATGTGAAAAAAGGCGCGAATTTTTTGGGAATTATGACGAACGATTCTTGGTGGGGCGTTTCGCAAGGGCATAAACAACTGCTTTCTTACGCAAAACTTCGTGCGATAGAAACCCGCCGAGAAATTGCACGCGCCGCCAACAGCGGAATTTCTGCACACATCAACGCAAAAGGTGAAATTTTGGAAGATACTTTTTATGGAGACGAAACCGCGTTGTTTGCGAAAATAAATCTTTATGACGGCGAAACTTTTTACACTCGAACCGGCGATTTGCTTTCCCGATTTTCAATTTTTGTACTCGGATTTCTGCTATTTTATCCGTTGTTTAAATGGATTTTTAGATTAGTTGCAAATCTAAATTTTAGATGAAATTAGTGAAATGCCTTTGGATTTACAGGTAAAATCATTTCAAGAACATAGAAAGTCGGCAGTATTTTGTTTTTTAGTCGAACTCAATAATCCATTTTGCATGGCTGAACGGTTTTCGAAGATTGTCAAAAAATTATGAAAAACCCGCCAATATTTGTGAAACAATTATTATTGATTTCTCTTGTTTGATGATTAAAAACTCTTTCGGTTAGAACAAACTTGAAAGTATAATTTATTGATCTTTAATTATATATAAATGTAAAAATGAATGATTCCTTTTGATATTTTTAGTTCTTTAATCCGTCAATCTTTAAACTTTTAAATCTCTTAACCTCAAAATTTTTATCTTTGCAGCCGTAAAATTTTCGTGATGTCAAAGTCCTTAATTCCCAAATTGGAAGCCATAAAACAACGTTTCAATGAAGTTGCCGACCTGATTATTCAGCCGAACATTATTTCAGACCAAAAAAAATATTCCGCTTTGAATAAAGAATACAGCGATTTGGGAAAAATCGTGAACATTTATGATGAATATAAATCTGCTTTGGACACGATTGAAGAATCAGACGAAATCATTGCAGACGGCTCGGACAAAGATTTGGCGGACTTGGCAAAAATGGAAAAACTCGAAGCGCAAGAAAAAATTCCCGATTTGGAAGAGCAATTAAAAGTGCTTCTCATCCCGAAAGATCCGGCAGACGATAAAAACGCCATCGTGGAACTGAGAGCCGGAACCGGAGGCGATGAAGCGGCAATTTTCGTGGAAGATATTTACAGAATGTATTCGATGTATTTTAAACAAAAAGGCTGGAAACACGAAATCACAGACTCCAACGAAGCATCCAAAGGCTATAAAGAATTGATTATGAAAGTGGAAGGCGACGGCGTTTATGGAATTATGAAATTTGAATCCGGCGTTCACCGCGTTCAGCGCGTTCCGGAAACCGAATCCCAAGGCAGAGTTCATACTTCCGCAATCACGGTTGCCGTTTTGCCGGAAGCGGAAGAAGTGGACGTGGAAATCAATCCCGCCGACATCGAAATGCAAACTTCGCGTTCCAGCGGAGCGGGCGGACAAAACGTGAACAAAGTGGAAACCAAAGTTCAGCTCACGCACAAACCTTCCGGAATCGTGGTGATTTGCCAGCAAGCGCGTTCCCAACTCGCAAACAGAGAATTGGCGATGGAAATGCTTCGCGCAAAACTATACGACATCAAATTGCAGGAAGTTCAAGGAGACATCGCTGCACAAAGAAAAACGATGGTTTCTACCGGAGATCGCTCCGCAAAAATCAAAACCTACAATTATCCGCAAGGCAGAGTTACGGATCATAGAATCAACAAATCCGTTTACAACCTCGATGTTTATATGAACGGCGATATTCAAGAAATGATGGATGCCGTAATTATGGCGGAAAATGCTGAAAAAATGAAAGGAGAAGATTGATTTGATTCTTAAAATTATTTTTACAAAATCCGTAAATCCAAAACTTTTTTATCTTCCAAAAATGCTTCCAGAATATCGTTTTCTTCTACTTTTCCAACGCCTTCCGGAGTTCCGGTAAAAATCAAATCGCCGACTCGAAGCGTGAAATATTGTGATGCAAAAGCAATGATTTCATCAAAACCGAAGATCATATTTTTCGTAAAACCATTCTGAACTTGCTCTCCGTTTTTGTTTAAATCGAAATTAATATTTTTAATATTAAAATCATTTTTTGAGAAAAATTTACTTATCGCTGCGGAACCGTCAAAACCTTTCGCCAATTCCCAAGGCAAACCTTTGGTTTTCAATTCGTTTTGCAAATCTCTCGCCGTAAAATCTATTCCCAACCCGATTTCTTCGTAATGTTTGTTTGCATTTTCTTTTTGAATGTATTTTCCGCCTTTGGAAATTTTCAAAACCACTTCCAATTCATAATGCACGTCATCGGAAAATTCCGGAAGATAAAAATCATTTCCTTGCAAAACAGCAGTGTCGGGTTTAATGAAAATGACAGGTTTCTCGGGGATTTCATTTCCCAATTCTTTAGCGTGTTTGCTGTAATTTCTTCCGATGCAAATGATTTTCATGTCAATAAAATTTAGAGATTTGAGATTTTAAGTTTGAGATTTAGAGATTCCAAATTATTTATTTTCTCAACTGTATTCTCGTCAGAATTTTCTTTGTATATAAAGGAAAATCAGCATTTTGAATCCAACCGAAATAGCCTACATCTTTCCGGAAAACTTCTTTCACGTTTTGTCCTTTGTATTTCCCGAATGTAAAAATCTCATTTCCGCCATCATCATAAGCGATGAAACCCGCTAAATCCGCAAAGTTTTTTCGATGAGAATATTCACTGAGTCCCGAAATATCGTTCGGAAGATCTTCATATTTAGCGATTTGCGCATCCAAAACTTCAAACGTTGCCAACACATCGGCTTCGGCAGAATGGGCGTTTTCCAAATCTTTGTTGCAATAAAATTTATATGCCGCCGACAAATTTCTCGGTTCTTTTTTGTGATAAATGGCGAGCGTATCTACAAGTCGGAATTTTTCCAAATCGAAATCCAATCCTGCACGCAAGAGTTCTTCTCCCAAAAGCGGAACATCAAATCGGTTGGAATTGAATCCGCCCAAATCGCTGCCGGAAATCATTTCCATAATTTTTGGTGCAATTTCTTTGAAAACGGGTGCATCTTTCACATCGTCATCAGAAATTCCGTGAACTTCCGTAGCATCTTTCGGAATCGGTATTTGCGGATTTACGAGCCAAGTTTTGCTTTCGCGAGAAGCGTCCGGATTCACTTTCAAAATGCAGATTTCCACGATTCTGTCTTTCGCGATATTGGTTCCTGTGGTTTCGAGGTCGAAAATACAAAGCGGTTTGTGAAGTTTTATGTTCATAAATTCAAGGTTCAAAATTCAGGATTTTCCAAGTTTTTTCTGAAAAATCAATGAAATCAAAATATAATAAATCACCGCAAGCGGAATTCCGGCGGTTTTAAAAAATATTAAAATTAATATGATGCCAATTAATAATGCTATTTTCGGATAATTGTCTTTCAGTTTTTTGGATTGAAATTTCAGAGAAATCATTTTTATCGGGCTGATGAGAAGCCAAGATGAAATCAATATGAAAATCAATAAAAAAACAGGATTAATCATCAAAAAACTGTATTGCCCCAAAACTTTGCAAACGTAAAAATATCCGAAAATCAAAATCGTATTTGTAGGCGTGTTTAAGCCTTTAAAATAATATTTTTGTTCGGTGTCCACATTAAAAATCGCCAATCGTAAAGCGGAAAAAACCGTAATCAGAAATCCGAAATATTTTAAATCAAACGGAAGATAAATTCCTGAAATTTCGTTTCCGAAAGGTTCCAGCGCTTTATACATCACCATTCCGGGAAGAAATCCGAAACTGATCATATCTGCCAAAGAATCCAACTGAACGCCCAAATCGGAATCGGATTTTAAAATTCTGGCAACGAATCCGTCAAAAAAATCTAAAACCAAAGAAACGATAATACAAATTGCCGTAATTTCATAATTTCCTGATATTAAATTAATTA
The DNA here is from genome assembly GCA_031277475.1 of Flavobacteriaceae bacterium. GTDB lineage: Bacteria > Bacteroidota > Bacteroidia > Flavobacteriales > Weeksellaceae > JAITMJ01. The sequence continues at coordinate 26,567 of JAITMJ010000143.1, forward strand.
TACCAACGCAACCCGAAAAAAGATTTCCCAGAGTGAGCAGATTCGCAAAATGATTTCGGATGAAATTCATGCTTGCAAAAGTAGATATTTTTTTGTTTTTTTGTCTCTTTACTTTTTATTTTTTTTCATTGCCCGCAATCCTGTATTTTTGTAAAAATTAAAAATATGTCTCTAATAAAATCCATTTCCGGAATACGCGGAACCATCGGCGGAAAAGTGAACGACAATCTTACGCCGCTCGATATTGTGAAATTTTCATCGGCATTCGGAACGTGGCTTCAAAACACGAAAAACGAAAAAAAATTGACGCTCGTCATCGGTCGAGATGCGAGGATTTCCGGAGAAATCGTTTCATCTTTGGTTGCCGCCACTTTGCAAGGATTGGGAATAAACGTAGTAGATTTGGGACTTTCCACAACGCCGACTGTTGAAATAATGGTTCCCGAACTCAGTGCAGACGGCGGAATTATTTTGACGGCTTCGCACAATCCCAAACAATGGAACGCTTTGAAATTATTAAATGAAAAAGGCGAATTTATCAACGCAAAAGACGGCGCAGAAGTTTTAGAATTGGCTGAAAATGAGGATTTTAATTTCGCCGAAGTAAACGATTTGGGAACTTACGAAATGCGAAAAGACGGATTTGATATTCACATTCAAAAAATTCTGGATTTGCCGATGGTGAATGCGGAAATCATTAAAACTAAAAAATTTAAAGTGGTTTTGGATGCCGTAAATTCTACCGGCGGGATTTCCATTCCGCTACTTTTGGAAAAATTGGGCTGCGAAATTGTGAAATTATATTGCGAACCGACCGGCGATTTTCCGCACAATCCCGAACCTTTGAAGGAACATCTTTCGGATATTTGCAATCTCGTGAAAAAAGAAAATGCAGATTTGGGAATTGTGGTGGATCCGGATGTGGACAGGCTTGCGTTGATTGACGAAAACGGCGAAATGTTCGGCGAAGAATACACTTTGGTTGCGGTTGCGGATTATCTTTTGAGGCACAAAAAAGGAGCGGCGATTTCCAATCTTTCCTCGAGCCGTGCTTTGAGAGATGTTGCGAAAAATCTCGATTCGGAATATTTTGCAAGTTCCGTTGGCGAAGTGAATGTCGTGAATTTGATGAAGGAAAAAAACGCAGTCATCGGCGGCGAAGGAAATGGCGGAATTATTTATCCCGATTTGCATTTCGGGAGAGATTCTTTGGTTGGTATCGCATTGTTTCTCACGCATTTAGCAAAAGAAAACAAAACGGTTTCGGAACTTCGGAAATCTTATCCCGCATATTTTATGGGAAAAAAGAAAGTGGAACTCCGCCCCGAAATTGATGTGGACGCGCTTTTAATAAAGATTCAAGACGAATTTAAAAACGAGGAAATTTCCACGATTGACGGCGTTAAAATTGATTTTCCCGAAAGTTGGGTTCATTTAAGAAAATCAAACACAGAGCCGATTATCAGGATTTACACCGAAGCAAAATCTCAAGAAAAAGCCGATGAATTGGCGGATGAAGTGATGAGGCTTTTGGTTTGAGTTAAAAAATCTTAGTCTTCAAAAACCATGATCCTAAAAATTCACATGATGGTTCTGAACATCAGTAATGAACCTTTTGAGGTTTATTTATAAAATGGCATTGATTTTATCAATATAACTTAAAATTTCTTTTGTTCCCTGTTTTTTTTCGGCGGAAGTTGTGAATATTTCAGGCAATTCTTCCCAAAATTTCAGAAGTTCTTCTTTATAAATATTCGTATGTTCAGTTGCAATGTTTGGTTTTAATTTATCTATTTTCGTAAAAACAATGGAAAAAGGAATACCGCTTTTTCCGCACCACTGCATAAATTCCAAATCTAATTTTTGTGGATGATGTCGAATATCAATTAAAACAAAAAGATTGACTAAATTTTTTCTATTCAGAATATAATTGGTAATTAATTTTTCAAAATCTTTCCGCAGAGATTTCGAAACTTTTGCATAGCCGTAGCCCGGTAAATCCGTAAGAAACCACGTTTCATTAATTAAAAAATGATTGATAAGTTGCGTTTTTCCGGGAGTTTGCGAAGTTTTTGCCAAATCTTTCCGGTTCAATATGGCGTTAATAAGCGATGATTTTCCTACATTCGACCTTCCGATAAAAGCATATTCGGGAATTTTCGGTTCGGGACAATCTTGCCATTGTTTGCTGCTTTTTACAAAATTCGCCGTTTTGATGACCATATTTTTATATTTTAATAAGTTAGATTCGGAAATGGGCTGTCATTAACTCCACTTGGAATTTCCATAAAAATGTTCCAAATCCGAATCGGCAAAATTAATGTATATTTTTTCTATTTTTTGCTGAAAATTAGTGGCAATCGGCATTCCGTTTTTGGACTTAAAAAAAAGATTTTTCTTTAAAATCGGAAATTCTTCGGTATTGGATGAAACGTTTATAATCACATCTTTACCGAGTTTTTTTGAAATGTTTTTTACGGTTTTAATGATTTCCGAAAATTGGTTAGGGGCTGAAAAATTGTAACGATAATCTACCAAAAGCAATGCGTTTAAACTTTTCCAAACCACGTTTCGCAATACGAAATAAGAATTATTTTTCTCATTTTGAAAGAAAAAATATTTATCGGTTTCCGCGAAATATCGCCATTGCACAAATTCTTTTGTTCGGCTAAATACAACGGAATTTTTTTCATTAAATTCAAAATTAAAATTTATATTTTCAACATCTCTTTTTAAAATAAAATTGCCGAATTTTTCGGATATAGTTTTTGAGGGTTTTGGATTTTGCTTTTTGAAAAACACTTTTAATAATGAGAACGGACGCGATACGAAAATAAATTTAGAGGCTTTGCCAACGATTTTTTCATCAAAAGTCAAATGAATTTTCATCGAAATTCCGGACATATTTACGTCAAAATGGTTTTCGGATTTCATCACTTTTTCGGCAAGCATATTTCCAAAGCCTTTTCCACGATATTGCTCTTTTATGATGTAATCTGTTCCCCAAGCTCCGGAATATTCGATATTGTTGTACAAAAATTTCGTTCCCATTAAAAGAAATTGTCCGAAAATTTCGCTTTCGTTCAGCAAAATGAAAGAATTTTCAATCCCGTTTTTTTGAAAAGGATTTGCAAAAAACCTCCAATCAAAAGATTTTTCGATGCCTTTTCTCGATGGATAAATCTCTTTATTAAAAGCGATGACAGCGGAAAGTTCTGTATTTTTAGGAATGGAGAGTTTCATTTGAGTTCCGGGATTGACAAATTAGTTTTATCTCTGCAAAATTTTTGCTTTGGAAATTACATCTGTTTTTTAAAACTTCAAAATATTTTAAAATAATTTCTAATTGGCGAAAATTTTCCTCAATGTTTTTTCCGATGTCGTGAGGATGAAACCACAATTGAAATATTTTTCCGGTTTTTGCGGCGTATTTCATTTGCGTTTTTATTCTTCGCAGTTTCAGAAAATCCAGTTTTTTCCATTTTTCGCTGTACGGACGAAACCATCGGCTTGCACGAATCATATACAGATTTTCATTTTGTTTCACTTCGGAAATACTTTGGCAGTGCTGCGAAAACATTGGAAAATAGTAATCCGCAAAACGAACAGCGCGTTTTAAAACACCTTCAGTTCCGGTTTTTGCGGGAGAATTGTACCAAATTTTTTCGGTTCCGCGATAGGTTTCAATTCCGAATTTTGGGAAATCTTTGATGTAATCATCGTTGAGCTGGTGTCTCGGAAAAACGAATGCTTTTGCATCAATTCCGTTTTTTTTCAGAATTTTTTTCGCAGCATCCAAATCGGCTTCAAAAGAAAGTTTGGTTTGTCCGTCTTCCAAGCAATAATAATGCGAAAAAGTGTGCGTCCCAATTTCCTGATCTGGTGCAGATTTCAATGTTTCAAAAAGCGGTTTTCCGAAAATATATTGGGGATTCAGGGTTTTTATTTTGTCATAAAGTTTGTAATACGGCGAGAGAATTTTGTCGTGATATTCAGGTTTTTCAGTTGGCGTAAATTCCTGTAATTCATCAAGATTTTCTGAAATCATGGCTCCAAGAACCGCCCAAGTTGCATGAATATTGTATTTTTTAAAAAGTTCCAAAAGTTTGGGAACCACTGTCCAAACGCCTGAAATGTTTTCGCTATACTCTTCAATGCTTTTTTTGTCGTGAATTCCCCAATATAATTCAAAATCTATTGAGATGCAAAATATTCCGTGCTTGTTCATATTTTTTTGTAAAATGTTTCGGTCTCGAGTATGCAATGTTTTTAGAAATTCATTTTATTTACGAGAAAGACGAGGCAAAGTTACCAAATTTTCAAACTCTGAAAAAGTTGATTTTTCCGTTGCATGCTTGAAATGACGTTGTACAGGTTGTTAACTATGGCTTGATGAAATGTTTTCAAATTTTGGTAAAGGAATTTCATCTTCTTCATAGATTTCGTCAACGTGTATTTTCAGCAATTTGGCAATACGTTGCCATTTGTGATGCCGAAATTTCTTTCGTAGCAGTCGTCATTTCAAAGGCGATGGACTTTTTACAAAAACTTCAGGCAACCTTTTTAATTTTTTTTCGTCTTTAGAAATAGACGTTGAGAGCAAAGAGTAAAGACAATACCTTTAAATCCTTAAATTTTTAAATAATCATAAATACATTATACCATTAATACAACAAAAAATACATTAATACAAAAAAACAATGAATAGACTAAGAACAGTAATACTAATTACGATTTTCCCGATTTTGGGAACAGGAACATTTTTCGCGCAGAAAAATCCGGAATTGGATTCGCGAATGAAAAATTATACGCAAAACATCGACAGCATCGTGGTTTCCGAAAGAGAAAAAATGAATGTCGAAATTGAAGAAATGGAAAAAAAGTTTCAACAAAACGAAATTTCTTCCGAAGAAAAACAGAAGCAAATCGACGATATCGCTTCAAAATACGAACAAATCATCAATGAAAAAGTGGATGCTCAACAGCAACATTTGGAAAACGACACGAAAGTAATCGTGAAAAATGCAGTGTTTATGAGAGGTTCGGACACGGTGAAAAAATCAAAAACGGTGATTATTTATGCCAACGATGATTCGGTAATTAAAATTTCGCGAAACAAAAAAAAGAAAGAACCCAAAGATTTCCTGCGAAACGATGATCTTTCGGTGAGTTATGCGTTTTTAAACCTCACAAAAAGCGGCGGAAGTTTGAATCCGTTTGAACAAGATTCCAAAATGAGAATCGGAAACTCGCACAGTTTTGAAATCCAGGCGAGAAGGGAAAGACAACTCGGAAACTACGAAAGTCCGTTTTTCATCCGATACGGTTTTGCATACAGAAGCGATACTTATATGCCGAAAAAACCTTTGGTTGTAGAGCAAAATACAGACGAAATCTATTTTGAAAATTTTGCGGACGGAAACCTGAAACGCTCGAAACTCAGAAATGTTTACCTCACATTTCCTGTTGATTTTCAATGGGTTTTGAATCCGAAATACATAGATTATGAAGGTAAAAAATATTTAGACGGAAAAGCGAGCCAATTCAGAATCGGACTTGGCGTTTATGTGGGAATCAATCTTCGCGGCATTGTGAAAGTGAAATATCACGATGAAAACGGCAAGTTTCAAAAATACGATTATACTTTGGACAGCGGCGTGAACACGTTTCTTTTCGGAGCAAAATTCAGTGTGCGTTACGCGGGAATCAATCTGTTCATCAAAAAAGATTTCACCCCGATTTTCAATGGCAACGCCCAATTTCCAAGCAAAAACGGAATCCATTTCGGAATCGATCTTATGGACTTAAATCTTTGATAATCAAAATAATACATTTCAAAAAAGCACGTTTGAGAAAATGTGCTTTTTTTGTATTTTCGTTTCTAATGATAAGGTTTTCGGGAGTAACATAGTGTTGAAAGACAGAATTATGATAAGAATATTTTTTAATTTTGGCTTTATGTTTTTTTTCTCCGGAAAAAACACAGAATAATTTTTATTAATTATTTTGCATTGCATATTTATAATATGATATATGTTTTTTGTGGCGCATCCGAATATACATTGAACATAATCATTAACAAAAAAATTAAAATGGGAAGTTTAAAACCAAACAAACAAAGGGCTAAAAACGCAATCATATTGATTTGGATTGTTTTTGCATTAGAAATTGCAAGTTTTATTTCGAATTATTTTGAGTATGATTTGCTTCTAAAAATATCCGCCGAAAATATGCCCGACACATTGGATATTGACGTCAACGACAGTAGACAAAGCACTCTCGCTCTCCTTTATTCTATCGCTTTCATCATTTCAGCAATCACTTTTATTATGTGGTTCAGAAGAGCGTATTACAATTTGCATCAAAGAACAAGATATCTTTCCTATTCGGAAGGTTGGGCTGCGGGCAGTTGGTTTGTTCCGATACTGAATTTATTCAGACCGTATCAAATTATGCGGGAATTATATGTCGAAACCCGAAAATTAATTTCAAAAAATGCCGCGAGCATAGATTTTACAACAAGTTTATTATGGCTTTGGTGGACGTTGTGGATCATCAATAATATTATAGGACAATTTATTTTCCGATATGATGTCGAATCAACGGATGAATTTATTACATTTTCTGTTGCCAATATGCTAGACAATATTGTAGGAATAATCCTTGCGCCGATTACCGTAAAAGTGATTAAAGATTATTCAAATGTGGAACCTTTATTGATGAATGAAAATTGAGATTTGAATCAAAAATTAGTAGAATTAAAAATAATAAAAACGCATTCCTCGGCGTATTTTGACAGGGGGATAAAAAAAATGAAAATCGGAATTTTGGGAGGCGGACAACTCGGGAGAATGTTTATTCAAGAAGCGTTGAAATACGACGATGAATTCTATGTTTTAGACCCAAATCCGGATTGTTCCTGCGCCGGTATTTCGCATTTCACGAAAGGCGATTTTAATGATTTTGAAGACGTTTTGAATTTCGGAAAAGATAAAGATGTCCTCACCGTTGAAATCGAACATGTGAATGTGGATGCTTTGGAAAAACTTGAAAATCAAGGTGTTAAAATTATTCCAAATCCCGAAATCATTAAAACCATTCAGCAAAAAATTCTGCAAAAAACGTTTTACAAAAAACACGAAATTCCAAGTCCCGAATTTCAAATTATTCAAAACAAACACGAACTCGATTTCCCTTTGCCTTTTGTTCAAAAATTAAATTCCGGCGGATATGACGGGAAAGGCGTGCAGATGATTTTCTCCGAAAAAGATTTGCAAAACCTTTGGGATTTGCCTTCGGTTGTGGAGAAACTTGTGAACATCGAGAAGGAACTTTCCGTGATCGTTGCCAAAAATGAAAGCGGAGAAATCAAAATTTTTCCTGTAACGGAAATGGTTGCCGACCCGAAACTCAACCTTTTGGATTTCAATATTTGTCCCGCCGAAATTTCGCAAAACACACAAAATCAAATAGATGAAATTTGCAGAAAATTTGTTGCCGCCGCCGATTCTCCCGGACTTTTCGCCATCGAATTGTTTCTCGACAAAAGCGGAAAAGTTTGGGTAAACGAAACCGCTCCGAGATTGCACAATTCCGGACATCAATCTCAGGAAGGCAACGCCAATTCTCAGTTTGAGCAATTTTACAGGGTTTTGAAAAATTTTCCATTGGCAGATGTAGATGCGCTCGGTTTTTCGGGAATGCTGAATTTGGTTGGCGGTGAAAATTCCATCGGAATTGTGAAATATGAAGGTTTGGAAAGCGTGCTGAAAATTCCGAAAACCTACGTTCATCTCTACGGAAAAAAGGAAACAAAACCGGGCAGAAAAATGGGGCACATCAATGTTTTGGCAAATTCTCGCGAAGAACTTTTGGAAAAACTTTTGCGGGTGAAATCTTTGATTAAGGTCAAAAATCAAGATAAAAAAAGTGAAAAAACCGAAATTAGCAAATAAAATTTATTACAAGATGAAAGCATTTATTTTACTGTTTTTTCTATTGATTCCTATAAATTATTTTTCACAGGGAATAGCGTTAAATATTGGTTATCAATACGTTGGTCGGAGCGCCGGTTTTGCGGGATTGGACTACAGACTTTCGGAAAGAAGTTCGGAAGCACTCAATGTAGGAGCCGGAACTTACTTAACTACCATTAATAAAAAATTCACTGCAATTCCGGAATTTCACATTAATTATTCTTTTGAGGAGTTTTTTCTTACCGAACTTTCCGTAAGCACCAAAAATTTCAAACCGAGCATAGGAATAAACGCTCTCAATTTAATGCAAATGAAGTTCGGTTACGGTTTTAATCTGGGAAAAGAAAAACACTTGAACGGATTTTTTTTCGGAATCAACTTTTTCTTGGGTGAAAATGGATTTTATGACACTTTAAATGTCATCAGATAAATGATAAAAGGAAAACTCAAAAAATTAAAAGAGGCTGTCTCGAAAGTACGCAGATGACACAGATTTTGCAGATTTACGCGGATAAAAGAAAACATCATTATTGGCGTTTGTCCATACTATCAACGTTATCTGCGTGTAAATTACTTTTGCCGTCCCATTAGAAAAATGGTTTTCAATCCGCAGGCTTTCGTATAAAGGTTGCTCACATCAGATTCTAAATTTCCTTATTTTCCAAACGCTTTTTCGTCTATCCATCGCTCTTTGCTGTTGATATCAATAAGGTATAAAATATCTTTTTGTTTGGTGAGCAAAAGTGTTTTGGTAATCGGAATGATGATTTGTTCGCCTTCCAGCAGATCGCAACGAATGGAAACTACATTTTTTTTGCTTCGTACCACATCTCCACTGAAAACGTTGGACGAAGATTCGCCGGTTTTTTTGTCGTCAAAAATTTCCACATAAGTTGCGTGATCACCTTTTATCACTATGAAAAGCCGTTCCGTGTGGTCATTGAAATCTTTTATCAGCACAAATTTTTTATCGTCAATGCTCACATTTTCCAGATTTTGGTTGATGCCTTTTCGTTCTTCCAATCGGTCTAAAATAGCATTGATGCTTTTGTATTGCGCGTCTGCAACGTTTGCGGCAAAAATAAAAACAAAGGTTAGGAATAAATTTTTCATTGCTGTGTTTGTTTGGTTGTAATTGCGATTTTTAATAAAAATTCATTTGCTAATTTACGTTTTTTTTCACCACTGTCCGATAGAAATCAGAGACGGATTTTTAACTTTGTAAAATGCATATAATCAGCAAATTAATTCGTGAATTTCCTTTAAAAAACCTTTTGAAAGAATTTCATATTTTCGCATAAAACAAAAATAACTCTTTCTTGTAACCGTTTCAAAGATTAAATTAAAAAAACGAATTCAAATTAAAGTATGCAAAAAAAAGTAGATCATATCGTAAATTGGCTGAAAGATTATGCCGAAAAATCCGGTGCAAAAGGTTATATTGTCGGTGTTTCGGGAGGCGTGGATTCCGGCGTGGTTTCTACGCTTTGTGCAATGACGGGATTGGAAATTTTGACGTTGGAAATGCCGATTCGTCAAAAAATTGAACAATCCGAACGCGCTTTGGAACACATTGAATTTCTGAAAAATAAATTTCCGAACGTCATCGGAAAAAGCATAGATCTGACTTCCGTTTTCGATGAAATTTATAAAACTTTTAATTTGAAAAATGATGAATTTCCAAACAAAGATCTCGCTTTTGCTAATGTCCGTTCGCGTTTGAGAATGCTCACATTGTATTTTTATGCGCAAATTCACGGATTTTTGGTTTGTGGAACCGGAAATAAAGTGGAAGATTTCGGAATCGGATTTTTCACGAAATACGGAGACGGCGGTGTGGATGTTTCCCCAATCGGAGATTTGTATAAAACGGAAGTTTTCGCTTTGGCAAAATTTTTAAATCTACCGGAAAATATTAAAAATGCTGTTCCGACAGACGGACTTTGGGATGCCGAAAAAACCGATGAGCAGCAAATCGGGGCAACGTATCCCGAACTGGAAAAAATACAGAAAGAATACGGAACAAAAACCGAAAATGATTATTCAGGACGAGATTTTGAAGTTTTCAAAATTTTTGACAAGATGCACAAAGCCGCTCAACACAAGATAAATCCTGTTCCGGTTTGTAAAATTGAAAGAACCAAATGATAAGAACGAGATAATTAAAAACAGGAAATTTTTATGCCGCACCCAATTTTATTCGGAGATTTTCTATCAGGTTTTCCCAATATAGGCAGGTTTCTTCTTCGTCTTCGGGTTCACAAAAATCTATGATGTTCAGAGAAAGATCATCTGTAATTTCATCAATCATAATCGCCATTTCAAAGAAATATTTTGTTCCCTCATCTTCTTCCCAACGAAAACGTACAAAATTTTCGGGTTTATATCGTATCAAAGTTGCTTTTTCCGTGGGACCGTCACTCCAACTAAAATAGAAATCATCGCCTTTTTCTACTACTTCATCTGCAAACCATTCCGAAAGTCCTTCTGCACTTGCCAAATATTCATACAAAATCTCGGAAAGACAATGCATCGGAAATTCATACTGCACTTTTTGCTTCATTACTTATTGCTGTTTATTCGTACCGCAATATATAAATTAATTTTTTAAATATGCAAAAATTAAAACCTGATTTTTAACATTTTTTTTGCTAAGTCATTGGTGAGCAGAAATTACAAATTATCCACAATTTAATTTTGTTGACTACAGTCCTAACCCTTGTATAATTAAAAAACAAGAAATAAATTTACCGCATGAAAAAAAACATATTAATCATAAGTGTTGTTAAAAATCCATATACAATAATTAAACATAATGGATGTTGATTTGTAATAAGTTGATAATCAATGTTTAATATTTGTCAATATAGCAATATTAATATTCTGTGTATGTTTGTCAGGTTGGCACTTCGACTTCGAAAGTCGTCAAATCAATTGTAAAAATTCTAATCAATGAAACCCGTCCGAAAACCAAATCCTCGTAAAAAGCAACCGCGCAAATATTGTTTGAACTGCGGAAAAGAAATTGATGATAATTTCTGTTCGGGGTGCGGACAAAAAACTTCTACACACCGCATCAGTTTTAGACATTTTTTGATGCACGACCTTTTGCATGGCACTTTTCACTTTGAGCGCGGAATGTTTTTTACCGCAAAAGAAGCCTTGTTGAGACCCGGAAAAGCAGCGTTGGACTACATTTCCGGAAAACGAGTGAAATATTACAACATTTTTTATTTCATTTTGTTTATGATTGGGATTAATATTTTCTTGGGAAGCATAGGCGAAACAACTCCTGAAAACATCAAATATTCCAGTGAAATAGAAAGAAAATTAGAGGAATTCACCAATAATTATGAAAAATATATTTTTTTCTGTTTTATTCCATTTTTGGCGTTCAACAGTTTTATTTTGTTCCGAAGAAAAAAACTGAATTTCAGTGAGCATATCATCGTTTCCGCATTTATATTTCTCGGTGTTTTGATTATTATTCCGATAAACAATATACCTCAACTTTTCCCTAAATCCATAGAAATATTTTTAGAGTTATTCGGTTATTTCATTTTAACTCCGGGGTTTATGGCTTTCGGATATTACAACACTTTTAGAAAAGATTATAAATTGTTCGGATTTTTATGGAGAATGTTTCTGTTTCCGATGATGTTTATCTTTGAATTTGTTGCACTTTTTGTGCCAATAGCGTTAATTTTAAGAGCGAAACATATTATTTGATGATGATAGTTTTTTTTATGAACCCTAAACCTTGAACATTTTGTCACACTGATTCTTCGACTTCGCTCAGAATGACAAAAAACTTTAAACTTTAAACTTTGAATTTTTGAACCTTGAACTTTGAATTTTTGAATTTTGAACATTGAACATTGAACATTGAATTGAACGATGATAGAAAAAAAAGAACATCAATACGAAAAAGCAGTTTTGGTCGGTTTGATTACCAAAGATCAAGACGAAGAAAAACTCCGCGAATATATGGACGAACTGGAATTTCTGGCGTTCACCGCCGGTGCCGAAGTTGAAAAACGATTCACGCAAAAACTTTCGCAGCCGGATTCCAAAACGTTTGTAGGAAAAGGAAAAGCCGAAGAAATAAAACAATTCATCAAGGAAAACGACATCGGAACCGCCATTTTTGATGATGAACTTTCGCCTTCCCAACTGAAAAATCTGGAACTCGAATTGGAAATAAAAATCTTGGACAGAACCAATCTCATCCTCGATATTTTTGCTCAAAGAGCGCAAACTTCCTACGCCAGAACGCAAGTAGAACTCGCACAATACGAATATCTTTTGCCGAGATTGACGAGAATGTGGACGCATTTGGAGCGGCAGCGCGGCGGAATCGGAATGCGAGGTCCGGGCGAAACGGAAATCGAAACCGACCGAAGAATCATCCGCGACCGAATTTCTTTGCTGAAAGAAAAATTAAAAAGCATAGACAAACAAATGCACACACAACGCCAAAACAGAGGAAAAATGGTGCGCGTGGCGTTGGTCGGCTACACCAATGTCGGGAAATCCACGCTGATGAACGCTTTGTCGAAATCCGAAATTTTTGCCGAAAACAAACTTTTTGCCACGCTCGACACCACCGTCCGAAAAGTAGTTCTCGGAAATTTGCCGTTTCTGCTCACAGATACAGTCGGTTTCATCCGAAAATTGCCGACCCAACTCGTGGAATCTTTTAAATCTACGTTAGACGAAGTTCGCGAGGCGGATTTGCTGGTTCACGTCGTAGATATTTCGCACGAAAGTTTTGAAGACCACATCGTTTCCGTAAATCAAATTCTTCAGGAAATCGAGGCTTACAAAAAACCTATAATTATGGTTTTCAACAAGATAGATGGTTTCACCTACGAAAAAAAAGCCGAAGACGATTTGACGCCGCCCACCCGAAAAAACATTTCCCTCGCCGAATGGAAAAAAACATGGATGGCGAAATCCAAACACCCGACGGTTTTTATTTCGGCTCTTACAAAAGAAAATTTTCCCGAACTGAAAAAAACAATTTACGACGAAGTCCACAAAATCCACATCTCGCGCTTTCCGTACAACGATTTTCTGTTTGAGTATTTTGAGGAATAAAAGTAAACATAGTGTTCTTTTTATGTTTTCATCAGTAAGATTAGTAGGTTTTTCTAACTATGAAAACAGTATATAGTTTAAAAACCTTTCGACCTCACTCAGCGCGATAAGCCAAAAGCAAGAAGCCAAGTTTTCACCTTGTAAAAAGCATTTCCCGATATTTCGTCATTGGCCAGAGTTCATCGTCCACCATCATTTCTAAAGCGTCTGAAGCGTTGCGAATGTTGTCGAACAAAGGTTTTACGCGGTTGCAATATTCCTCCGCTTTTTTCAAACTTTCGCCTTCGCCGTGTAAAAGCGAGGCTTTTTCTTTTGCGGCAAGCAG
>JAITMJ010000003.1 GCA_031277475.1 Flavobacteriaceae bacterium
ATGCTTGCAAAAGTAAGTTTGGCAACATCGGATTTCTACACGAACGCGAAAGGCGAAAAAGTGGAGGAAACGCAATGGCACAATTTGGTAGCCCACGGAAAAACCGCAGAAATTTTCCAAAAATATGTGGAAAAAGGAAAAGAAATCGCGGTGGAAGGAAAAATAGTGTATAGAAGTTACGACGGAAACGACGGACAAAAACGCTACGTTACCGAAATCCGCGTGGATGAACTTCTGCTGCTCGGAAAATCTTCGTAATGCCGAATTTAAACCTGAAAATGTGGCTGTCTTAAAAGTAATTTGGCACACAGATAACACCGACAGTATGGATAACGCCGATTTTATATGTCTGAGTACAGATTGTTGTAAAAATGGTATTTTCTTTTATCTGCGTAAATTGCAAAATCTGTGTCATCTGCGTGCTTTCGAGACAGCCTCTTTTCACTCTCATTCAAAGGGAAAAAAGATGAACTTCATAACACATCAATTAAAACTCACATCTTCCGGAGCGTTTGCCCAAAGCAAAAATTCGCCGCCGAGATTTTGCATAATGTTTTTCCACAAATTCTGATTGTTCGGCAAAGTGTAATCCAAATTATAAACATCCACAATTGTCCACATTTTTCGGTAAATTTCGTTTTCCAACTGATGTGCAGACCAACCGGAATATCCCGAAAAAACCTTGATATTTTGCAAATTCAGTTTGTTTTCCAAAACCGCTTTTGTTACATTTTCCAAATCTTCCGTCAGATAAAAATCTTTGTTGATTTTCGTGTAAAACTCGGTTACGGCTTCGGGATTTCCTTTTACGATGAGAAAAATTTTGCCGGTTTCTACAGGTCCGCCTTCGTAAATATCGGTATTAAACCCAAAAAAATTTCTGAAATATCGGCTCAACCGTTCATTTTTTTTATTTAAAATTAAACCGAATGCGCCGTTTTCATCGTGAGCAATCATCAAAACCACCGATCTGGAAAAAATATCTCCGGAAACATCGGGCGTGGAAATTAAAATTTTATCTTTGTAGGAGAAGTTCATATTCAAATATATTAAAAAAATACGGAATGGAAAATCTGCACGATAAAAGAAAAGTTTACGACAAGAGCCAACTGTCTGAAAATGAAATCGAAAAAAATCCGATGGCGCAATTTAAAAAATGGTTTGCCGAAGCGTCTCGTCTGGCGGACGAGACCGAAATTTTTGAGGCAAATGCAATGTCCGTTTCTACGGTGGAAGCCGATGGCTGCCCGCGAACAAGGATAATTTTACTGAAATCTTACGATGAAAACGGTTTTGTTTTTTACACGAATTACAACAGCAAAAAAGGGAAATCTTTGGAACAAAACCACTGCGCTTGTCTGCATTTTTTTTGGGCGAGTTTGGAACGGCAAGTGATCATAAAAGCCAAATTGGAAAAAGTTTCGGAGGAAATGAGCGATGAATATTTCCAATCCAGACCGGAAGGAAGCCAAATCGGAGCGGCGGTTTCTCCGCAAAGCGAAGTGATTCCGAACCGTGAATTTTTGGAAAACAAATTGAAAGAATTGGAGGAAAAATATAAAGATTCCGGTGTGGTTCCGCGTCCGAAACATTGGGGCGGATACCTCGCAAAACCTTATGAAATCGAGTTTTGGCAAGGCAGACCGAATCGTTTACACGACAGGATTTTGTACTGGTTGGAAAATTCTGTTTGGAAAATATATCGTTTAGCACCGTGAAAATAAAAAACCCTGCCTTTGCGACAGGGTTTAAACCTCTTTTTTGGTTTAATTACTTTTTCTTAACGCCGGAAACAGCAGCTGCCAAATCAGCGCCGGCTTTGAATTTAGCTACTTTTTTAGCAGCAATTTTAATTGGTTTTTTAGTTGCAGGGTTGATACCTTGTCTTGCTGCTCTTTCAGCAACTGAGAAAGTTCCAAAGCCCACTAAAGCAACTTTTCCGTCTTTTTTCTTCAAAGTAGAAGTTACATTCCCGATGAAAGATTCCAAAGCAGCTTTAGCTGCTACCTTTGTGATTCCCGCATCTTTTGCGATTGCGTCGATTAATTCAGACTTGTTCATAATTGTAATTAATTTAAAAAAGTTAGTATTTTAATTTAGACAAATATATAACAAATTTCATATTGTGCAAATTTTTTTAATGAAAATCATTAAAAAAATATTGTTAGCCCCCAAATATTTTAAAAGTTTATAATTGTTTTTTTTTGTTTTTACTTGGTTTTCAGACGATTAAAATTGTCTAAGTATTATGAATAAAGACTTTTAAAAATCGGCATTCAAATTATTAAATTCTTAATTACAATTTGGCTTATTGACAGTTGCTTATTTTAAATTCTTAAATTTGCGCCATGCTTATAGAAGTTTTTAAATCGAAAATCCACAGAGTTCGCGTTACGGAAGCCAACCTCGATTATATGGGAAGCATCGCCATTGATGAAGATTTGATGGACGCCGCCGGATTGATTGTCGGCGAACGAGTTTTCATTGTAAATGTGAATAACGGCGAGCGTTTCGACACTTATATTATAAAAGGAAAAAGAAAATCCGGAGAAATTTGTTTGAACGGTCCGGCTGCCAGAAAAGTCCAAAAAGGCGACATCATCATCATTATCGCTTACGCACAAATGCCTCCGGAAGAAGCCAAAACATTTCAGCCAAAAATTATTTTTCCCGATGAAAAAACAAATCTTTTAACGTAGCGGATGGCTGTTGGCTTTTTGCTTATGGCTTTAAAAAATTATGAAAAAAAATCTGCTGAAAACCATTCTGACTATTGTCGTTTCCCTTGCATTTGCCGCACTTTTTATGTGGTTGGCTTTGCGCGGATTGGATGTAAAAAAAATAAAAAACGCTTTCCTGAAAGCCGATTATTTCTGGGTATTTGCTTCCGCTTTTTTCGGGGTTTTTGCTTATTGGCTTCGGGCGATTCGCTGGAATTTGCTGTTTGAACCGCTCGGTTACAAAATTTCCAATTCCAACGCATTGTGGACGGTTTCTTTCGGATATTTAATGAACCTCACCATTCCGAGAAGCGGAGAAATTGCGCGGGCAACGGCTTTGTACGGCGTAGAAAAAATTCCGGCAGACAAATCTTTCGGAACCATTATTTTGGAAAGAATCGTGGATTTCGTTTGTATGCTCGGTTTTTTGGTTCTGACGATGCTTTTTAAACACGATGCGATTCTGTCGTTTTACGAAAAATCCAATATTAAAATCAATCCGATTATTTTGATAGCGGCAATTTTAGTTTTAATACTCGGAATTTTTGCGTTTTTTAGATTTAAAAAATATTTAATAAAATATCCGTTTTTTGCGAAAATTATTAATTTTATTGATGGAATTTTTCAAGGCATAACATCCATTTTTAAATTAAAACAAAAAGGAAAATTCATTTTTTACACTTTGGCGATTTGGATTTGCTATTATTTTGCGGCGTATCTCGTGTGTTTTTCGCTTCCGGAAACCTCGGATTTTTCTGTTGCCGACGGATTCTACATCATCGTTATCGGAACTTTGGGAATGATGATTCCCGCTTCCGGCGGATTCGGAGCGTTTCATTTTGCGATGAGAACAGGAATTGCCGCATTGTTTTTTTCGATGGGAAAAAATCCCGATGAAGGTGCAGAAATCGGGTTGAGTTACGCATTTATTTCGCACACATTGCAAATCATCATTATGTTGGTAATGGGCTTGATTTCAATTCCGATGTTGGCAAAAAAAGAGCCAAGAATCAAGATTAATTGAAAATTATTTTCACATAAAGAAACCTTGTTCGAACTCAATAATATAAGGTTGTCTCAACTATTTTTCAGTATTATGTCTTATTTATTCAACGTTCAAGAGTCAAAAAAAGTCTAATTCAAAACTTTTTTCAGTCTTTCATAAATTTCCACATAGGCTTCGGAAACTTCGCCGAGGTCTCTGCGGAAGCGGTCTTTGTCTAATTTTTTCAAAGTATCTTTATCCCAAAGTCGGCAAGTGTCGGGAGAAATTTCGTCGGCGAGAACTATTGTTCCGTCCGAAGTTTTTCCGAGTTCGATTTTAAAATCCACCAAAATAATATTCATTTTGTCGAAAAGTTCTTTCAGAACTTCATTGATTTCGGCGGTGAGTTGATACATTTTTTTCAATTCATCATAAGTGGCGGCTCCGAGAAAAACCGCGTGATGATCATTGATGAGAGGATCTCCCAATTCGTCTTTTTTGTAGCAAATATCGAAAATGGTAACCGGCGATTTTATGCCTTCTTCCACACCCAAACGCTGAGCCATACTTCCCGCAGAATAATTGCGAACCACGAATTCCAAAGGAATTATCGAAACTTTTTGCACTAATTGTTCCCTTTCGTTGAGTTGTTTTATAAAATGCGTTTGGATTCCTTTTTCTTTTAAATAATTGAAAATCAATGTAGTGATGGCATTGTTCATCTCGCCTTTTTTTTCCACTTGTCCTCTTTTCTGCGCGTTGAACGCTGTGGCATCGTCTTTAAAATAAACGATGACTTCTTCAGGATTGTCCGTTAAATAAATTTTTTTCGCTTTTCCTTCGTAAAGCATTTCTTTTTTGGATGGTTGAGAATTCATATAATTTAATTGAAATATTTAATGATTTAAAAATTTAAAAACTCAAAGTTCAAGATTTTTCATTTTAATTATTACCATTTTCGGTAATATTTTTTACGATTGGCTGTTTGCTTTTGACTTTTGATTTTTTTTGTACTCCTACAAAGTTTCATCCTCTTGAGCATTCCAGATGTAAAATCGAAATACTTTGAACCGACTAAAAATCTGAGATTTCGGTTCGACAAATATGTAGCGATTTTTTATTTCTGCAAAATTTATCTTCAAAAAATCGAATAAAATGTAGAGATAATTTTCAAAAAAAACAGGATTTTTCAATTAATTTATCTATAATATCTTGAATATTAATCTCTTCCAAACAAGCATAATCTCCGCGATAACATTCTTTGTCGCCAAAAACCGAGCACGGTCTGCATGTGAGGTCTTTTATCTGAACCACATCTTTTTCGCTTTGTCCGTAGCCCAAAAATCCGGCGAAAGGATGTGTGGCTCCCCAAATAGAAATGCAGCGCGTTCCCGCCAAACTCGCCAAGTGCATATTTGCGGAATCCATCGAAATCATTATTTCCAATTCGGAAATTTTTTGCAATTCTTCTTTCAGTGTCATTTTTCCGGCGAGATTTTTCGTGTTCGGGATGCTTTTTTCCCAACCGTCCAAAATTTCGGTTTCTTCTTTTCCGCCGCCAAACAGAAAAATCGGCGAACGTTCAGAGAGGATTTTTACCAGTTCAAAAGATTTTTCTAAAGACAGCATTTTCCCTTTGTGTTGGGCAAAAGGTGCAAAACCAATTCCTTTTTTATTAAAATTTTTAATGCGATATTCATTTGATAATTTCAAGGGAAAACCCATTTCTCGGAAAACGTCGGCGTATCTTTCTACGGTGGTTTTCAGTTGCTTTTTATCCAAATTCCAAACATCGGTCAGGTGTTCTTTTTCCTCTTTGCCTTTATTGATGACGAAAACTTTGTAGCGGCGTCTTTTAAAAAAATTATAAAGAATTTTTGTTCGAATAACATCATGAAGATCAGCCACATAATCCGGTTTATATTCTTTTATCAATTGTCCGGCTAATTTATAAACTCCAAAAACGCCTTTATAATCGTCGAAGTCCAAACCTTTAAAAATGATATTCGGAATATCATTAAATAAATCTCTAAAATTTTCCCGCGTTACCATAATGATTTGAACATCAGGATTTTGCTCTGAAAATTCGCGGAAAACCACTGCCGACATTGCAACATCGCCAAATGCAGAAAACCGATATGCGAGAATTTTTTTCAAGATTTTATTGGTTTCAAATATAGTTAAAACTATGCACTTTTGTACATCTGATTTTCAGTTTCTAAAAATTGTAAGTTCAACACATCTGTTCAACGCTTTTTGTATTGAAAATATGAAAAAAACATCCTGTGATATAAAATATAATTTGAAAAAAAACTCATTGGAAAAAGTAATAAGAAAAAGATTGGGAATCTTATCGTTTTAGGACATTTTGCCTCTGCTGCTGTTTTTTAAAGACCTAATTGGTTTGGCGTAGCCAATGCTGTTCAGAACTTATCACATCTATATTATCAGATCAAACGCATTAAAAAATATTAATCTGCATTTTTTTAACGCAAAGATTTCTATTTTTAAAACGCAAAGGATTTTATTTGGCAAAGGTTTGCGTTCTTTTTTAATACGTTTTTCCGGTTGCCGAGTAAAACGACTTTGCATTTAAAATATTTTCAAACCCTTTTTAAAAATCTATTGCATTAAAATTATACTTGAACCATTAAAAATTATTAAATATATTTAATTTATTCATTATAAATATATAAAATTATAATGCGTTTAGCCAGTCTATATTATTTAATTCACCGGTGATTTGCGAAAAAAGTGTTACATTTGTTATAGAGAGATTTTTTACTTTAAAGGAACAAATTTTACAACTTCTCTTTTTCTGTTTTGGACATAATTATTAAAAAAGTGAAAGTCCTTCAATTAGACAAAAACCATCCTTTGATTTCGGAACAACTTTCCGAAAAAGGTTTTATAATCGATGAAGATTATATTTCAAATTACGATGAAATTCTAAAGAAAATAAAAAATTATGCCGGAATCATCATCCGAAGCAGGATTTCATTGGATAAAAATTTTCTCGAAAAATCAAATTTGAAATTCATTGCAAGAATCGGTGCGGGAATGGAAAATATAGATGTGGAAACCGCCCGAAATTTGGGAATAGAACTCATCAATTCGCCGGAAGGAAACAGAGATTCCGTGGCAGAACACGTTTTGGGAATGTTGCTCGTTTTGATGAATCGCCTTTTCATCGCTTCCGACGAAGTGAAAAACGGAATTTGGAAAAGAGAGGAAAATCGGGGCGACGAACTTTTGGGGAAAACTTTTGGAATCATCGGCTACGGAAATATGGGAAAAGCAGTTGCAAAGCGACTTTCGGGTTTCGGCACGAATGTGATTTTTCACGATATTTTGCCTAATCTTTCCGATGAATTTGCTACGCAAGTTTCCCTAAACCAACTGAAAAACGAAGCGGATATTTTGAGTTTGCACATTCCGCTCACGCCGCAAACGCAGGATTTAATTGATGAAAAATTCATTTCCGAAATGGCGAAAAATTTTTATTTCATCAATACTTCTCGCGGTAAAAACGTGAAAACCAAAGATTTAGTTTCGGCAATAAAATCCGGAAAAATAAAAGGCGCAGCCCTCGACGTTTTGGAATACGAAACGCCTTCTTTTGAAAATTTGGAATCCGAAAATGCAGATTTCCGGTTTTTATTAAATTCCGAAAAAGCAATCGTAACACCTCATATTGCCGGTTGGACACACGAAAGCAAAGAAAAATTGGCACAAATAGTTGTAGATAAGATTTTGAAAAAACATTAAAAATTTACCCTCACAAATTCTCTATCGTTTTGTCTTTCGGCGAGCGAATTTTGTAGCTGAAACGCAGTTTTCGGCTTTCGTTTGGGGCGAGTTTCATTTCCCACGAAAGATAGCCGCTGTCTTTGTCCACGCTTGCGTTGCCGTCTTCCAAAAGATCTATCGTGATTTCTTTGTTTGTGGAAAGCGGAAATTGGTCTTTCAAAGTGAGTTCCACAGCATCTTTCTTGTTGTTTCGCACCGAAATTTCGTAGGTGAAAGTCTGTTCCTTGTACGAGGAGAAAAATTTTGTTCCGGATTTATCCGCTATTTTTTCCCGTTTTATGGAAATGCGTTTGTCTTTTCCCATTCCCAAACGCAGCGTATCGGCGGTATCATTCGGATTGATGAAAGTTTTGCCGACATACATATTTTCAAAAATAATGTTTGCTTCGCCTTTCAGCAGATTGTATTTTGAATAATCCCCGATTTCTGCCATCAGAAAAGCGTCCGGATCCAATCTCGGAACGGCGTAATATTTATACGAAGCCGGAATTTTCAAATCTTTCAAAGCCACGCTGTGCTGTTTTCCGTTCGACAAAATATCGTAAGGAATATCGATTTCAAAAGTTACATTTAATTGATTTTCTTTGATTTCAGAATTTACGGTGCTGGTTCTTAAATCTTCTTCGGATATTTCCGCTGTACTTTTGTTTCTATTTTTAGATTTTATTCCTCCCATAACAACAACTTCCTGAATATCAACAGACACCGTATCTTTTGCTCTTGAATAATTACCTACGACATAAGGATTATAATACCTTAAAAACCAACGATTTAATTCCGGAATTTGGTTGCTTTGGCTCGGCGTTCCGCTGGACAAAGTGAGTTTTACTTTTTTCCAATCAATGCCCGTATTTTGCGTTACTTGCGCTTTGTAAAGCATATTTATCGGCGAGGAAACATTGTCGGCTCGCAAATCGTAGAAAGGCGACCAAGTGGCAGCACCGCTCAAATAATTGATTTTCAACGGGATATTTCCGGCGGTGGTGTTCATCACTTGCAAAATCAATTTTCCGTTGGAAATATTTTCCGCTTTGCTTTCGTTTACGGAAAGTTTGGAATTTAGTTTATCCCGCAAATCGTTCAAATTGGTTTCTTTTTCATTTAATGCTAAAAGATTGTTGCTCAGTTCGGTGCGTTTTGTTTTGTAATAATCTACCATTTTCGTGAGGTCTAAAATGTTCAACCCCGAATTTGCGCCGTAAACCTGCTGATTTTTATCCAAAAGTTCAAGGGTTTTGTTGACGGCATTTTTTTCGTTTCCGATTTGTGCTAATTGATTCTGAATCAATTTAATACTGTCGCGCACACTTTTTAATGCAGATAGTTGTTCATCTTTATCGTATTCGGAAATATAATTTTTGGTAAACTGAACCGACAAAACCGTTACGCTTGGCGGAGCACCGATGAGAACGGTGGATTCATTCAAATATTCCGAAACATTTTTGATGACGATTTCATTAGTTCCCGCCGGCAGTTCCACGTTTGCCGATTGAGAAATTTCCGCAGCATTGAAATAAACCGTTGCCGCATCCACTTTTGCGGTTACGAATGTCGGTTTTTGCGCCCACAAAACGGCGGGCAGAAACAGAAAGAAAATGTATTTTTTCATTTTTCGGGGAGTTTTATTCAAAGATAAAAAAAAAGAAACAATGGGAAAAACACTCTTAAAAAAGGCAAAAGGAAAAATTTATTTATACATTTCCACCTCAATTTCTCCGTTTTCCGAAACAGTGCCGCGAAACATTCCCTGAGTGTTGAACGGCATTGCGATGTTTCCGTTTTTATCGAGAGCGATTAAACCACCATTTCCGCCCATTTTTTCAATTTCATCAAGCGTTTCTTGAGCGGCGGTTTTGATGTCTTTGTTTTGATATTCCATTTTTGCGGCGATGGTTCTTGCGGCGGTGGCTCTGATGAAAAATTCGCCCCAGCCTGTACAAGAAATCCCAACTTCAGAATCGGCGTAGGTTCCGGCTCCGATGATTGGCGCATCTCCGATTCTGTTCCATTTTTTGTTCGTCATCCCGCCGGTGGAAGTTCCCGCAGCGATGTTTCCGTTTTGGTCTAACGCCACGCAACCTACCGTTCCAAATTTGTGGTCGATTTCAAAATAATCGGGGTAATTTTTTTCGTGTTCTGAAATTTTCTTTTGTTTTTCGAGTTCTCTTTGTTTCACTTTTTGCAGACTTTCCCAAGCATTTTCCGTCCAAAAATATTTAGGATTCACGATTTCCAAACCTTGAAGTTTTGCGAATTTTTCGGCACCTTTTCCCAAAAGCATCACATGTTCGGAGTTTTGCATTACGGCAATCGCCGCTTTTATCGGGTTTTTTATCGTGTGAACACCGGCAACCGCGCCTGCGGATTTGTCTTTTCCGCTCATAATAGAAGCGTCTAATTCGTTTTTTCCTTCATTGGTAAAAACAGCACCTTTTCCCGCATTGAACAACGGCGAATCTTCCAAAATCACAATCGCCGACTGAACCGCTTCCGCCGAAGTTTTTCCGTTTTGAAGTTCGGTGTAGCCCGCTTTCAAGGCTTCGGTCAATTTTTCTTTATAGGCATTTTCTTTTTCGGGAGTCATATTTTCTTTGGTTACCGATCCGGCACCGCCATGAATGACGAGAACGTATTTTTTCTGAGCGAATGTGAAATTCATAATAAGAATTAAAATAAATGCAGTGAGATCCCTCATTTAAAAATTTTCTCAAAAATAAATAATTTTCCAATAAAAATATTGAATAAAACTATTGAGATATGCTAAACGCATTAAAATTTCAAATATTTTTAATAAATAAATTAAATGTATTTAATAATTGCAAAATATTTAAGTATAATTTTAACGCAAAGAGTTTTTAACCCTGAATCAAATTCAGGACTGAAAACGCAAAGGCATTTTACTCAGCAACCGGAAAAACGTATTAAAAGAACGTGAGCCTTTGCTAAATAAAATGCCTTTGCGTTTTCGAAAAATCCGGAAAAAATAGAAATCTTTGCGTTAAAAAAAGACGACAGATTAATATTTTTTAATGCGTTTAGCCTGCCATTGAGATATTAATATACATCAGGGAATTTTAATAAATCTTAACTTCTTAATGATTTTGTTTTACATCTTTTGAGGATAGAATGTTTGAAGAATTTAATGTGTTTAGCACACTCACCAAACAACCACATTTCCAAACTCTTACATTTTTTTCGTATTTTCGTAGAGATAAAAAGGTTTGCACGAAGATGGTTTACGATTTGGAAGTAGAAAACAAGGAAATCCTTACACGCTATAAAGATTTGATTTCCAATACTTATCGAACGCTCGACGAAAACAACAACAAATTGATTCGCAAAGCGTTCGATGTGGCTTTGGATGCGCACAAAGATCAACGCAGAAAAACCGGCGAACCCTACATTTTTCACCCGATTGCAGTCGCCAAAATCGTAGCCGAAGAAATCGGTTTGGGTGCCACTTCCATCGCCGCCGCTTTGTTGCACGACGTTATCGAAGATTCCGAATATACCTACGAAGACATTAAAAAAATCTTTAAAGAAAAAATTGCAAATATCGTCAACGGACTGACGAAAATTTCGATAATGAATCACCAAAATATCTCGATTCAATCGGAAAACTATAGAAAATTACTCCTCACACTTTCCGAAGATTTCCGCGTGATTCTCATTAAAATCGCCGACCGACTTCACAATATGCGGACTTTGGAAAGCATGGAGTCCGAAAAACAGAAAAAAATCGCTTCGGAAACGGCTTACATTTATGCGCCGATTGCCCACAGATTGGGACTTTACAACATAAAATCCGAACTGGAAGACCTCGCATTGAAATTCAACAATCCGGAAGTTTACAACGAAATTTCTACCAAACTCGAACTCGCCAAAGAACAACGCGAAAAATATGTGGAAGAATTTACCAAAGAAGTTTCCGAACAATTGAAAGCGGAAGATTTGAGTTTTACCATAAAAGGTCGAGCCAAAGCCATTTCGTCGATTTACAGAAAAATGCTTAAACAAGGTGTTCCGTTCGAGGAAGTTTTCGACAATTATGCCATCAGAATCATCTACAAATCCGATGCAAAAAATGAAAAATTTCTCGCTTGGAAAATTTATTCCATCGTTACCGACCTTTATCACAATAATCCGCTGAGAATGCGCGATTGGATTTCGCAGCCGCGTTCTACGGGTTATGAAAGTTTGCATTTGACGGTTCTCGGACCCGATAAAAAATGGGTGGAAGTGCAAATTCGTTCCGAAAGAATGGACGACATCGCCGAAAAAGGCGTTGCCGCACATTATAAATACAAAGAAGGCTACCGACAATCCAACGAGGAAAAAAATCTGGAAAATTGGGTGAAAGAAATCCGCGATGTTTTGGAGCATCAGCAGGGACTTTCCGCCGGAGAATTGATGGACGACATCAAACTAAACCTCTATTCCAAAGAAGTTTTTGTGTTCACGCCGAAAGGTGAAATCAAAATTTTACCGGTAGGTTCCACCGCTTTGGATTTTGCGTTTTCCGTTCATACCAATCTGGGAATGAGGTGTTTGGGAGTGAAAGTAAACGGACGTTTGTTCCCGATTTCCTATGTTTTGCAAAACGGCGATCGCGTGGATATTCTTTCCTCTCAAAATCAAAAACCGAAAGCAGATTGGCTGAATTTCGTGGTAACTTCCAAAGCGAAATCGAAAATAAAAACGTTTTTAAATTCGCAGAAAAACACGCTCACCGCCGAAGGAAAAGAAGTTTTGCAAAGAAAACTTCGACACGCAAAACTGAATTTCAACGATTCGGAAATCAATAAAATGCAAAGATTTTTCGGGCTAAAAACTTCACAGGAACTTTTTCTCGGCTTTCAAGACGGAACTTTCGGCGCGAACGATATCCGCAAATATTTGGAAAGCAAAAACAGGCTGAACAATTTTCTTTCCAGATTTAGGAAAAATCCCGCAAAAAATATCCCGACTTTTCGCGAAGACGAAACGCCGGAAACCAATCTGGATATGATTGTTTTCGGAAAAGAGGAGGAAAAATTGAACTACACTTATGCAAAATGCTGTTCGGTGATTCCGGGCGATAAAATTTTCGGTTTTATTTCCGTTTCAGACGGCATCAAAGTGCACAACGAAAACTGTCCGAATGCGATAAATCTGCGCGCACAATACGATTACCGCGTGATTCCCGCAAAATGGGTGAACGCGGAAAGTTTTAAAAACCGCGTGAAAATTCACATTGAAGGGATTGACAGAATCGGGATGATCAGCGACATTACGCAAATCATTTCCACTTCGATGCAAATTTATATGAAAAGTATTTCCATCAATTCCAACGACGGGATTTTCACCGGAACCATCATTCTCGAAGTGAAAAGCAAATTTCAATTAGAGGAAATTCTGAAAAAACTGAAACACATCAAAGGCGTTTCCAAAGTCGCAAGAATGCAGAAATAGCGGGTGACTGCCGACTTTTTGCTTTTGGTTTGGCAGTGTGTTACAATTAGCAAAAGTCGAAGCGTTGGGTTTTTGATTGTTTTTAAATCTTTAATAATTCACGCATCCGATTCATAAAAAATTACAAAAAAACAACTTCAGAATCACAAATTCCCGCGTTTCGCCTGCTCTCTTTCCAAAGATTCAAACAAGGCTTTGAAATTTCCGGCGCCGAAACTTTGCGCTCCATTTCTTTCGATGATTTCAAAGAAAAGTGTGGGGCGATCTTCCACAGGTTTTGTGAAAATTTGAAGCAAATAGCCTTCCTCATCGCAATCGATTAAAATTCCCAATTCCGCAAGTTTTTTTAGGTCTTCTTCAATTTCGCCGACTCGTTCCGGAACCATTTCGTAATACGCTTCCGGAGGTGCGGAAAGAAATTCTACACCGCGTTTTTTCAGTTCGGTAACGGTGTGGATGATGTCTTTCGTGGCAACGGCAATGTGCTGAACGCCCTCATCTTCGTAAAAATCAAGATATTCTTCCACTTGAGATTTCTTTTTTCCAATCGCCGGCTCGTTGATTGGAAATTTTGCGTAGCCGTTTCCGTTTGCCATCACTTTCGACATCAAAGCGGAATATTCGGTGTTGATTTGTTTGTCGTCAAAACTCAAAATATTCACAAATCCCATCACATCTTCATACCATTTTACCACAGGCAACATCCTGTTCCAGCCGACGTTCCCAACGCAATGATCCACATAAAGCAAACCAACTTCACTCGGATTGTAATCGCTTTCCCATTTTTCGTAGCCCGGCATAAATGCGCCGTTGTAATTTTTTCTCTCCACAAACAAATGCACGGTTTCGCCGTAAGTATAAACTCCGGAAGTTCTCACTTCGCCGAATTCATCGGTTAAAGTCATCGGTTCCTGATACGGTTTTCCGCCGCGTTTTGTGGTTTCTTCAAACGCTTTGTAAGCATCGTCTACCCAAAGTGCAAGAATTTTCACGCCGTCTCCGTGTTTTTTTTGATGTTCGCAAATCGGGGAATTTGAATTAAGTCCGGACGTAAACACCAATCGGATTTTTCCTTGTTGAACAACGTAAGACGCCCGATCTCGAACGCCGGTTTCCGGTCCCGCATAAGCCACACTTTGAAATCCGAAAGCGGTTTTGTAGAAATGCGCTGCTTGTTTTGCGTTTCCGACATAAAATTCGATATAATCAGTTCCGTTAATCGGCAAAAAATTTCCTGCCTGTGCAATTTTTTCAGCAAAAGTTGACATATTATTTTTTATTTTTTAGAATTAATAACGGCGAATTTACGAATTTTTTGTTTGAGGTATGTCTCGTATTTTTGGAGGAGACAAGCAGGACGAGATGAAAAATTTTTATTCTGAATGACCCCCTGAATTTGACATCAGGATATTCTATGCTAAAACTCCCGAGGTTTTGGAAACTTTGGATTGCCCAATAATGAAAAAAAGCGGGATTTAATCCCGCTTTCATTTTTTATTCTTTTTTCAATTCTGCTTCTTTTGCTTTCATTTCTGTAGCTTTGGTTTCGTTTTTTGCTGTTCTGTAAAATGCCGCAAGCAATGTAACCACATCAATGTTTTCGGAATCCAAAGCATACCATTTTTCTGCATAGGGAAGTGCTTTTAGAAAACGTTCTCTTCGGTCTTGCAAAACTTTGTTGGCATCGTCCATTTTTTCTGATTTTCGCAAAGTGTTGTATTTCTCCATTGTTTTTTCATCGTCTCCCATTGTAATATAAGTGAGTCGCATATAAGCAAATTTGTTGTTCGGATCAATTTCTACTACTTTTTTATAGGCGTCTGCGGCTTCATTTTCTGTTGCCGGATTTTCTCTGAGCATTTCACCCAGATTGAGCCACGAATTGCTGTCTTTTGGATTTGCAGCGATTTGATTTTTTAATATTTTTACAAACTCTTCGCCTTTTCCGGAATTGTAGTAAGATAAACCCTTGAGATTCAATATGGTAACGTTATCGGGATATTTTTTTACTCCCAAATCCGCGTATTTTATGGCATCTTCATATTGTTTGGAATCATATAATGAACGCACGGCTCCTTCATAAAAATCTTTTTCAAAACTTTTGGAAGTTTCTGACTTGAAATCCGTATATCCGCTTGTTGCTCCGGATTTCTTGAGCAAATCCCAAGTGGTTTTATTCATCGATTCTACATTTCCGTCTTTCACTGCGGTATAAGTGGTTTCCGCACCGGTTTGTCCGGAATTTATTAATTCTATATAACATTCCGCTGCTGCTTCCGGTTTTTTTGCTAATTCATAACTGACCGCCGCATTGAAAAGTGTTTGCACATTTTCCACGCCTTTGGCTTTTAATAAAAGATAGGTTTCTTTGAATTTGGCACCTGCGGGTTCAAAGTTTTTTGCGTTGTAATCTTTGGTAGCGGCTTCATAGACTTTTTCCACCAATGCATCAATTTCTTTGGTGATTTTATCGGTAGTTGTAATGGTGTAGGAAGTCATTTTCAAACCGGAAATTCCGGAAGCGTCTGCTGCTGCTTTTCCCACGAAATAAACTTTGTTTTTGGATGAATCTTTTCCGGTGAAAATTTCACTTTTTGCCAAATCCCAAATCTTCGAATAATAGGCTGCGCCTTCCAAAGTTTTTCCGGATTTCAGCAATGAAGTTCCTTTTACATAATAATATTGTTCCAAAAGTTCGGGTTCCAAGAGATAGGTTTTATCTCCGATAATGGCTTCTGCCGCAGAAATCTGAGAATTTGCCGTAGAAATATCTCCGTCAATGGCTTTAAAAGCGGCTTTGATTTCTTTTTCCTGCGAGAATGCAAGCGTGGTCGCCAACATTGTAAAACTTAAAATTGTCCGTTTCATATTCTATTATTTTATTTTTAATTTGTCGTAAATATAAGAAATTTGGGGTTAAAATTGAGGTTCAATGGTTTGCTTAAAATTAATATTTTTTATGTTATGCCAATAAACCTAATCTTTAAATCGTTTACAGTATAAAGTTCAAAGTTCAAAATCTATTCCTCATCTTCCGCTTCATCTTCCAAATCTTCTTCCTGTGGAAAATCTTCGGTTTCAGATTCAGAATTATCCGAAATTAAATGCTCATCAGAAGTAGATTCTGCGTTGTTTTCAGGCGTTTCGGAGGTTTCGGAAGTTTCGTTTTCAATCGTATTTTCATTTTCATCATCGTCTTCATCTTCCACTTCTTTGTCCATCGCTACTTTTGCAATGGCAGCAATTTCGTCGTTGTTTTTCAGATTGATTACTCTCACGCCTTGCGTATTTCTTCCCATCACGCGCATTTCGTCCATTCCCATTCGGATGGCGACTCCGGATTTGTTGATAATCATCAATCCGTCTTCATCCGTTACATTTTGAATGGCGATGAGATTTCCGGTTTTTTCGGTGATGTTTAAAGTGATGACACCTTTTCCGCCTCGGTTGGTAATTCTGTAATCTTCAACGGCGGTTCTTTTTCCGTAGCCTTTTTCGGAAACCACGAGCACGGTTTCGTTTTCTACGTCGTTCACCACAATCATTCCGATAACTTCATCGCCTTTTTCCAACGTGATTCCGCGAACGCCGATGGAAGTTCTTCCCACTTCACGCACTTTTTCTTCGGGAAAACGAATACATTTTCCGTTTTTGGTGGCGATCATAATTTGGGAATTTCCGTTCGTGAGATAAGCACTCAAAAGTTGGTCGTTGTCACGGATTTCAATCGCATTGATTCCGTTGGTTCGCGGTCTGGAATACGCTTCCAAAGACGTTTTTTTAATGGTTCCGTTTTTGGTTACCATCACAACGCTCATTTGGTTCACATAATCCGTATCTTTTAAATCGTTGGTTCGGATGTATGCTTTGATTTTATCGTCTGCTTCGATGTTTATTAAATTTTGAACGGCTCTGCCTTTTGACGTTCTGGAACCTTCCGGAATTTCAAAAACCCTCAACCAATAGCATCTTCCTTTTTCGGTGAAAAACAACATATATTGATGGTTGGTTGCGGAAACGATGTATTCCAAGAAATCTTCGTCTCTGGCTGCGGCTGCACGATTTCCGATTCCGCCTCTGTTTTGGATTTTGTATTCGGAAAGCGAAGTTCGTTTCACATATCCGGCGTGAGAAATCGTGAGAACTACGGTTTCATTCGGGATAAAATCTTCTACGGACATATCTCCGCCGGCATAATCTATTTCCGTTCTTCTTTCGTCTCCGTATTTTTCTTTCATTTCGAGGAGTTCATCTTTAATGATTTGAAATCTTCTCGGTTCGTTGGAAAGAATATCTTCCAAATCTTTTATTAAAGCCATTATTTCTTCATATTCCGCACGAATTTTGTCTAATTCCATTCCCGTCAATCGGGCTAATCTCAAATCCAAAATCGCTTGTGCCTGAATTTCGGAAAGTTCAAATTCTGCGATCAAACCTTCTTTTGCATCTTGCGGCGTTGCGGAATGTCTGATGATGTAAATCGCTCTGTCCAAAGTTTCCTGAGTGGCGATTACTTTCATAAAACCTTCCAAAATATGGGCGCGTTCTTTGGCTTTTTTCAGTTCAAATTCTGTTCTGCGAATCACAACTTCGTGGCGATGCTCCACAAAATGATGGATGATTTCCTTTAAATTCAACTGCTGCGGGCGACCTTTCACCAAAGCGATATTGTTTACCGAAAATGATGTTTGAAGCGCCGTATATTTATATAAAAGATTTAAAACCACATTCGGAATGGCGTCGTTTTTCAGTTCGTAAACGATGCGCAAACCTTTTCTGTCGGATTCATCTCGAATTTCGTGGATTCCGGGAAGTTTTTCATCTTTCACCAAATCTGCGGTTCGGGCAATCATTTCCGCTTTGTTCACTTGATACGGAACTTCCGTTACGATGATGGCATTTCTGTTCCCGATTTCCTCAAAATTCACTTTTGCACGAAGGATTATTCTGCCTCTTCCGGTGTGAAATGCTTCGCGAACGCCTTCGTATCCGTAAATAATTCCGCCGGTCGGGAAATCCGGAGCCACGATATGTTTCATCAAATCATCAATGCCGATTTCTCTGTCGTCAACATAAGCGCAAATCGCGTTTATGGCTTCCGAAAGGTTGTGCGGAGCCATATTTGTAGCCATTCCAACGGCAATTCCGGAAGTTCCGTTTACCAAAAGATTCGGAATTTTTGTGGGGAGAACGGTGGGTTCCTGCAAACTGTCGTCGAAATTATTTTGAAAATCTACGGTTTCTTTATCTAAATCTGCCAGAATTTCATCGGAAATTTTTTTGAGCCTTGCTTCGGTGTATCGCATTGCTGCAGGCGGATCTCCGTCCATCGAACCGAAATTTCCTTGTCCGTCCACTTGCGGATATCTCAAACTCCAGGGTTGCGCCATACGAACCATCGCATCATAAACCGAGGAATCTCCATGCGGATGGTATTTTCCGAGAACATCGCCGACAATTCTTGCGGATTTTAAATGTTTTCTATTTGAAAAAACGCCCAATCCGTACATTCCGTAAAGCACTCTTCTGTGAACGGGTTTTAACCCATCTCTCACGTCCGGCAACGCTCTGGAAACAATTACCGACATCGAATAATCGATATAGGACGTTTTCATTTCATCAACAATGTTGATAGGAATCAATCTTTCACCTTCTTTTTGCATAAATCTTTATTTGTATGATTATCAATTACTTAATATAAAACATTCTGTCTTTTTTCTTAATCTTTTCAGTCTAAAAAAAGAGCGTGCTAAAATACAAATTTTTTGTGGATTTTCGGGACTAAATTTATCCACAAGACAAACCAAACGCATTAAAATTTGAATATCATCGAGCATTCATTGAATCAATGTATTACAATTATTTGAATAGAATTTTAAACTCAAAGGCTTTTACTCGGCAAGTGGAAAAACGAATTAAAAAGTAAAAAGACCACAGATTTTACAGGGCTATATCCCAAATTATTTCATTTCAATAAATTTTTGTAAATTTGCAGTCCGAAAAATTATTACGTAAAAATTTTTTAAATGTCGAATAAAAACAAATCCAGTAGATTTACCAAAATCTCTATCGGGTTGGCTTCTCCCGAATCCATCCTTCAAGAATCCAAAGGCGAGGTTCTGAAACCCGAAACCATCAACTATAGAACGCACAAGCCCGAAAGAGACGGCTTGTTCTGCGAAAAAATATTCGGTCCCGTGAAAGATTACGAATGTGCCTGCGGAAAATACAAAAGAATCCGCTACAAAGGTATTGTTTGCGACCGATGTGGCGTGGAAGTTACCGAGAAAAAAGTGCGCCGAGAAAGAATCGGACACATCAATCTCGTGGTGCCGATTGCGCATATTTGGTATTTCCGATCGCTGCCGAATAAAATGGGCTATCTTTTAGGTTTGCCTTCCAAAAAATTGGATATGATTATTTATTACGAAAGATATGTGGTCATCCAACAAGGCGTTGCCAAAAAACCGGACGGCTCGGATTTCGAGGAAATGGAATTTTTAACCGAAGAAGAATATCTCGATATATTGGAAACGCTTCCTGCTGAAAATCAATATCTTGACGATTCCGACCCCAACAAATTCATCGCGAAAATGGGTGCCGAGGCTGTGGAAGAACTGTTGAAAAGAATAGATTTAGACGCACTTTCTTTCGATTTAAGACACAAAGCGCACAACGAAGGTTCAAAACAAAGAAGAACCGAAGCCTTGAAAAGATTAAACGTAGTGGAAGCGTTGAGAGGCGCAAACACGAGAATGATCAACAAACCGGAATGGATGATTATGCGCGTTCTCCCCGTAATTCCGCCGGAACTCAGACCTTTGGTTCCATTGGACGGCGGGCGTTTCGCAACTTCGGATTTGAACGACCTTTACCGAAGAGTCATCATCCGAAACAACCGTTTGAAAAGACTTGTAGAAATCAAAGCACCGGAAGTAATCCTCCGAAACGAAAAACGTATGCTTCAGGAAGCCGTAGATTCGTTGTTCGACAATACCAGAAAATCATCCGCCGTAAAATCCGAATCCAACAGACCGCTGAAATCGCTTTCCGATTCATTAAAAGGAAAACAAGGGCGTTTCCGACAAAACCTATTGGGAAAAAGGGTAGATTATTCCGCACGTTCCGTAATTGTGGTAGGTCCGGATTTGCAACTTCACGAATGCGGAATCCCGAAAGATATGGCGGCGGAACTTTACAAACCATTCATTATCAGAAAATTAATTGAAAGAGGAATTGTAAAAACCGTAAAATCCGCAAAAAGAATTATCGACAGAAAAGAGCCTGTGGTTTATGAAATCCTCGAAAATGTGATGAAAGGGCATCCCGTTCTTTTGAATCGTGCGCCTACGCTTCACCGATTGGGAATCCAAGCCTTTCAGCCGAAAATGATCGAAGGAAAAGCAATCCAATTGCACCCGCTCGTAACCACAGCGTTCAACGCGGATTTCGACGGCGACCAAATGGCGGTTCACTTGCCGCTCGGTCCGGAAGCCATTTTGGAGGCTCAACTTTTGATGCTCGGTTCTCAAAATATTTTAAATCCGGCAAACGGTTCGCCAATCACCGTTCCTTCCCAAGACATGGTTCTCGGTCTTTATTTTATGACTAAAGAAGCCTATTCTACGGAAGATTACAAAGTAACCGGCGAAGGTTTGGCGTTTTATTCCCCCGAAGAAGCCGAAATCGCTTACAATGAAGGACGCGTTTCGCTGAACGCAAAAGTGAAATGCAAACTTCCGGTGAAAAACGAAAACGGAGAATTGGAAACCAAACTCATAGAAACTACGGTCGGCAGAATTTTGTTTAACCAAATTATTCCGCCGGAAGTAGGCTACATCAACGAACTTTTAACTAAAAAATCTTTGCGAAACGTTATCGGCAGAATTTTAGCCGAAACCAATTTCCCGACCACCGTGAAATTTTTGGACGATATGAAAAACCTCGGATATTCCAATGCGTTCAAAGGTGGACTTTCTTTCAGTTTGGGAGACATTGTGATTCCCGAAGAAAAAAGAACGATGATTGCACAAGCGGTTGAAAACATTGATGAAATCAAGGCAAATTATAATATGGGTCTGATTACCGATACCGAAAGATACAATCAGGTGATTGACGTTTGGACGAATACCAATGCAGGTTTGACGGAAATGATTATGCAAAGAATGAAAAACGACCAAGGCGGATTCAATTCTGTTTATATGATGCTGGATTCCGGAGCGAGAGGTTCCAAAGAACAAATCCGACAACTTTCCGGAATGCGAGGACTGATGGCGAAACCGCAAAAAGCAGGAGCCGCAGGTTCGGAAATCATTGAAAACCCGATTGTTGCAAACTTTAAAGAAGGTTTATCCATTTTGGAATATTTTATTTCCACGCACGGTGCCAGAAAAGGTCTTGCCGATACCGCTTTGAAAACGGCGGACGCAGGATATTTGACGAGAAGATTGGTGGACGTGGCTCAAGACGTGATCATCACGGAAGACGATTGCGGAACATTGCGAGGAACCGAAGTTTCCGCATTGAAAAAAAGCGACGAAATTGTAGAGAGAATTTCCGAAAGAATTTTGGGCAGGGTTTCCCTTCACGATATTTATCATCCCGAAACCGATGAAATCATCGTCAATGCAGACGGCATCATTGATGAAGCATTAGCGAAAAAAATCGAAGATGTGGGAATTGAAACCGTTGAAGTTCGTTCGCCGCTCACTTGCGAAGCGAAAAAAGGAATTTGCGCCAAATGCTACGGACGAAATCTCGCAACCGGACAGCCGATTCACATGGGTGAAGCCGTAGGCGTAATCGCCGCACAATCCATCGGCGAACCCGGAACACAGTTAACTTTGAGAACTTTTCACCAAGGCGGAACCGCAGGAAACGTTTCGGAAAATCCTTCAATTGTAGCGAAAAAAGACGGAATTGTGGAAATGGAAGAAGTGCGAACCATTGATTCCGAAGACGAAAACGGAAACAGAGCAGAAGTTGTGGTTTCGCGTTCTACGGAATTTCGTTTGGTTTCGGACAATGAAACCCGAACGCCGCTGATGGTAGCCAACGTTCCGTACGGCTCGATTTTATCGGCAAAACATGGAGATAAAGTGAAACGAGGCGACCTCATCGCGAGATGGGATCCTTATAATGCGGTAATCATCGCGGAAACTGCCGGAAAAGTGGAATACGAAGACATTATTCAAGGCGTTTCTTTCCAATTGGAAATCGACGAACAAACCGGTTTTGAGGAAAAAGTAATCTCCGAATCCAGAAATAAAAAAGCCGTTCCTACGCTTAAAGTGGTGGATTCCAAAGGCGTGGAACAAAAATCTTACAACCTTCCGGTCGGCGCACACTTGATGGTGGACGACGGCGAGAAAATAAAATCCGGAAAAATATTGATTAAAATTCCGAGAAAATCTGCGAAAGCGGGCGATATCACGGGCGGACTTCCGCGAGTTACCGAATTGTTTGAGGCGAGAAATCCTTCAAATCCGGCGGTGGTTACGGAAATTGACGGCGTGGTTTCCTACGGAAAAATAAAAAGAGGAAATCGAGAATTGATTGTGGAAGCAAAAACCGGCGAGAAAAAAGTTTATTTGGTAAAACTTTCCAACCAGATTTTGGTTCAGGAAAACGACTTTGTTCGCGCAGGTTCGCCGCTTTCAGACGGTTCCATCACGCCGGAAGATATTTTGAGAATTAAAGGTCCTACCGCAGTTCAGGAATATTTGGTAAATGAAATTCAGGAAGTTTACCGTTTGCAAGGTGTGAAGATTGACGACAAACATTTTGAAATCATCGTTCGCCAAATGATGACGAAAGTGGAAATTGTGGACGGCGGCGACACCCAATTTTTGGAAGGCGCATTGGAACACAAATACGATTTCTTGGAAGAAAACAACCGAATTTTCGGAATGAAAGTGGTAACGGAAGCCGGAGATTCCAAAGAATTTAAACCCGGACAAATGATTACGGCGCGGGAACTTCGGGATGAAAATTCCAAATTGAAACGCGAAGACCGAAAGTTGGTAGAAGTCCGCGAGGCACTTCCTGCAACGGCAACTCCCGTTTTGCAAGGCATTACGCGGGCGGCGCTTCAGACCAAATCGTTTATGTCGGCGGCATCTTTCCAAGAAACTACGAAAGTTTTAAACGAAGCAGCCGTAGCCGGAAGAGTGGACGATTTGAACGGATTGAAAGAAAACGTCATCGTGGGACACCGAATCCCTGCCGGAACCGGATTGAAACAATACCAAAGCATCATCGTCGGCTCTAAAAGAGAGTTTGAGGATATGAATTAAATTCAAAATTCAAGGTTCAAGGTTCAAAGTTTGAAGTTTCGACTTGTCATTCTGAGCCTGTCGAAGAATTAAGATTACAGATTTTTGAAGTCTGTAATCTTTTTTTTGGATTAATTTAATACATAAAAATTGACGGATTTTAAAATGTTTTATATCTTTGCAGTGTGAATTAAATGATACTATATGGCTATAAAAGATAAAACACTATCTTATCCTGTTGCATTTTTTCTTGATAAAATAAACGAACAAAACAAAAAATACTTCTAACGAAACCCCGAATCTCGAAACTAAAAAATAATATTTTCAAATTTTAAGATTACAGATTTTTTTGAAGTCTGTAATCTTTTTTTGGTTATAAAGCGGGAGGTATTTATGCGTAAAAAACTTTATACAAGTCCTCCGGCACATTTTCAAATGCTTTGCTTATTGTTTTTTCAAACCTCGGATTTCCTCTTTAAGTTCTTTTATGCGGTCTTTCATTTCTTGCAATCTGTCTTCGTATTGTTCTATCAATTTTTCCGAAAGCGCATTGATGGTATTGATGGTTCCTACAAACTGAAACGCCATTCCGCCGGCTTGTTCTTGATTACTAAAATGGTTGGCATCATCATTGAGAAAACTTTCAGGTTTTACACCGTATATTTCACTTAATTTTTCTAAATGCGTAGCCCAAGAATAACTTTCGCCGTTTTCCAACCGCGCATACGCAGATTGCGAAATATTGAGTTTTTCTGCGATTTCTTCCTGAGAAAATCCGTTATCCTTTCTTAATCTTTTTATTTTGTCTGCAATAGTTTTAGTCATGTCACATTACTTTCATTTACAAATATAAAAAATATTTAATGTGCAACCGCTTACCCGAAATTCGGGTAAAAGTTATGCGAAAATAGGTTTTGAGAATTGGATTGAAGTTTTTATGTTTGTCTCAAGATTAAGGATTGAAGTCATTTTTTAATACTTTTGAGGAGTTTTAAAAATTAAGATTATGCAAAATGTATTCAAAACTTTACTTTGTATTATTACGGCAGTTCCGATTTTCTCTTTTGCGCAAAAAGAAGAACAG
>JAITMJ010000071.1 GCA_031277475.1 Flavobacteriaceae bacterium
AAATGGAAAACCGTTGCCGATTTGGAAAAATATCTGGAAGAATTTAAACAACATTCTTTGCGAAATCCGATTGTGGAACAGGTGATTTTGGAAACGCTGCGAGTGGTGCGGGATATTTGGAAAAAATACGGCGATTTCTCGGAAATTCACATTGAACTCGGCAGAGAAATGAAAAATACGGCGGAAGATCGGAAACGAATAACGAATCAGGTTACGGATAATGAAAACACCAATCTTCGCATCAAGGCATTGATTATGGAATTAAAAGAAAATTCCGACGGCAAATTGCAGGTGGATGATGTTCGTCCGTATTCGCCGATACAACAGGAAGCGTTGAAAATTTATGAAGAAGGCGCATTAAATTCAAACTTGGAAATAGATGAAGATATTTTAAAAATAAGCAAAACGGCGCAGCCTTCAAAATCGGAATTGCAACGCTATAAATTATGGCTCGAACAAAAATACCGTTCGCCTTACACGGGAGAATTTATTTCGTTGAGCAGGTTGTTCACATCCGATTATCAGATTGAACACATCATTCCGCAAAGCCGCTATTTTGATGATGGTTTGAACAATAAAGTGATTTGCGAAGCAGCCGTAAATCAGAAAAAAGACAAACAACTTGGATTGGAGTTTATTAAAAATCATCATGGCGAAAAAATTCCTTGCGGAAACGGAAAAACTGTTACTATTTTTTCGGAAGACGAATATCGAGATTTTGTAAAACAGCATTATGCCAAAAATCGAACGAAGAAAAACAATTTATTGTTGGACGATATTCCCGAAAAAATGATTGAACGGCAAATGAACGACACACGCTATATCAGCAAATATATTTCTCAACTTTTATCAAATATTGTGCGTGAGGAAACCGATGACGACGGTATAAATTCAAAAAATTTGATTCCGGGAAACGGAAAAATTACTTCTACTCTAAAACAGGATTGGGGATTGAACGATGTTTGGAATTTGTTGATTCTACCGCGTTTTGAGCGAATGAATCAATTGACGCAAACAGAAAATTTCACTTCCAAAAATCAACAGGGACACAGCATTCCTGCAATTCCGCTGGAACTCTCAAAAGGATTTCAAAAGAAACGTATTGACCACCGACATCACGCAATGGATGCGTTGGTGATTGCTTGCGCCACCCGAAGTCATGTAAATTATCTTAACAATATATCTGCTAAAGTTGAAGATTCTAACAATGAGGATAAAAAGAAAAAGCAGATTGAAATAAGAAATCAAATAAAAAATACGCTTTGTTTCAAAACAAAACCCGATGATAAAGGCAATTATAAATGGGTTTTTAAAAAACCTTGGGGTAATTTTGCTGTTGATGCAAAAAACGAACTCGAAAAAATTGTTGTCAGTTTCAAGCAAAATTTGCGGGTAATTAATAAAACCACAAATAAATATTTAGCATATCAAAACGGAAAAAAAGTTTTGAAACCGCAAACTAAAGGCGACAGTTGGGCAATACGAAAACCTTTGCATAAAGATACGGTTTCGGGAAAAGTGGAATTGTCTTGGGTGAAAGTTCCCAAAGGAAAAATATTGACGGCAACAAGAAAAAATTTAGACGTTTCGTTTGATTTAAAAAGCATCAATTCCATTACGGACACCGGCATTCAGAAGATTTTGAGAAATTATTTGCACTCGAAAAATAATAATCCCGAATTGGCATTTTCTCCCGAAGGCATTGAAGAAATGAATAAAAACATTCAGCAATTTAATGACGGAAAATTTCATCAGCCAATTTATAAAGTTCGGGTTTTTGAATTGGGAAGCAAGTTTCCGTTGGGGCAAACCGGAAACAAAAAAGATAAATATGTGGAAGCAGCAAAAGGCACAAATTTGTTTTTTGCCGTTTACGCCGATGAAAAAGGCAATCGCAACTACGAAACGATTCCTTTAAACATTGTGATAGAACGGTTGAAACAGGGTTTAAAACCCGTTTCCGAAACCAATGAGAAAGGAGATAATTTGTTATTCCACTTATCGCCGAACGATTTGGTATATGTGCCAACAGAAGAAGAAAAGGAAAATATTGGAATGATAGATTGGGGAAATTTGAGTAAAGAGCAGTTGGGGAGGATTTATAATGTAAATGATTTTTCGACTACTTGTTATTTCACTCCTAACCGTATAGCGAAAGCAATTGCCCCGAAAGAGGTTGATTTGAGTTTTGATGACACAAAAAATAAACTTTCGGGTTCTTTTGATACGAAAACGGCAAGCGTTGAAGGAAAACAAATAAAAGATGTGTGCATCAAACTCAACATAGACCGTTTAGGAAATATAAAATCATTATAACCCATGTCAAAATCAACACTAAAAAAAGAACTTCAAAAACTCACCAAAGAACAATTGGTAGAGCAGATTTTAGATTTGTATGATAAAAATAAAGCAGTAAAAGAGTTTTATGGTTTTTATCTGAGTCCACACACGGAAAAAGATTTGTTTGAAAAATATAAACAGGTGATAAACAATGAATTTTATCCAAATCGGGGAGAACCCAAAACGCGTTTTTCGGTTTGTAAAAAAGCAATTTCCGATTTCAAAGCATTGTCTCCATCGCCTGAATTAATTGCGGATTTAATGCTTTGTCTCGTAGAAAATGCCTGCAAATTTACCCGTGAATACGGCGATATGTGGGAAGGATACTACATCAGTGCCGAAAATAATTTCGATGCCGCATTGAAATTTATGGAAAAACATAACTTGTTGGAAAACTTTAAGTTACGAGCCGAACAATGTATAAACCGGGCTTCATATTGCGGTTGGGGATTTTGCGATTCTATGCCCGATATTTTTTACGAATATTATCAAGAATAACGATTTATACAAATTTTAAAAATTATGTCAACTTCAATAAAAAACCTTCAAACCTCCGAACAAGTTTTGTTTAATGAACTTTCTCAACTCATTGAGCAAAGCAAACAATTTGTGATTGTTCAAGCAAACAGCACATTAACTTTGCTTTTTTGGCACGTCGGAAAACGCATCAACGAAGATGTTTTGCAAAACAAACGTGCGGATTACGGTAAACGAATTGTGCAGACGCTATCGGCACAATTGACGGAAAAATACAGCAGAAATTTTGAAGCCAAAAATTTGCGCAGAATGATGCAATTTGCCGACCAATTTCCCGATTTGGAAATTGTCGTGCCACTGGCGCGACAATTATCATGGTCTCATTTTCAGATACTTATACCCATAAAAGACAATAAAAAACGAGGATTTTATACAAAAGAATCCATAGAAAGAAATTGGGACAAACGCGAACTTTTCGAGAGAAACAAAAAACACTTACCATAAAAAATAAAAAAATGACTATCCGCAATCATCAATAATAATTAAATATCTAATATTTTGTATGTTGGGAAACGACTTCGGAAACGGAGGCGTTAAGAAATTTTAAATAATTTTCGTTAAAAAATTTCAGGTGTTTGAGTGGCGGCAAAACTTTAACTTATGAAATCAAATCTATCCTTCCGCCCGAGTTCTGAAATTTTAGAAAATTGTTTAAAATTTTAGCCGAGTTTCCAAGTCTTGAATTTTTGGTTCTTTTGCTTCAAGGCAAAAGAACAAGATACAGAAAAATCAATCTCGTCATTCAAGACGAGACGAAATTGTAAATTTGTTACAAAAGCGGATACTTAAAAAATAAAAAATAAACAGATGAAACACAGCATCTACATCGGAAATCCGGCTTATCTGAAACTCAAAGACGAGCAGATGTATATTTTGGAACCTTCCACCAATGAAATGAAAGGAAAAATTCCGGTGGAAGATTTGGGTTTGTTGATGCTCGACCATTTTCAAATCACCGTTTCGCATCAACTCATCCAAAAATTGATGGGAAATAATGTGGTGATTATCAGTTGCGATGCTCATCATTTACCGCACGGAATTATGCTTCCCTTGAACGGACATTCCGAGTATTCCGATAGAATTAAAAATCAAATCGAGGCAAGCGAACCTTTGAAAAAACAACTTTGGAAACAAACCATAGAATGCAAAATTGAAAATCAGAAAGAAGTTTTGAGACGATTGGGAAATTATTTTGAACCAATGTTTGAATATCAAAAAAACGTGAAAAGCGGCGACAGCACGAATATGGAAGGCATCGCCGCACAACATTATTGGAAATATCTCATCAGTTCGGATTTTTTGCGGGCGCGGTTCGGCGAATCTCCAAATCCGCTTTTCAATTTCGGATATTCCGTTCTGCGAAGCATCGTGGCGCGGACGATTGTAGAAACCGGATTGCTTCCCGTTTTGGGAATTTTTCATAAAAATAAATACAATGCGTATTGCCTCGCAGACGATTTAATGGAACCTTATCGTCCGTTTGTGGATTTATTGGTGATGAATTGGCTCGAAAACAACCCCGAAAATGAAGAATTGACCAAAGAATTTAAAGCGCATATTTTGAAAATAGCAACCATTGATGTGCGGATTGAAAATAAAACGAGACCATTGCTCGCAGCCGTAAAAACCACAGCCTCATCACTTTACAAATGCTACACCGGAGAAAAACGCTTGATTTCTTTTCCGGAATTGATATGAACGCCGAAAGATTTAACGCCTACCGAATTATGTGGGTACTTGTTTTGTATGATTTGCCGACCGAAACCAAAGCCAACAGAAAAGCCGCCAATCTTTTCCGAAAACGCTTGGAAGATGATGGTTTTGCGCTGTTTCAATTTTCGATTTATATTCGGCATTGTCCGAGCCGAGAAAACGCGGAAGTTCACATCAAACGCGTGAAAAATATGCTGCCCAAAGCCGGAAAAGTGGCGATAATGTGCATCACCGACAAACAATTCGCCGACATCGAAATTTTCTTTGCCAGAAATAAAGAAGAACCGCCGCCGACCTATCAACAATTGGAATTATTCTGATTTTCCAAATCCTGAATACACAAAAAACCCACTGATTTTCAGTGGATTAAACTTTGAGGTTGCGAACAATCACAAAGATAAAAATTTTTGAAAGCAATTCACAACTCTAATGCGTGAATATTATTTTCTGAAGATGTTGCGAACAATCACAAAGATAAAAATTTTTGAAAGCAATTCACAACGCAACGCCTTCGTGTCGTTTTTTCTTTTTGGTTGCGAACAATCACAAAGTTACAAATTTTTGAAAGCTGTCTGCAATTATGGCCACCTAATTCTCGTTTTGAGTCCCGTATTCAACATCTATCAAATTTTCCGTATTTTTAGGCAAAAATTTTTCAGATATGTTTAAAAAGAACGTTCTTATTATTTCGGCGGTTTTTGGTTTTAGTTTGGCGATTGCCCAGCAATACGGCGGAATGTGGATCCCGACCGAACTCAATGAAAAGGAAATGAAAGACCTCGGAATGAAAATTTCCGCGAAAGATATTTTCAACACCGAAAAGCCGAGCATTAAAGATGCGGTGGTTCAGTTCAACGGCGGTTGCACGGCAGAAATCATTTCACCGAAGGGTTTGTTGCTCACGAATCATCATTGCGGGTACGACAATATTCAAAACCATTCCACGCTTGAAAACGATTTGCTTTCCAACGGATTTTGGGCAAAAAATATGACCGAAGAATTGCCGAATCCGGGCGTTACCGTAGATTTCATTACCGATATTAAAAACGTTTCAGAGCAGATTTTGCAGGGAACTCAAAACCTTTCGGGAAAAGAATTAAACGATAAAATCAATGAAAATATCGAGGCATACAAAACATCTCAAAACATTCAAGATTACCAAAAAATTGTGGTAAAACCGATGTATTACGGCAATCAATACTACGCCTATATCATTGAAACATATAAAGATATACGTTTGGTTGGCGCGCCGCCTCAAAGCATTGGGAAATTCGGTTCGGATACGGATAATTGGGTTTGGCCAAGACACACCGGCGATTTTTCGATGTTCAGAATTTATGCCGATAAAAACAACAAACCTGCGGAATATTCCAAAGACAACGTTCCTTTCACGCCAAAATATTTTCTGCCAGTTTCCGTGAAAGATAAAAAGGAAGACGATTTCACTTTTGTGTTCGGATTTCCGGGCAGAACTACGGAATATCTGCCGGCGATTGCCGTAGAAAAAATTATGACGGAAATTGATCCGGCGATGATTTCCGTTCGCGATGTCGCTCTGAAAACGCTCGACGAAAAAATGCGGGCAGACGATGCCACGAGAATTAAATATGCCTCGAAATACGCATCGGTAGCGAATTATTGGAAAAAATGGATTGGCGAAGTCGAGGGTTTGGAAAAATCCGATGCGGTGGAAAAAAAGAAACAGTATGAACAAACTTTGATTTCCAAAAATCCCGCCATCAAACCGACTATTGACGAATTAATTAAAAAATATAATGAACAATCTCCGTACAGTTTGAACAAAGCCTACTATTCCGAAGTCGTGAGAAATGCGGAAACGCTCACTTTGGCAAATGCTTTCAGCGGCTACGTTCAATCTGTGGAAGCCAGAAAAATGGACGAAAAAGCATTGGAAAATTTGAAATCCCGCTTGTCCGGATTTTATAAAGATTACGATGCGGAATTGGATGCGGCGGTTACAGCAAAGGTTTTGTCGCTTTATGCCAACAAATCGCAACCTCAATTTTTGCCTCAAGGTTTTGAAAAATTCAAAGATGTGAACGCGAGCCTTCAAAGCATTGAAAATTTATCTAAAAATTCCGTGATTACCGGTCGAGGAAAATTAAATGGAGCCACCGTTTATTCGGATATCGACAAGATTTTTGCCGACCAAAACGCATTAATTCAAAATTTAAAAAACGATCCGCTGATGCAGTTGTTCGGAAATCTGAAATCCACGTATTTATCAACCACAGACGAAAAAGTAACCGCGTTGCAATTGGAAATAGACGGGCTTCAGAAAAAATTTATGGCTCAACAAATGGAAACCGACAAAAATCGGCAATTCTTTCCCGATGCCAATTCCACGCTTCGCGTAACCTACGGAAAAGTGAAAGGTTCTAATCCGCGAGATGCGGTTTTCTACGGCTATCAAACGTTTTTAGCGGGTGTGATTGAAAAATATATTCCCGGAGATTATGAATTTGACGTTCCGAAAAAACTGATTGAACTTTACAATGCCAAAGATTTTGGAATTTATAAAGATAAAACCGGCGATGTTCCTGTGGCTTTCACGGCGACCAACCACACCACCGGCGGAAATTCCGGAAGT
This sequence comes from Flavobacteriaceae bacterium, assembly GCA_031277475.1. Lineage (GTDB taxonomy): Bacteria > Bacteroidota > Bacteroidia > Flavobacteriales > Weeksellaceae > JAITMJ01. The sequence continues at coordinate 7,202 of JAITMJ010000071.1, forward strand.
CCGACTTTGGATGCAGACGGAAATCTTATCGGTTTGAATTTCGACCGGCAATGGGAAGGAACGATGAGCGACATCAATTACGATGCGAAACTTTGCAGAAACATAATGGTAGATACGAAATATATTCTTTTCATCATCGACAAATTCGCCAATTCCAAATGGCTGATAGACGAAATGAAAATCGTGAAGTGAGGTTCGAGATGCGAGTTTCGGGGTTCGAGTTTCGAGTTTCGAGGTGCGGGTTTCAATACGACGAATTTTGTGTTTCTTTAGTTCAAAAACCAACTATCTTATACAAAAAAAATCATACTTTTGCAATGTAAAAACTAAAAATAAAATGGCAACGATAACATTAAATTACAACGCACGAAACAATATTGCCGCAAAAACCATAGAATACATTTTGTCTTTGGGTGTTTTTAAAGTAGATAATCCCAAAACAACGCACACATTCGACAATTCAATACGGGAACTGCAATCGGGCGAGGTTAGCAGATTGAAAAATGTAGAAAATCCGATAGCAGAAATCTTACAATAATCACACGATGTATTCAATAGATTATACCAACGAGTTTAAAAAACAGGCAAAATTGATGCAAAAACGCGGATGTGATATGGAATTGCTCAACGAAGCGATTAGAATACTTATGAATACAGGAACTTTACCTGCGGACAAATATAAAACTCATAAACTAAAAGGAAATTACAAAAATCTGTGGGAAGCGCATTTACAACCGGATTGGTTGCTGATATGGCACATAAATAAAAATCTTGTAACAATAGTTTTAACACATACAGGAACACATTCCGATTTGTTTCGTTGAGAAACGTTTGCGGACGATAAAAATGCTGTTCAAACCGGAAGTCATCGAAAAAGGCAAATGGTTTTCGCTCTCGGCTTTCATCTTGTTTTTGCTGATTTCTGCGGCGGGAATTTTTGTGAGTTTTAAAAAACAAGACACATAAAATTACGAGGTTCGGGTTTCGAGATTTGTCGCACTGAATTTGTCAAAATGCTGTTTTAATTTACAATAATTCCTTTGAATAAGAATTGATAGATTATTGATACTGAAACATTAAAAACTAATAATTTTGTAATTTTGACGAAATCATTAAAATTTAACATTATGAAAAATATCTTTATTTCTTTATCAATTTTTGTGGCGTTTTTCGCAAAAGCACAACAATCGGAACTTATTAATAATATTTGGTATTTAGAGAAAGTCATTATAAATGGAACCGAACATTATGCTCCAACTTCCAATCCGCTTCCTCAAATGATACAAACCAATTTTTCTGACAATCAATTTCTTACAACTGTGTGTGTGGACTTTTTTGGGGCAGAAGTATCATATACTTCCACAGAAATCACAATACAAAGTGCAGCCATAGGTTTATCAGATTGTCCGCAATTTCCTGACTATAATGATTTTAAAAATCTATATTATTTTCCCGTTTTATCGGATGGTATGACACAGTTTCCTTATGAATTGGATTTCTTAATAGAAAATGCAGGAGATTACAAACGTCTTACTTTAACCAATCCTGCCGGAAACACAGCGATTTACAATAACATCATCTTGTCTGCTACAGATTTCAATAAAACCAATGATATTACGCTGTTTCCCAATCCTGCAACCAACATTCTAAACATAGAAACCTCCCAAAAAATATCCGGAATAATTATTTATGATGCTTCGGGCAAAATGGTAAAAACCGTGCAAAACACAGGAAAAACGATAGACATTTCAACTTTGCAAAACGGGGTGTATCATTTGGAAATTTTTACGGATAAAGGGAAAATTTATAAGAAGTTTGTGGTTAATAATTAATGATGTATGGACGTATCGCATACACCCATTCATAACAATATCTGTTTACCCTTTTAAAAAAACTGTGGCAATTCTACTGTGTGTTATAAAAACACTTGAAAAAAAGAAAAAATTAAATTTCGACAGACAATGGGAAGGAAAGCGACATCAATTACGATGCGAAACTTTGCAGAAATATTATGGCAGATACGAAATATATTCTTTTCATCATCGACGAATTCGCCAATTCCAACCGGTTGATAGACGAAATGAAAATCGTGAAGTGAGGTTCGAGATGCGAGTAAAATGCTAAAATTCCTGAAAAACGCAGATAAAACCATGGATGTTTTCCGTCTGCAAAACGGGATTATCTTTACATTTATAAAAGGTTTGTGGCGAGGAATTAATTTATCGTGAAATAATATTGTTGTAGAGGCATATTAGGTATGTCCCTGCGTTTTTATATCAAAAAATGTTTTAAATCATGGTATAAAAGTTTGGCAGAGCAATGTTTAAAGTGATTTTAATCGTATATTTGCACTAATCATAAACTTTTTATCACAATAATGTCGAATATGCTCTTAGCATTATTGCTACTACCTTTATCGGGTTCGGTTTTGGTGTTTGCGTTCAGAGGTTCTGTCGCCAAATACCTCGCGTTGGGAATTTCATTGGTGCA
>JAITMJ010000073.1 GCA_031277475.1 Flavobacteriaceae bacterium
ATTTTTCTCCTTGAAAACCAACTATTTACAAGAAATCCTGTAAAAAATTAAAAACAAATTTTAATGCGTCAAGTTTTGTCGTAGTGCCGATATACCTTTGCTTTTAGAAACTTTGAACAAGACAAAAGAGTAAAGAATAAAGACAAAAAAACAAGGGATTGCGGGGTCAAGCCCGCAATGACGCAGAAAACAAAAAATCAAAAACAAATTTTTAATGCGTCAAGTTTTGTCGCACCGCCGATATACCTTTGCTTTCAGAGACTTTGAACAAGAAAAAAAGGTGTTTTTCACATATAAAAAAGGGTGATTTCACCTTTTTTAATCCTGAAAGTAGAATTAATATTGCAAAAGATAATTACACACAAACAAATTTTAATAAAATGAAAGAAATAGGAGTCGCAAGATAAGCCAATCGCCAATCGCCAAATGCCAAATTATGTTACCCATTAAGTAAAAAGGTGGACATCCGTTTAGCTGGAAACCACCCTAAAAAATAAGGCTAAAACCGAAGATTCGCATTAATAAAAAATGCCCTTCAAATTTTAACTTTTTAAAAAATCAAATACAGATTTATAAAATTATGAACACAGTAAATAAAAATAATGCCTCACAGACACTTTTCAGATTTGTGAGCGTGCGAAATCCGCAACTGACGGAAACCAAACCCCAAAACCTTGGATTTATCCATCGTCCGAACGAAATTACAGGACTTTTTGATGATGCGGTAGCGGGATTATCGAGCGGGCAAACGAAACTGCTTGCTCTGCTTAACAAATCTTCTGAATTTGCAAGTTCCTCATTCAAGACGGAAAAAGAATTGGAAGATGGTATTTTCGGGCAATTGCTCATTATCGGAAGGAAAATTTCAAGAAAAGAAGTTTTGGAAAGTTCTGATTATGATTATGTTCAGAATTATTACAACAATTATGTAGATTCCGCAGGAGAATTAACGCGGCAAGCCATTGATGAACTGTCGCAACTTTGGAATAATCTTATCTATCAAGTAGTTACCCGAAAAGATTTCTATGTGAAAGAAGCGGTTGTGCATATTCTCAAAGCCCTTCATCTTGGTTTTGCCCAAAATGTTGATGAAACGCCTGAAATGAAACAAATAAACGGAGACGATCTTTCCGGAAAGGCTTTAGAAGCAAAAGTGGTATTGCCCGCTAAATTGTTTCTTGATGGTGTGGAACCAATAATTCTTACGGCAAAATCGGGAGAAAATGATGAACTCAATATCGTTTCTCAAGAGCGGTTGAAAATCGAGGCACAATCCGAAATGATGTTGTCGGAATCTCTTTACAACAAAACGGAATTGGAAAATCTCAAAAAAGAATTGGAACAGTTGCAGGAAGATTATTTTCAGTCTAAAAATGCCGCGTATAATGAACAATATCAGCAGTATATTCAAGAAAATCAGTCTGCTATTGACGAATACAATAGAAAACTTGAAGAAATAGAGCAAAATATTTCTGAAGAAACGCCAAAAGGAGAAATAGAGGAAATGTATCAGGGATTGGAAATATATGAAGTAGAGCCGTTTGTATTTTCCTACGAAGAAGAACTCGATGTAAATAAACTTCAGGAAAAATTATCTGCGGAATCTTTCGCTTTGTTTATGGATATTTTTTCGGATGTTGGGCAATCCGGTACGGGAAATCCTGCAGAACAGGAAACTCCACCTGCTGTTCCTCCATCAGAAGCTCCGGTTAACAGCAGCCTGCAACGGAGTAATAATTATCAAAACTATGCTTCCGTATTGGAAAAAATCCGGCAGATGATTTCTTCACATACACAATTTGTGTTGGACAATTCTGTTCTTTCTCGGCAACAATACATCAATCTGGGAGGTGCTTTGATTCCCGTAATTGAAAATACTCGCATTGCGCCTTTTGCATATACAATAACTGCTCGGCAGATGAAATCACCATTTCTCTCCGACAGAGGTTTTGTGAATTTCTCGTTTGAGGTGGAAGATGATTCGTGGAATGTTTCTGTTGCAAAAATTACGGCAGAAACCAATAATGGAACCGCCGAAGAAAGTTACGGCAATATCAATGTTGTGAACAATAAAATTTCACTTCCTTTAAGTTTCGTTAATAAATTCAAGGATATTTATCAATTAAATGTACAGATTTTCTTTAGCAACGGGAGAGAGGCAAATGTGGAAATCAATGAAATTTTGAATGACCAAACTTATGTCGGCAAACTTGATTTAAAATCATTTCCTACGGATGAAATGCTACCAACACAAACACCGGAAAACAACGGCGTTGTCAGGAATAATTTTGGGATAAAAAGATTGGGTATTGCAGATTATCTGAAAGTAGTGCAAAGCGTTCACGCCTACGTTCCGGGAGAAGTTTCCAATATCGAAAATGTGATGGCAAGCGAACTTCGCCACAAATCTTCGGTAGCGAGAGATTACTCCGAAATCACGGATTCTACTTCCAAATCTCAAGAAACGGAAAAAATTTCCGATACTTCCAAAACTTCCAGAACCGATATGCAAACAGAAGTTGCAAGAGAATTGGATAGGCAACAAAGCATTACGGGACACACCCGTTTCAGTTACGGAGGAAATAAAACTTTCTTTGAAGTGGGTGCCGAATATGCCAACAATACTTCGCAACAGGACAGCACGAGACAGGCGGTTGCCAAATCTCAGGAAATTACGGAAAAGGCTTTGGAAAGAGTTCTAACCAAAATTTCCGAAGAAAGAGTGGAAAAGATTATCAAGGAATATACGGAAACCAATGTACACGAATTTGACAACAGAGGAAAAGTAACCGATACCGATAATCCCGATGCGGCACAGCCTAAACACATTACCGGAGTGTATCGCTGGATTGATAAAAAAATGAAAAACCAGATATACAACTACGGAAAACGTGCGATGTTTGAATTTATGATTCCCGAACCGGCAAGATTGCACAAATTAGCAACTATGGTTTCAGGAGGACAGATTCTCACAGCCCCGATTGACCCGAGGAAAGCAGAAAAACCATACAATATGCCGAATGCCAAAACAGCAACTAAAGAATTGTTGGAATATTGGGCGAATATTTATGGAGTGCAATTAGAAACTTTTTTAGTTAACGCCAAGCAAATTATACACAATGCAGCTGGTGTTCCTCAAACAAATAATGATTTTATAAACTATTCTCAATTTGCGATACCGGATAACTATGCTGGAAGAAACGCAAGTTTTAGTTGCAGATCATCCCGAAATAGAGGGGGTGGTTCAGAAGGATCCCGTTATTCTCAAATATACTGTTCTGACTTAAAAGGAGGTATGGTTGGGCACAACACACGTGGTGCTGTTAATTTTGATAAATCAGTGTCCGGTCTATATGTAACCGGCAATGTATCTTTTCAAGTGACAGGGCATAATGTTAGTAGTTACAATATAAAAGTAACTGTAAATTGTGAACTAAGCGACGAATATATTAATACTTGGAAAACCGAAAGTTTCAATGCCATTATCGCGGCTTATGAAGCGGCATATCAAAAGTATTTGGACGACCAAAAACTTTTGGACGAAGAACAGAAAGCCAAAGAAGCCGAAGCCAAAGAGCGAGAAGCACAAAACAACTTCTACCGCTATATGGAAGCCGATGTATTGAAACACAACTGTATTGCCTATTTGCTGCAAGATTATTTGAACAAATTGGGACAAAGTTTCACCAACGGCGACAAGATGGAGAATTTCCAAGTCTATCTGAACGCCAATTTAGACAAATACACCGCATTGGCGAAATTTATGGAGCAGGCGTTTGAATGGGAAATTATGGACTACACGTTCTACCCGTATTATTGGGGCGGGCGCAAAATGTGGAAAGATATGTATCTGTCTGAAAATATGGATCCTTTGTTTAGAAGTTTTCTGCAAGCAGGAATGGCAAGAGTAATCGTAACCGTGAAACCCGGATTTGAAGATGCGTTGAACTTTTTCCTGAGCACGGGACAAATCTGGAACGGCGGCGAAGTTCCGGTAATCGGAGATCCGCTTTATCTGTCTATTGTGGACGAACTGCGCCAACCTACCGGCATCCCGCAAGGCAAATACTGGATTACAAAAATCCCTACAACACTTACGATTTTGCAAGATAAATCCACAGGTTTACCTGTTGAGCAGCCGCTACCAATTTTCCCGGAAACCGATCCTGAAAACTGCGAAAATCCGCTGGAATTGGAAGGGGAAACTTCGTTTACGTTGGATGATGCAAATTTGCAGCGTTCTGAAGAAACAAGCAGTACATTAGATTAATTTAACTTAACGAAATGGCGGTGTGTTTACTGCCGCCATTTCTATTTTTTTAACATATAAAATTTATAGAAATGAATAAAATAAAAGCATTA
>JAITMJ010000019.1 GCA_031277475.1 Flavobacteriaceae bacterium
ATCGTGGAACAAATCCTCGAAAAAGACCCAAAACTCGAACATCCCGACAACCAAAAAATGAGAGATTTCTACCTGCAACAATATAAAGGAAAAAATAAATGGGGAAAAATTTCGTGAGAAATTAAAAATCACTCAGATTCACCTCATTATATTATATGGATAAAGTTTTATAAATAATATATAAAAATGATCCAAATTGATTTATCACATTATAATTTTTCAATATTATCCGTCAAAGAGTTGATAAAATTCTGCAAAGGTTTTTCCACCATCATTTTTATAAACGGATTAAATTTTCCGTCGAACAAAAGTTGAACTTCGGTTTGATTATCGGTTATGGCGTTCATTGTTCCGGTCAATGCGAAATCCAAACTCGAACTTGCAGATTTTAAAACCGCCTTTTCATTGGAAACTTCTTCAATTTTCAGTGCAATTTCCGGCATTCCTGTCAATCCAAATTTGAATCCGTTTTCCGAAGCCTCGAATTTGCTGAGGGAACTCGGCATCAAATGTTTGTATTCTTCAGGGGTTTTCAACATTTCCGTCAGTTCCGAAACCGATTTATTTACGATAATTTTTCGTCCTTCTAAATTCATTTTTATATTTTTGTAATCTGTTAAAGTGGTGCAAATGTATAAAGTTTTTGTCAATGAAAAAAAATTATCATTAAGCCGTTTCCCGGAAACCGCAGATAAAAAATTGTGCTACGAAAATTCTACAACTTTAGAAATCGCTGTGGACTTGCTGGAAAACACATCGTGTCCGGAGATTAATGTTTACCACGAAAATATCGATAAACTTTGGTACGATTTTTTGCAATTATTTAAAAATATTGAAGCTGCAGGAGGAATTGTAGAAAATAAAAACGGCGAAATTCTTTTTATAAAACGAATGGGAAAATGGGATCTTCCGAAAGGAAAAATTGAAAAAGGCGAATCTCCGAAACAGGCTGCACTTCGAGAAATAGAAGAAGAAACCGGATTGAATGAAGTAGAGATTGGAGATTTTTTGAAAAATACTTACCACATTTACACTGAAAAAAACGGCGAAAAAATCTTAAAAATCACGCATTGGTTTTGTGCAAAATATTCCGGCAACGAAACTCCGAAACCGCAAATTGAAGAGAGCATTACCGAAACCGCATGGAAAAATAAACACACTGTGAAACAGGAAATTATTGGGAAAACTTTTAAAAATATTGAATTGGTTCTCGGAAAATATTTTGCCGATTTGAAAATTCGTACTTCATTTTAACAATATAAAAAATTATACGGCATAAATTCAGGATAAAACCATCGAAAGCCACTTTCTCGCTTTTTCCAAATACGTGTTTTTTCGTTTGGCGAAAAACTGCTTGTTAATTGCCGATGATTTTACCGTTCATCAATTCATTATTTTGATAAACTCTCTGAAATTCAATATTTTATCTTTGTTTTCTTTATTAAAAAGCAAATGTTCAAAATCTTTGGATTTATGTTGTAAATCTACTTTTTCTATGGTTTCGGTGAGTTTTATTTTGAGTTCCGTCAGGTTGTGAACACCGTGTTTTTTGGCGAGAAAATCGTAATTTGGTTTTGTTTGAGAAAGTAAAAACATAACATCGTAAAAATCACGACCTTTTGCCCGCGAAAGCAGTGCCGAAATTTTCATTGCACAAAGCACATCATCGGGCGGAACAGGAAACGAAATAAAAAAACCGCAACCACTGATATTAGCCATTTGCGGCGTATATTCAAATTCTTGGTTCTGACTTTCCAATTTAATCAAAAAACGCTCTTCTTTGTATGTTGACAAGCCCAATTCAAACAATAATTCGGGGAAATAAATCCTTGAACGAAATGCAGTTAATTTTTCGCTTTGCTTTTCCCGCGTTTCGGCTTGTATGCCCGAACGTTTTAGAAAAGTTAAAACCGATTGCGACATTCCGGCGAAATCTTCGGCGGAAAAATTCTTGCAATCAAAATCCAAATCTTCTGAAAATCTGTCAATTCCCTTTACCAAACGCAAATTTGTGCCGCCTATAAAAGTGATTTTTTTTGCAAATTTTGAAGTCGCCAAAAAATTCAAAATCATCAGTAGGATATATTCCTTTACGATATATTTTTGGTGTGCCGGATTTTCCCGGATTTGCGGCGGAAAATAATTTTGTATTTGTTCTAAATTCAGCATAAATCGTATATTTTCAACAATAAATTAACTCTGTTTCTTACTACTTTCGACTGAAATTTTTCCGTAAATTGGTTTAAGCGTTCCACATTCAAATCTTCTTGCATAAATTCTTCGTCAAACCTTAACTCTCTGATTTCTTGTTCGTTATTGTATTGAGGATAAAGATACAGCAAGTCCAAAATCGCTTTTTCGGGAGTGGCAAAAAGTAAACTTTGTTTGTTTAAAAACGATTTTTGCTCATAGCCGAACATTAATCCCTGCAAAACTTGTTGATACGAAAATGAGCCGAAAATATTCTCAAAATTTGCTTTTTTTAATGAACTCACAGCCGTTGTTTGCACGATTGCTTCGGGAATAATACCGTAAAACGCCAATGCAGAATGTAAACTGACATACGAAGGACTATACATTTTGTTCGATATAAAACGCTGAATATGAGGCGTTTTCAAATATTCAGGAAAACTATACCACGAATTGCGCAATTTCACAAGCAAGTGTTGCTTCGCCCAACGGGTGAGATTATTTTTCTCAAAATCAGGTTTCCACGCATAAACCTGATTGATATTGAAACACACCAAGTCGTAAAATTGATTTCTTAATTGCCAAAAATTCATTTTTACTTCTAATTTTCCGCAAAATTACATAAAAAAAGAATTAAAAAAAACTTTTATTCAAAAAAATATCATTAAACAGACAAATCCTAATTGATAAACGGTTGAGTTCGCCATCCGACCTTTCACTCCGCCAAATTCGGCAGTAGTCACTTTCTCGCTTTTTTCAAATCTATGTTTTTTCGTTTGGCGTAATCGGCTAATTGCTCTTCGGTGGTTTTTCCCAAACCGAACTATTTTGCGTGCGGACTTCCGAAATAATATCCTGAAACTGAAGCAGTCGGGAATATTGCCAAACTTTCGGTGAGTTCTACGCCGCTTGCGTGAAATCGCAAGTTAGATGTTCGCTTTGTTTATTCGTTTCATTATTTTATAACCAATATAGTCCCTTATTTTTTTGTAGTTTGGGTATCTGTAATATTCATTCCAATAACTTGCCATTTTACCTTTTGTCTGTTCCCAATATTTTCTGTTATTCAATGTCAGTTGTTTGTATTGTTGAATATTTTCATCAGTTATATGCTTGTCAAGTTCAAAAAGTATTTCTATAACATATTCTCCGAGTAATTGCAGTTTAAAAGGCAAAATCCACTCGTGGTCAGAGCCAAATAAGTTCTTTAATCGTTTTTCTCTAATGTAGCCATTGTGATGTCTTGTGTATATGCAATTTAGAATTTGTTTCTGCCTTTCGGTCAATTCATTTTCGAGTTCTGGAGTTGGTTCGTGAAAATAAATCCTATAAATGAAAAAAATTACTGCATTTGTAGCCAATTTAATTTCTGTCAATTCTCCGTATATACCATTTTCAACTTTGTATGATTGCCCACAGGAGTCAATATAAATTTCTTCTGTCAAAGGCATAATGTCTAAAACTATTTCAAGGTCTTCAGATAAAAAGTCGGGGAATAAATTTTTCAATTTTCGCCGATATTCATTTATCAAGTCAGTTTTTTTGTCTGCTTGTCGAAAAAGTGATTTTATGTTTTGCAAGATGTTCATAAAGTGACCGCCAACCCACAAATATACAATTTCCCTTTTCAAATTTCCTCTGAAAATCAGCCAACCAATTCACTCTGCCAAATTCGGCAGCAGCCACTTTCTTGCTTTTTCTAAATCTGTGTTTTTTCGTTCGGCGTAATCGGCTAATTGCTCTTCGGTGATTTTTCCCAAACCGAAATATTTTGCGTGCGGACTTCCGAAATAATATCCTGAAACTGAAGCAGTTGGGAACATTGCCAAACTTTCGGTGAGTTCTACTCCGATGTTTTCTTTCACGTTTAATAAGTTCCAAATCGTCAGTTTTTCGGTGTGGTCGGGACAGGCGGGATAACCCGGAGCCGGACGGATTCCACTGTATTTTTCGGAAATCAACTCTTCATTTTTCAAGTTTTCGTCCGAAGCGTAGCCCCAAAATTCGGTGCGCACTTTTTTGTGCAAAAATTCCGCAAACGCTTCGGCAAAACGGTCTGCCAAGGCTTTCACCATAATCGCGGAATAATCGTCGTGTTCCTGTTCGTATTTTTTTGCCAATTCGTCTGTTCCAAAACCCGCCGAAACGCAAAACGCACCGATGAAATCCTGTTTTCCCGAACTTTTCGGCGCAATGAAATCCGACAACGCCAACTCCAACTGCGGCTGACCTTCGGTTTTTTTCGATTGCTGGCGAAGCGTATGGAATTTGGCGATTTCATTTTTATTCTTATCAAAAACCGAAATATCATCGTGTTCATCGGAGTTTGCGGGGAAAATTCCGAAAACGGCTTTTGCGGTCAGCAGTTTTTTATCTACGATAAGTTTCAGCATTTTTTGAGCATCGGCATACAATTCTTTCGCCTGTTCGCCCACTTTTTCATCGTCTAAAATTTTAGGAAATTTCCCGTGCAAATCCCAAGCGCGAAAAAACGGCGACCAATCTATAAATTCAATTAATTCCGTTAAGTTTTGATTTTCAATAACTTGTATTCCCAAATGTTTGGGTTTAAAAATTTCTTCTTTGTTCCAATTAATATTAAAACGGATTTTTCGAGCATCGCCGAGTGAAATGTATTCTTTGTCGCTTTGTCGGTTCAAAAATTTTTCTCGAAAATCGGCGTAATCGGCTTTTAATTCCGCAACATATTCCGCATTTTTTGCGCTCAACAGCGAACTCACGACATTCACCGCCCGCGAAGCATCGTTCACATGAACAACGGCATTTTTGTATTTCGGGTCAATTTTTACGGCAGTGTGCGCTTTGGAAGTGGTTGCACCGCCAATCATCAACGGGAAATTAAGATTTTGCCGTTCCAATTCCATTGCAATATGCACCATTTCATCCAAACTCGGCGTAATCAAACCGCTCAAACCGATTAAATCTACATTTTCGTCAATCGCCGTTTGAATGATTTTTTCCGCAGGAACCATCACGCCCAAATCCACGATTTCATAATTGTTGCAACCCAAAACCACACCCACGATATTTTTTCCAATGTCGTGCACATCTCCTTTTACGGTTGCCATCAGAACGCGTCCTTTTGTTGGTCTTGTTTTATCTTTTTCTGCTTCTATAAAAGGTTGGAGTCGGGAAACCGCTTTTTTCATCACTCTTGCGGATTTTACCACTTGCGGCAAAAACATTTTTCCGCTTCCGAACAAATCGCCGACCACGCTCATTCCCGTCATTAAATTAATTTCGATTACGTCAAGCGGTTTTGCGGCGAATTTTCGGGCTTCGTCCACATCTTCCTCGATAAAACGGTCAATTCCCTTTACCAAAGCATGCGTGATTCTCTCTTGCAAAGGCAAATTTCGCCAAGCCAAATCTTCGGTTTTTTCCTGTTTTACGGATTTATGCGTTTCGGAATAATCGAGCAATCTTTCGGTGGCATCGGGTTTTCTGTCGAGCAACACATCTTCTACAAGTTCCAATAAATCTTTCGGAATTTCATCGTAAACTTCGAGCATTGCGGGATTCACGATTCCCATATTCATTCCCGCTTTTATGGCGTGATACAAAAAAGCCGAGTGCATCGCCTCGCGAACGGCATCATTTCCGCGAAACGAAAAGGAAACGTTTGATACTCCGCCACTTACGGAAACGTGCGGCAAATTTTCGCGCACCCATTTCGTTGCCTCGATGAAATCCAACGCATTTCGGCGGTGTTCTTCCATTCCTGTGGCAACGGGAAAAATGTTGAGGTCGAAAATAATGTCTTCCGCAGGAAAACCGACTTTATCGACCAAAATATCATAAGAACGTTTGGCGATTTCGATGCGGCGTTCGAGATTATCCGCTTGTCCGAGTTCGTCGAAAGCCATCACAATTACGGCGGCTCCGTATCTTTTAATTTTTTTCGCTTGATGGATAAATTCCTCCCCGCCGGCTTTCAAAGAAATCGAATTGACGACACATTTTCCTTGAACTACCTGCAATCCCGCTTCCAAAATTTCCCATTTCGAGGAATCAATCATCATCGGAATCCGCGCAATATCCGGCTCGGAAGCGATTAAATTCAGGAATTTAATCATACATTGTTTTCCGTCCAAAAGTCCGTCGTCAAAATTGACATCCAAAATTTGCGCGCCGCCTTCCACCTGATGACGGGCAATTTCCAACGCTTCCGAAAATTGATTTTCCTGAATCAGCCTCAGAAATTTTTTCGATCCCGCCACATTCGTCCGCTCTCCGACATTGATAAAATTCGATTCGGGCGTGATGACAAGCGGCTCGAGACCGGAGAGTTTTAAGTGTTTCAAGTTGTTATTTTGAATATTCATATTTTTTTTATTCTGTAAAGATTTTTACATCCAATTCTAATGCTTTTATGGGAACAACGTTGATACCCTTACCACGATTTCCGATATAAATATTGTCTTTGTCCGTTAAAATATCGGCAGTAATTACTTTCAAAGTCGAAAAATCAACCTCCGAAACGATGCGTTTTCCAAATACCGATACTTTATTACCGCCTTCGCCTAATGTTCCATATTCGCCTTCGCCAACGTAAATAAGCGATTGATCATCGGTCAAAAAATTTGTTTTTATGTTGTGATGTGCGATGAAATGCAAATTCTCAATATTAATTTTTTCTTTTGTGGGCAATCCGTTTACATACAAACGATTTTTGTATATCCATAAATTTTCGGCAAGATAGCGGTATTGACTCAAATCAAGTGTTTCGTATTGTTGTGTGTCAAAATTGAAAATGAATACTTGATTAAATTTTTGTACACTCCCTTTTTCGCGTGTATCAATAGTATAAAATTCATTTTGTTTTTGTATTAAAATGCCTGCATATTCCATTGGTTTTCCTTGCTTTATTCCACTTTGAAAGTAAAGTGTTTTTCCGTCGTCCTCTTTGTAAATACCAATGTCGCCTGCGGAAATCACCTGCCATTCATTGACATTTTTATCAAAGAAATCATTGTCCAAGAAATCATGCCATGGATGGATTTTTATTGCAAAAACATGAGTGTCGTCTGCCAAGAAAAAAGTGGTTTGGTTTCCGGAATATGAGTTTTTAAATTCAAATTCTTTCATTTTCTCAACATTTATAGGAAGCGGTTTATTTTCGTTAAAATATCCGGAAGCATACACTTTATCGCCATAAATGAAATAATCTCTTTTGATAATAGGTGTTATTTTTTTGTTCCCGATTTTTTCTAACCGTATGGATTTATCGTAGATAGAATCTGCCTTTTCCTGTTTTCCAAGTATCAATTTCTGTGTCAAAATATGATATCCGCCCAAAAGGTATAAACCGTTTTTATCGGTAAAATAATTTCCCATCACATGCGTCAAAGTTGGAATGTGAAGTTTAATATTTCCGATTTTTTTTAATTTAAAATCTTTTGTCAGAAAATATAATTCGTTGTTTTTTTTATAAATAAAATCATTAATCGTCTCATAACCGGACAAATCAATGAATTGCCATCCGAACCGTCCGCCAAACCCAATGGAATTTCTGTACAGAAAATTTTTGTCGCGGCATAAAGAAGTGTTGTATTCAAAATCAATGCGAATTATCCGCAGCGTTTTTAAGTCCGATTCTTGAAGGAAAGCCCAATTTTGAGGAATATGTTCTTTAAAAACAAATTGGTTTCCAATCACAAACAGTGTAGTTTTATCGTAATTTATGGTGCTGTCGGGAACATATCTTACTCCCCAAGCGTGAAGTCCATCATCGCGATATTCATGAAATTCCTGCTGAACGCTTACTGTTTTTTTACTTGGATTTATCAAATATCTATCCAATTCGTAAGTTTTGTCCGGTGTTTGTCCGTTACTCAAACTTGCAATAAGTGATGTGAAATGTAGAAATATATACTTTTTCATTTTTCAGTTCTTTGATGATAATTGATGATTTTTTTATAAATAATTACCAATCATCTTTTTCCCATTTCTGCTCCATTCGCTCCACGAACCGACGTAAAGTTTCGGGATTTCCATTTCCGCATACACCAACGCCAACAAAGTATGGCAAGCCGTAACGCCCGATCCGCAATGAAATATAATGTTTTCGACATCCGTTTTTCCAAATTTTGCGCGGTATTTTTTTCTTAATTCTTCGGGTTTCAGGAACAATCCGTTTTCATCCAAATTTTCCGTGAAAGGAATATTGATTGCCCCCGGAATATGCCCGGCAATTAAATCTATAGGCTCCGAAATCCCGTCGAATCGCTCTTTATCCCGAACATCAACCACCAAATAATTCGGATTTTCGCAAACTTTTTCTACTTCATTTATATCGGCAGTCGGCAAATTCCAACGATTAATTTGATAAAATTCGGCAGCCTTTTCAGCGATTTCCGACTTTGAACTCAACGGAAAACCATGTTTTTTTGCATTAATGAATCCGCCGTTCAACACCTGAACTTTTTTGTGTCCGGCGGCTTTCAACATCCACCAAAATCTCGCCGCAGCATTCGAGGCATTTTTGTCGTCGTAAATAATAATGTGCGTATTTTCGGTGATTCCCAAATCCGTCAAAGTTTTGGAAAAATCTCCTGTTTTCGGGAGTGGATGTCGTCCGCCAAACGAAACATCATCTTTAATATCCGCCAATTCGGTGTTTAAATCTACAAAAAAAGCACCCTGCAAATGTTCTTTTTCGTAGTTGGTTTTGCTGCCCGCATCGAAAATCATCACGTCGGGATTTTGATGTATTTCCGGCAGTTCGTCTGCTTCAATGATTGGGGAAAGTTTCATATTGTTTTTGATTTTAATTATGCGAATCACAGGCTAAAACCGATTTTTATTAATAAATCTTTCAAAAAAACATCAAAAAAACTTTCCAAAAATAAGAAATTTATAATTTCACACTTCTTTGTCTACACGATTATTTTCCCAATTTGTCTTCTTATACAAAATTTAATAATATGCGGTACCATCTGTCTCATCTGCGTGCTTTCGAAACAGCCTCGTTCCCTAATCTCTTAAAAAATGATCTCCGATGAGTTTAAAAGTCATCGGGGATCTCTTTGGCAAGAGATAGTGATCTTTTTAGGAAGTGATGGTTATTGTATTTGAATTTTTATTTATGACTTCTCGAAAGGATTCGTGAGGCAAACCACGAGAAAAATATGATTTTTATCTCCAAATTTAAGTATATTGGTATCATCAAAAATACTTCAAATGAAAAAATATTTATCTATTTTCCTTTTGGGCTTTATTACTTATTGTTCGGCTCAAAATGAATTTACAACTGTATGGAAGCCAAGTTATGAAGGCTTGGTTGTTTGGGTTGATGGTCAGCCTCAACACTCTACCGATACTCAAATATATTTCCCCGGAATTGGAACAAATTATACCATTTATTGGGAAGAAGCAGGTTTTCCGTTGCATAATGGAACTTTGAACAATGTAACATCTTATCAAGAACACGCGGTCTTGATAGATTTTGGAAATCCTTTTAATCCGGAACCTTCCGAAGCCACCTATTATGTTAAGGTAAGCAATGGAAACGGGAATTTTTCACAAATAGTTTTTCTCGATATTATGGTTAATGAGGTACCATCGCGTGCTTGGGGCGATACAAGCAAAATATTGGACATTGTACAATGGGGCAATATAAATTGGAAAAAAATACAGTTTACATTTTGTGATAAATTAGATTGTACCGCTACCGATAGCCCTGTCTTTTTGCCGGAAAGCGATTTAAGTTATGTATTTTACCAATGTTGGCAGCTTAAAGCCACTCCGCAAATAAATAATTGGAATACGGCTAATGTTACCAAAATGAACCATGCTTTTTACAATACCGATTTATTTAATCAACCATTAGATAATTGGGATACGTCCAATGTTACAAATATGTCCAGCATGTTTGCTGCTGCCAATATTTTTAATCAGGATATAAGCAATTGGGATACCTCCAAAGTTACGGATATGTCCGGCATGTTTGGTAGTGCAACTGCATTCAACCAAAACATTGGAAACTGGAATACGTCTAATGTAACAGATATGTCCAGCATGTTTTTATCGGCTAATTCTTTTAACCAGCCTCTAAATAATTGGGACACATCAAAAGTAACCGATATGTCTTATATGTTTCAAGGCTATTTGGATAGTATGAATTTTAACGGGGATATTGGAAATTGGGACACTTCATCGGTAAAAAATATGTCTTATATGTTTACAAATACCGTTAGATTTAATAAACCCATTGGGAATTGGAATACTTCCAATGTTACAAACATGGAAGATATGTTTTGGGCTGCACTTTCATTTAATCAGCCGATAGGTAATTGGAATACTTCTAATGTAACGGATATGTCCAGCATGTTTGCCGGTGCAATACTTTTTAATCAAGATATAACTAATTGGGACACATCCAAAGTTACAAATATGGGTTTTATGTTTGTCAATGCACTTACATTTAACCAAGACATTGGAAATTGGGACACTTCTAATGTTAGGAGTATGATGGCTATGTTTGGGGGAGCCGGTGCTTTTAATCAAAATATTGGAAATTGGAATTTATCTAATCTTGATGAAGATATGGGAGCAAGCCAAATGTTGTACCTTTCAGGAATGGATTGTAATAATTATAATCAAACACTCATCGGTTGGGTTAATAATATCAATACGCCGAATAATATAATTTTCAATGGTAATTCCCCAATGGTTTACTCCAGCGACGAAGCGGTTTCTGCACGAAATTTTCTCATAAACACAAAAAACTGGTTGATTGATGGTGATACCTACAATCCCGATTGTATTTTAGGAACAAATAACAGTACTACATCATCAAACCTCACATTGTATCCAAATCCTGTGAAAGACTATATTAATTTTTCAGAAGATATAAAAGAAATCTCAATTTATGATACTTCCGGAAAATTGATACAAAACAAAAAAATCACCGGAAAAGTTTTTGATGTCTCTTATCTTGCAATAGGACAATATATATTGAAGATTATCTCAAAAGATGGAAAAACCATTCAAAAAAAGATAATCAAATATTAGCGAATGTTGTTACGAAAATTCAGATTAGGTATTAATTCCCCCCCACAAAAAAACCTTCACCAAAACTGATGAAGGTTTTTTGAAAAACCGGCGGCGACCTACTCTCCCGCAGTATGCAGTACCATCGGCGCTGGTGGGCTTAACTTCTGTGTTCGGAATGGGAACAGGTGAGCCCCACCGCTAAAACCACCCTAAAGATTTTTATTATTCAAGGTTCAACACTTCGACTTCG
>JAITMJ010000025.1 GCA_031277475.1 Flavobacteriaceae bacterium
TCTCTTAGATTTTTACACCCTTAAAGATAAACTTTTACCTCCCAAGTTCAAGAGAAAAATATTTTTCTCTTGAACTTTTTTATTATATCGGCATATAACTTTACTAATGGAATATAAGATTTATATGATTTAGTTCACACGCAATTTGTAAACTTTGAAAAAACAGAAAGAATTGTTGTGACACTTCGACTTCGCTCAGCGTGACAGCGGCTATAAATGGTCTTTTATGTTCTTGTCTTTCAGAGTTTGTTTAAATTTGAACATTCCGTATGACAAAACCATAATTCACAAAACACCTACAAGAAAAATCCTGAAAAAGATGACAAGATTGTAATATTGAAAAACCATTGTTCTGAAGAGGGATAGGGGGAACCTTAGCCCGCTTTTTTTTAATTTTCTTCTGTCGAAAAATTTAAACAGATTCTAAACTTCCCAATTGATTACGCCCCATTGGGGAAGTTCGCCAAATATTCCGCTTTTTTTCACAGGGCGTTTGCCTTGTTCTGTTGATGTAAGCTTAAACTTTGGCAACAATTAAATTATCCTGAATTTAGTTAAGCCTCTATAAAATCACATCAATCATACAAATTATAGTTCAGATATTTTCCCCTTTGGAGGACAGGAGGACTCTATTTCGGAAATTTCATTTTGTATTTCACATCCACGTCTCCGGCGGAAATTCTGTTGAGTTTTCCTTTTAATAATTTTTTCTTTAATGTACTCAATCGGTCGATAAATAAAATTCCCTCGATATGATCGTATTCATGCTGAATCACGCGCGCCCGAACATCTGAAAAAGTATCCGTTTTTTTTACGAAATTTTCATCGTAATATTCTATCGTTACCTCTTCTTTTCGTTTCACATCTTCCCGAATTTCGGGGATGGAAAGGCAACCTTCATTGAATTTCACTTCTTCGCCGCCGGTTTTTATGATTTTTGCATTAATGAAAACTTTTTTAAAATTTTTCAATTCGTCGGCAATATCTTTATAATCTTCATCTTCCGCAAACGCCGAAACATTCACCACAAAAAGCCGAATACTCAACCCGATTTGCGGAGCCGCCAAACCAACGCCGTTTGCATTTTGCATGGTTTCAAACATATTGTTTATAATGTTTTTCAGGTCGGGATAATTTTTATCAATTTCCGGACATTTTTTTCTGAGAACAGGCTCTCCAAAAGCACGAATCGGCAATATCATTTTTGTTTGTATTCCAAATAGTTTTGTAAAATAATTGTGGCACTCACCTTGTCTATCAAACTTTTTTCTTGTCTGTGTTTTCTGTTTTTTCCGCTTTGGCTGATGAAATATGATGCCATTTTGGAAGTAAATCTTTCGTCCATTCTTTCCACCGCAATTTCGGGAAATTCTCTTGAAAAGTTTTCAATAAATTTCAAAATATCGGTTTCAATTTCAGACAAATTTCCTTTCAAATCTGTGGGCAAACCTATCACAACAGTTTCCACAACATTCTCGGAAAAATATTTTTTCAGAAAAGCGTTCAGATTTTTGGTTTCTACCGTTTCCAAAGCACTCGCCACAATTTGCATATCGTCGGTTGCGGCAATTCCCGTTCTCGCTTTTCCGTAGTCTATCGCAAGGATTTGTGCCATAGTTTGCAAATTTAATCATTTTTTGGACTCTGAAATGCAATGCCTGCTCTTTCTCAGTCTAAACGTATTAAAATATTCAAATATTTTTAATAAATAAATTAAATGTATTTAATAATTGCAAAATATTTAAGTATAATTTTAACGCAAAGAGTTTTTAATCCTGAATCATGTTCAGGACTGAAAAATGTTTTAAACGCAAAGGCGTTTTACTCAGCAATCGGAAAAACGTATTAAAAGAACGCGAGCCTTCGCTAAATAAAATGCCTTTGCGTTTTCGAAAAATCCGGAAAAAATAGAAATCTTTGCGTTAAAAAAAGACAGCAGATTAATATTTTTTAATGCGTTTAGCCTGGCTCTTTCTCATTCTAAATTTGTTTAAAATTTAAACCCTCTCTTAAAGTTTGATGAAACTCTCCGATTTCGTGTTGATGATTGTTCAAAATCACTCACCGATATAAAATTTATTTTTATTTTTGAAAAATGATTCACTTTAAAAAATATCTCATATTTTTAGCATTGTCATTGTTTGCGTTTGCGAATGCACAAAAAAAATTCACAATTGTTCTGGATGCGGGACACGGTGGGACTGATATCGGAGCCAATAGAACTTATAGTGATTTGGGACATGTTGTGGAAAAAAATATCACACTTCCCGTAGTTTTGAAACTTGGACGTTTGCTGGAAAAAAATAAAGATTTTAAAGTAATTTATACCAGAAAACTCGACGAAACACTGACTTTGACATTCAGAACCCAAACCTCGAACAAAAACAAAGCGGATTTATTTATTTCCGTTCATTGCAATGCCGGTAGACAAGCAACATCGCCTCCCGGAACCGAAACTTTCGTGATGGGTCCTGCGCAAAACAATGTGAATCTCGAAGTTGCCAAAGCCGAAAATGATGTGATTTATTTGAACGAAGAAGATAAAGAATTCTTTGGTTCCTATGATCCGAAATCTCCGGAATCTTTAATCGCCCTCAAAATTCAGCAAAGCAAATATTTGGAAAGTAGCCTATTGCTGGGAAGTTTGGTGGAAGAAAATTTTGTGAAAAAAGATAAGCGAATTTCGCGTGGTGTAAAACAGGACAATCTTCATGTCCTTCGCCTTAATGCAATGCCGTCTGTCTTGATAGAAACCGGATTTGTGAGCAATCACGACGAAGCGGAATATTTGATTTCCGAAAAAGGTCAAAACGAAATTGCCGAAAGTATTTACAACGCAATCATCAGTTATAAAAAAGCGATGGATAGAAACGCCGATAAAAACGATGAAAAAAAGGAAGAACCAAAACCTGTAGAACAGCCGCTTTCCAACGATTTCCGAATTTTATTGATGAGTACGCCCGCAAAATACAACGACGGCGATCCCGCTTTGAAAGGACTAAATTACATCCTGACCATCAAAGAAAACGGACAATATAAATACTATTTCGCCACCACAAATATGGCTTCCATCCGAGATTCCAATTTGAAAACCGCAAAAGATGCCGGATTTAAAAATGCCGTAGCCATTGGTTTTGTTCCGAACCAAGCGTTGGCAGACGGATATTACACGCTGGAATTAGCTGTAACCAAAGACAAATTGAGCAGCAAATCCCCGATTTTTTCTGCTTTAAAGGAAAAAGACGTGAAACGCGAAAAATCCGGCGGCAAATTCTATTATACTTTTGGACAGTTCAAAACGCTGGAAGATGCTGTGAAATCCAAGAAAGATTTGGAAGAAAGAGGCATTAAAAACATTGTAATTCAGAAGATTTTGTAGAGATTTCGAAGTTTGTGTTTTGTGTTACGCTGAGCGAAGTCGAAGCGTTAAAGTTTCTATTTGTCCCCCTGAACTTTCCGGAAAGTATTATCTCGTTTTTAAAGCGAGATAAATTTTGAATTGCTGTAAGAGTATCTCGTCCAACGGCATTAAAAAAAATATAAATTCAGCATCCTTTTTTTAATGTAAAATTTTATATTTTCGCTCATATTTTCTAAAAAGTATACTTATATATTTCATGTTAATTAAATATATTTAATTATTTTCATAATAAATAGTTAAAATTTTATTATTTTTAATTTGTGAGAATCCACTATCCAAAGGCGATATCCGAAACCGCAGATAAATTGATAAAAATTTAACCCTATATAATTTTGAAATTTAATAATATTTTTTTTATGTTTGCAGAATAATTTTAATTTAATTAAAAGAAATGAAAAAAATTTTAACAATTTTAGGAATTATTGTTTATGTAATGAATTTTGCACAAACATTTACGGTTATGTATGCTTTCAGCAACACGAGTCCCACTTCCGGAACCACAGATCCTACGCCTCCACCTACTGCAACAGGTGTAACGTTCGGTTCTTTTTCCGCGATAGGCGTTTCAGCGAATTCTAATGCCAGTGGACGATTCAGTTTTACAAACTGGACTTTAGGAGCAACAAACGGTTCAAACACTTTTACAGGTGGTTTAGACACGGGTGATTATTATGAAGTTACCATCACTCCGGTAACGGGTTATACGGTAGATTTGAATTCTATTACTTTTACTATGCTGCGTTCCGCAACAGGAATACGCCAGTATGCGGTAAGATCAAGCATTGACGGCTATACTGCAAATATCAGTGCAAGTATTAATCCTGCTAATCCAAACCTTTCGGTAGTTCCTACCAATATTTTCCAAGTTACGGATGCACCGGCGGTAGCAGGCAGCGCTCAAGACGGAAGCAGGATTACATTGGGAGGAACGGATTTTACAGGTTTAACTTCTGCCGTTACTTTTCGTTTTTATGCATTTAATGCGGAAGATGCCATCGGCTCTTTTAGTATTGATAATTTGATAATTAATGGTACGGCTACTGCTATAGCAACTCCTGATTGCACCACTTTTATCAGCCCGACAAACAACGATGAAGTACCTGCCGGAAACGTTACCTTTTCTTGGAATGCAGTAACGGGAGCAACGGGTTACAAATTAAAAATTACTTCCGGCGGGAATGATATTTATAATAATACCGTGGTAGGAACAACGCATGTAGAACCATTGGCTGCAGGAATTTACTCCGCAAGCATAATACCAATTAACGGCAGCGAAGAGGCAGAGGGTTGTGAGAGCAGTGATATTACATTTACCGTTGCAACGCCGACAAACAATCAAGGAATAGTTATTAACGAAATTTACGGCGGTGGCGGAAATTCCGGAGCCACTTTGAAAAGCGATTTTATTGAACTATATAACGCCGGCAATACCGCGAAAACATTGACAGACGCATACATTCAATATGGCACTGATACAAGTACCGGCGCATTAGGCAGTAAATTTGCTTTACCTTCAACAATCATCATTCCGGCAGGAGGATATTATTTAATTAAAGCGGCTGACGGATCCGGAGGTACTCAAAATCTTCCAAATCCGGATTTTACAATTCCTGTTAATATTTCTGCTACTGCAGGAAAAATTGCTTTAACTACCGATAACTCTGATGTTACAAGTGCTATCGATTCCAATGTAATTGATTTTGTCGGGTTTGGAACAACCACTAATATGTATGAAGGCACCGGACCTGCTCCTGCTCCATCGAATACTACGTCTACATCCAGAACTAATGGAATTGATACAAATGATAATGCAACAGACTTTACGGCAGGAACTCCCACACCAACTAATTCTAACTCTGAAACTCTCGGTATTTCCACAGCAAATGCGTCAAAAATTGTTCTTGTGAAAAACACTTTGGTAAAAAATGAAATCGTTTTTGGAACCAAAGCAGATGTAAAAATCTACAATGCCGCCGGACAATTGGTAAAAACCGCACGCATTTCCGAGAATGAAAGTCTGGATGTTTCTTCGCTTCGCACGGGAATATATGTGGTAGAAGGAAATGTGAACGGACAATCTGTATCGCAAAAAATTATTAAAAATTAGATTTCAAGGTGCGTGTTTTGGGTTTCGTGTTACTATATCAAACTCTTCGAAGCATCTGATTTCCGAAATGTAAAAAACAGAGGCTGTCTCAAAAGAGCAGCCTCTGTTTTTTACATTAAACATTGTCTACAATTTCCTGAACTTGCCGAAAGAAGTGGTGCAAAACAGCAACACCACAAAATACTTTTACTTTATTTTATGGATTCTTTCACAAAAGCATTGATAAACTCGTGGACGGATTTGGAATTCCAATCTTTCGAGCCGTCTTCTTTTAAAAGGATTCTGCCGGTTTTGTCTAAGAGGAAAGTAGTCGGGAAAATTTTCGGCAAAATTTTATCGGAAAGTGGACTTTCGGCGATGTAAACGGGAACGGTATAATTGTTTTTTTTCAAAAATTCGCGGACATCCTGTTCTTCATCTTGCATTGCCACAAGTACGAAATCTACTTTTGTGTTTTGAGATTCATACAATTTTTGAATGGTCGGCCATTCTTCGCGGCAAGGCGGACACCAAGTTCCCCAGAAATTTAGAAAAATTAATTTATTGTTTCTCAAGGTTTTAAGATTCGTGTTTGGAACATTGATGCCTTTTAAATCCAAATCAAAATCCGCATCGGAAATCTTTACGGCATTTTCAATTTCAGCAATTGGAAAAAATGAATCTCGGATTTTCAGCCTTAATCCGGGAATGAAAATAATCGCCGCCAAAACAGCGATTAATATAATGTTCAGCAGATTCTTTTTAATGAATTTCATTTTAAATTCAAATCATCTCGTCATAAAAATTAAACATCAGACCATTGATATTTTATTCATCTCGCCGGCGAAAACTCGTAACCCTCTGTTTTACTTTTAATTATGATTCCCATTCCGGGTAGCGGAACGTGCATTCCCGCAATTTTAAACTCTTTTTCGGCAACGAGTTTCAGAACGCTTTCACGGGTTTTCGCGGCTTGTTCGGGATTCACGTCGTAAGTCATGGAAATTTCCGGATGCGGCATTTGGACAAGCATTGCGTGCGTCAAATCGCCCCAAACCAGCGTTTGATTTTTCTCTTTTCCGATTAAATACATCGTGTGTCCGGGCGTGTGTCCGTACGCGGCAATCGCTTGAATATCCGGCATCAAATCAAACGTATCTTTTTCAATATCAAAAAGTTGTATGTTGTTTTTATAGGTTTCGGCAACTTGCGTAAAGGGTTCGTTTTTTTCTTTCATCCAATAATCATATTCCACGCGGTTGATGTATAATTTCGCGTTTGGAAAAATCGGTTTTCCGTCTTTCAGCAATCCGCCGATGTGGTCGCCGTGTCCGTGTGTGATGAAAATTTTGCTGATTTGTTCCGGCGAAATATTATGTGCAGCGAGATTTTCCACAAGTTTTTGCCCCAGACCGGTATCAAACAAGATATTTTCATTGTCTTTTTGCACTAAAAAAGCGTTGATTGCCATTGGAAAAGTTCCTGTGGGAGCATATTTTTTTAAGACTTCAGGATCGGGATTCACTAAAATATCCGTGTTTCCTTCGCGGCTGAGTTCATTCAGAACAAAAATTTTGTAATCCGAATTTTGCATAGTTTTGGTTTGTTTCGATTGGCTGCAGGCTATACTGAAAAACATCAGTAGAACAAGGGTTGAAATACTTTTCATAAGATTTTGTTTTTAAATTAGATGAGGTAAATATAGGATTAATTATTTTCTTTTTCAAATTTTTTATTGCCTGTGTTTTTGTAAATTCAAAGTTCAATCCTGAATTTAATTCTGGACAAAGTTCAAGGCTTCTATGAACTACGTTCGTAAACTTGCGTTTGTGCTCAGCCCTGACACGCAAGAAGCCAACCGCAAAAAGCAAAAAGCCAATCGCCGCTCTATTTCTTTTTTTCTTTTTCCTGCGGAATTTCGATGGGATTGTCGTTGGCGTTATAAAAATCTTTTGTTCTTTTTTCCTGATCTTTTATCATTTCCCCGATGGTTTTGTCGGAACCCTGCATTTTTCGTTCCATTATTTCGGGTGTCATTTGCGAACGAAAGGAAGAAAACGGGTCTTTTTTATAATCGTCAAAAGATTTTTCAAATTTCTCGCGGCTCACTTCAACTATACTTCCCGCACCTCCGGGCATTATTTTTTCCATTTGGGTTTTCTCGTCAAAATCATTCACTTTTTTGTTTCCTTGAAGTTCCCACGAATAATTTTTGTCCTCATCTTCCACTTTTACGATTAACCCCGGCAAACCGGAAAATTTATACGGTCCGTCGGGAAACGGAATATCGTTGCAAAACCAAGCCGTCCAAGTTCTTCCGCCGAAAGTAGTGGTTGCTTTTTGTGCGTTGTATTCCCCTATTTTCATTTTTTTGGGAAAAAGTTTCCATTCAAATTGTGGTGTTTCATTGTAGGCTAACTGAATCGGTGACATTCCGTTCGCCATTGTTTCAGAATATTGAACTTCCATTTCGGGATATTTTTTTGTGATTTTATATCCAAATTTCGGCATTTTCATCTCCTTGGATAAATCTTGAAAAGTTCCGGATTTTTGCATCATTTCGATTTTGGCTTTCAACAAAGAATCCTGCGCAATCATTGTGTAATCTCTGAAAATCGACTTTCCGTCCACAACGTCCAAAACCGTCATCACTTTATCCAATCTCGCCGAATCTTTTTTCGGTTTGAATGTGAGTTCATAGAAAAATCGGTTGGCTGTGGTTTGTGCGTTCAGTGCAAAAAATGCAATAATTGTGAGAGTTGTAAATAGTTTTTTCATTTTTAAATAAATTTTAAACAGAATTAGTTTTTCGGTTTGGTTTTTTGTTACACTAATTTTTAACTTGATTTTAAAAAGATAATTTATTTAGTGGTTGGTGATTAGTGGCGGGCTTTAGTCCGTTTTCCCTTACTGAATCCGGCTTTAGCCAAAAAGTCAATCGCCAAAAACCGTCAGTCAATCGCCGGATTATTCCCACTCAATCGTTGCCGGCGGTTTGTTGGAAATATCGTAAACCACGCGATTGATGCCGCGAACTTCATTGATAATTCTGTTGGAAACGGTTTCTAAAAAATCGTACGGAAGTCGGCTCCAAGTTGCCGTCATAAAATCCACCGTATTTGCACTGCGAATGGCGGCGGTGTATTCGTAGGTTCGTTCATCGCCCATCACGCCTACGGATTTCACGGGAAGCAAAACCACAAACGCCTGAGAAACTTTGTCGTAAAGATTGTTTTTGTAGAGTTCTTCGATAAAAATATCGTCTGCTTCTTGCAAAATTTTCACTTTTTCTGCGTCCACTTCGCCCAAAATTCGGATTCCTAAACCCGGACCCGGAAACGGATGCCGATAAACCAAATGATGAGAAATTCCGAGTTCTTCGCCGGCTTTTCGCACTTCATCTTTAAAAAGTTCGCGAAGCGGCTCCAAAAGTTTGAGTTTCATATTTTTCGGAAGTCCGCCGACATTGTGATGAGATTTGATAACGGCAGACGGACCTTTTACGGATTGAGATTCGATAACATCGGGATAAATCGTGCCTTGAGCCAAAAATTCGGCATCATCAAATTTTTTGGATTCTTCGTCGAAAACTTCGATAAACATATTTCCGATGATTTTGCGTTTGGTTTCGGGGTCTGAAATTCCTTTTAATTTGGAGAGAAAACGCTCGGAAGCATCCACCATTTTTACGTTGATTTGAAAATGTTTGCCGTAGTTTTCCATCACTTTTTTGCCTTCGTTTTTGCGCAAAAGTCCGGTGTCCACATAAATACAATTCAGTTGATTTCCAATGGCTTTATGAATTAAAACCGCCGCTACGGAAGAATCCACGCCGCCGGAAAGTCCTAAAATCACTTTGCTTTTTCCTACTTTTTCACGGATTTCGGAAATGGTTTTTTCGATGTAATTCGTTAGTTTCCAATTTCTTTCGGCTTTGCAAACTTCAAAAACAAAATTTTCCAACATTCGGTTTCCTTCTTCCGTATGCGAAACTTCGGGATGAAACTGAACGGCAAAAATATTTTTAGATTCGTTTGCCATTGCCGCAACCACGCCGGATTTCCCCGAAATTTGAAAACCTTCCGGAACGTTTTCCACTTCGTCGAAATGGCTCATCCAAACGGTAGATTTTCTTGAAATTCCGGACAGCACGGGATTAGAACGCAAAACTTCAAAATAGGATTTTCCGTATTCGCCTTTTTTGCCTTTTTTCACGGTTCCGCCCAAAAGATGCGTGATGAGTTGCATTCCGTAGCAAATTCCCAAAATCGGAATTCCGGCATCGAATATTTTTTTGTCTAATAAAAACGCATTTTCGGAGTTCACCGAGTTTGGTCCGCCGGAAAGTATGATTCCGACAGGTTTTTTTTCTAAAATTTCCGAAATCGGCGTATCGAAAGACAAGACTTCCGAATACACGCCAAAATCTCTTATTCTCCTCGCAATCAGTTGATTATATTGCGATCCGAAATCTAAAATGACTATTCCTTCCATATTAATTATGAGCCATGCAAAATTACGAATTTCAAATTACGAAATTCTAAAAATTTCAGGATTTGGAAAGCATACTAATCCTACCGAAATGTTTGGTGTTCGAGATTTTTTATTTCATGAAATTTTAATGGATTTGACTGGTTTAAAAATTCACATTCACGCTGTATTTGTCGTAAAAAGCCTTGATGTGAGCCACCGCTTCGTCGGCAGTATCGACCACTCTGTAAAGATTCAGATTTTCTTCGGCAATCAATCCTTTTTTTAGCAACGTATTTTTGAACCAGTCCAAAAGTCCGTTCCAAAATTCGGAACCGACTAATATTATCGGAAATTTTGCAATTTTATTGGTTTGAATTAAGGTAATGGCTTCGCTAAGTTCATCCAAAGTTCCGAAACCGCCCGGCATCACTACGAAACCTTGAGAATATTTCACGAGCATCACTTTTCGCACGAAAAAATAATTGAAATCCATAGAATAATCCTTATCGATATACGAATTAAATCGCTGTTCGTAAGGGAGTTCGATGTTCAAACCGATGGATTTTCCGCCGCCAAGTTTTGCACCTTTGTTTCCTGCTTCCATAATTCCGGGACCGCCGCCGGTGATGATTCCAAAACCGAGTTTCGTGATTTTATCGGCAATTTCAATTGCCATTTTGTAATATTTGTCGGTTGGTTTCAATCTCGCCGAGCCGAAAATAGAAACGCACGGACCGATTTTAGCCAATTTTTCGTAGCCGTCCACAAATTCTGCCATAATTCTGAAAATCATCCAACTGTCTTTGGTTACGGTTTCGTCCCAAGTTTTTTCTTGAAAATGACTTTGAATTTCCCTGTCGTTTTCATCCGGTTTCGGGGATGAAATCTGTCCTTTTACTCTTTTTATTTTTCCCATTTTGATTTGAGGTTTGAGGTGCTGCATTTTCCTCTACATTAGACGCGTCCAAAAGTAGAGTTTTTATTTGACATTTCTACTGCTATTGCTCAAAAAAAAATTGGGGAAATCAAAAGTCTAAAGTCCCTAAAAAGCGAAAAAGAAGCGAATGGAAAAAGAGACTAAAGAGAGGGCGACCCCGTAGAGGTCAAATCTTGATAGTCGCCTCTGAAAGGAGTTGAACAAGCAAATAATATGGAATTGAAGGTTTTGGATAATTATCCAAAAGTCGGCAGCAAAAAACCAATCGCCAAATCAAACTGTTTCAGGTTCTTTTATAGTTGTGCAACGAACACTCCCGCGCAAATCCTTTCGTGTGGTTACTGCTCAATCTGACACATTTTGTCACACTGAGCCTGTCGAAGCGTTTAAATTTTTAAACCTTGAATTTCAATCCCCCAACTCCAGTTGATTTTTCACCAAATTGTAGTATTCACCTTTTTTGGAAACGAGTTCGGCGTGGGTTCCTTTTTCGGCGATTTCGGCGTTTTTTAGGACGATGATTTGGTCGGCGTTTTTTACGGTCGAGAGGCGGTGAGCGATGATGAGAACGGTTTTGCCTCGGAAAAATTCCTGCAAATTGTTGTGGATAATTTTCTCGTTTTCGGCATCGAGCGCGGAAGTGGCTTCGTCGAAAAAAATGTAGTGCGGATTTTTGTAAACGGCTCTGGCGATGAGGATTCGCTGTTTTTGTCCGCCCGAAATACCGTT
>JAITMJ010000028.1 GCA_031277475.1 Flavobacteriaceae bacterium
CGTTCCAGATTTCGCCTCCGGCTCGGTTGATGTAAGGTTTATTTTCGTCGTAAAATTCTCCTGCTTTTTTGGCGGATTCGTTGGCAAATTCTCCTACTTTTTTTGCAGATTCGTTGGCAAACTGTGCAATTTTTCCGGATTCTTCTTTGATGGTGTCAAAATTTACGGGCTTTCCTTTCATTTTCAGAAAATCGGAAGTGCTTTGTGCTACCGGCAAAATCGCCCAAAGAATGATGTAAATGAGGATGAGAATCCCGCCGGAAAAATGCGGAATGATTCCGAAAATCAGCAAAACTACCCAAATAATCCTCATCCAAGCGACATCCATCCCAACATAATGCGCCAAACCGGAGCAAACGCCGGCGATTTTTGCATTTTCCGGATCGCGGAAAAGTTGTTTTTTTCCGTTGAAATTCTCGGAGGAGGTTTTGTTTTTTCCCTTTTTCGAGTTGGGTTCGGAATAGTAGGTTTCTTCCTGTTCTTCGATGTCTTCGGGTGTTCCGAGTTGGGCGATTACTTTTTCCACGTCTTCATTGTTTATCACTTCGCGTTTTCCGAGGGAATCTCTGAAAATTTCTACCATTCGGATTTCGATGTCGTGCATCACTTCGTCTGCTTCGTCTGCATCCAAAGAATTTCGCAGCGCAGCGAGATAATCGCTGAGTTTGATGTAGGCGTGTTCTTCGATGATGAACGAAAAACCCGCGAGCGCTATTGAAAGTGTTTTATTCATTTTTTTAGTTTTTTAAAGATTTGGATTAATGTTTTGTGTGATTTTGTTCACAGAATTGGTGAGTTCAGTCCAAGTATTTTGCAGTTCTGTGAGGAAAATTTTTCCTTTTTCGGTGATTCTGTAATACTTTCTCGGCGGTCCGCCTGTGGATTCTTCCCATCTGTAGGCAAGAAATTCGCCGTTTTTCAATCTTGTGAGCAGAGGATAAAGGGTTCCTTCTACCACGTCTAATTTTCCTTTTTTGAGTTCTTCAATCAGGTCGGAAACATACATTTCCTGCCGAGAGATCAAACCCAAAATGCAAAATTCTAAAATCCCTTTACGCATTTGCGCTTTCGTGTTTTCTGTGTTCATACGAGTTACGAGTTACGAGTTACGAGTTACGAGGTTCGAGGTTTAAAGTTTTCAATAATTGTTACATTGTTACACTGATACATTGTTACATTATTACATCGCAAAGATATAAATAAAAATTAGTATTGTGCAATACAAAGTAGTATAATTTTTTAAAGTATGTTTTAACTAATTGATTTTCAGTAAGAAAAATTTTAGATTAAAAATAGAGTTTGGTTGTCGACGGTTAATTTTTAATCGTAATTCAAAAATTACAGCATCATCTTACTTTGATTCTCGTGTCTCGAAGGTCAAACGCATTAAAATTTTAAATGTTAATAACAAATAAATTAAATACGTTTGGTAGTTGCTAAATATTTAAGCATAATTTCAACGCAAAGAATTTTTTAAAAAGGTTTGAAAATATTTTAAACGCAAAGTCATTTCATTCTGCAACGGGAAAAACGCATTAAGAGAACACAAGCCTTTGCTAAAAATGCCTTTGCGTTTTCGAAAATCAGGATAAAAAAAAATAGAAATCTTTGCGTTAAAAAAAGTGAGATTAGTGCTTTTTTTAATGCGTTTAGCCTATCGTGTCTCGGCTTTCGCGTCTATCACAGAATCCTTCACCGCTCGTGTTTGCAGAGAATCCGGAGTTTGTGGTCTTCGTCTGCGGATTAATGTATTAAAACTTCGGTTGTACACACCTCCAAAACCAAAACTTTGGTTTGCAGAACCGCCGGACATCGCCGTATTTCCGGAAATCATTCCGATATTGCTCGGTTTGGTGTAGAAACGAACAAGTCGGCTGCCGTCAATCCGTCTCGACCAATCATATTCTATCGAACCTTCCATTGAAATGTAATTTTGGTCTGCATTTTCAGATTTTTCAACAGGAATTCCCGCTCCGGTTTTTATGGTAACTCTTTGTGAAAGGATAAAATTAAGTTTGGCGTTGGCGCGGCTTCCCGTTTTGGTAGCATCGTCTCCGCCCACCCAATCAAAATCAAAATTAACACTTTTGCTTATGGTATTGAAAACCGAGCCGAGTTGTTTTAAAGCCATATTCGCACCGGAACTTATTCCCATATTTTGAAGGTTGCCTGCGTTAAAAGCAGAATTATCCACATTAAAAATATTCAGCACCAAAACCGAACCGAACTGAGTCAGTCTTTCATCATCGGATTTATTCAGATTTTTTTCGAGTGCTTCGCGAATTTGGTTAGAAACATCTTGCGGCGAAATTCCCAATTCAATATTCGGATTGGTGAGTTTTTGTGTGATGTTCGCCGTCAAAAGTACACGAATCGGCGGCAGATTATTCATTCCCAAATATTGTCCGGCGTTGTTTACCACATTCGGATAAACCGCATTGATATTGAGTTCCGGCGACATCGCATCGCCGCTCCATTCGATGTTGCTGCCTTTGGAAATTTGAAATTCTTTATTTAAAATCTTTGTGGAAACATACAATCCGTTTTCTACCGTATATTTTCCAATCATCGAAATATTTCCGGTTCGGCTCATATTGAAAACCAATCGTCTCGCGGTCCCGCGCACGGAAATATTACCGATATCATCGCCTACCAAAACGTTTACCAAAGTTCCTTTATCCACATTCACCATAAAATTGACATCCATATTTGCGCCGCCGTTTTTCTTTTTATCTAAAGTGATTTCGCCGGAATCATCTCTTTTCAGAAATCTTAACATTTTAAATTCATCCACGCCGGAAGTGGAATTGCTGTTGAACGTAAACACCGAATTTTCCAATGCCTGAAACGGATTTTGAGGATCGGTGGATAGGTTCAAACCGGAAACCGGACCGTAAATATGCAGCGCACCTTTTCCGTAAACTGTTCCCCAAAACAAATCGGAATCTATCTGTTTGTTGTTGAGAACGATTAAATTTTCCGCGTTCAATTCCAATTCTACGCCCATTGTGGAAAGCGTTTCAAAACGGATAATTCCCGAAATACTTCCTTTGGAATTGGGGCGTTCGTCTTTAATTCCGATGTTGTTCAGCACTGCCAAACCTTTCATAATATTGATGTTGCTGTCCTCGAAAACGTAGTCCACACCGGTGAAATTCAGTTTCATTCCGAAATTTTTCAAAGCGATGTCGCCGCTGTAATCTATATTGTTCAGCGGTCCGGAAATTTGCAGTTCGCCGGCGGCTTTTCCTCGAAGGTTGCTGAAAATTCCTTTCACAAATTCATTGGCAAAAGACAAATCGAAATCGTCAAAATTCGCTCGCAAATCCATAGTCGGCGTTTCCGTATTGTTGTCGATATTTCCGGTGATGCTCAAAACTTTTTTCTCGAAAATCGCTGCATTTGCCACGCTGATGTCCACATCAAAAATATTCGGCGAAAGGCTGTTTTTTGCATTGATGCTGATGTCGCCCATAGATTTTCCGTTCATTTTAATTTCCGTAACTTTCAGATCTACAATCGGTTCCAGAAAATCTGCGTTCATTTTTATTTTAATGTTTCCGTTGGTTACGCCTTGCAAATCCGGTGCATTTTCGCCGTTTTTTCCGAGAATTTTTGTGAGGTCGAGATTTCTGATCATCAAATCCACATCAAAATCTTTTCCCGATTTGAACACCGCATTTCTGATGAGAATCCAACTTTTATCGGAGGAAATTCTGAGGTTTTGAGCCAAAAATTCACCGCTTTCTCTGCGATAAATGATGGAGCGTTTGTATTTGTCCGAATCGGAATCTATACTCCACAAAACGCCGTTCAATTCTATGTCGGATTGATCCAATTTTATCAAATAATCGTTGTTTTCATCTACACTTTGGCTGAATTTCAAGGCATAATTTTTCAGTTTTTCGGAGGTTTCATCCTCGGGCGAACCGTACATAAAATTCGTGGAAAAATGCAGAATTTCATCGTTTTCGTTGTTTCCTTTTATCGTGAAATTTTTCAGAATATTTTTGTTGTATTCCACTCTTTCTATTTGTGCGAAAATATATTCGTCCCAATTTGCGGTGTTTATTTTAAGATTAATATTATCCACTTTTATGCTGTCTTGCGTTCTCAAATCGTCTGCATCCATTTGGTAATCGGGGTTTGCGTCTGCCAAAATTTTATCGGCGGCAGAAATGTCCTTTTCTTTCGTCATCAAATAATACAATTTTTCCGCTTTTGCATTCATCACGAATTGATTGGAATCTCCTGAATATGAACCGTTTAAAGAAAGTCCGTTTTCGAGTTTTAAATCCGGCAAAAATAAATTCACGAGCGGCTGTTCTGCTTTAAAATCGAAAGTGAAATTTTGATTCGGATAAGTGTTTTTCGGTTTTTTATCAATTAATATTTTGCTCAATCCGCTCTCGAACATTCCCGCCAAATCCGCCAAATTGAATTTTCCGGAAATTTTTCCGACCACCGTTTCCGGCATATCCACAGAAATAATTCGGTTTTCGTCCTCAATGAAAGCCTTGAGTTTTCCGTCCGGAATTTCGTATTTTTTGGAAGCATTTGTGAATACGGCGTTGTTCAGTTCCACATCCAAATCCATATCGTTCAAATCGGACATTGCCATTTTTCCTTCCACTTTTCCGCTGAACGTTTGTTTTTCTTTTTGATTGGTGAAATAACTGATATTCAAATAATTAACATCCGCTTTCACATCCGCCGAAATTCTCGAAGTTCGAAAATCTATCAATCCGTTTATCGTTGCTTTCGCCTCAGAATCGTTTACGGTGATGAGTCCGTTGTAAGTTTTTGCGCTCAAATCGCCGTCTGCATAAATATTGTTAATGGTTTTTCCGAGAACGTCAATGCTGTAAATATTAAATTTTGTCCCCAAATTCATCGTGTTTAAATCAAAACCTCGACCGCTGATTTCAAATTTTCCGGAAAGCAAACCGATTTGTTTAGTTTTGGTAATCGCCGAAATATTTAGGTTATTAACTTCTGCAACGCCTTGATAACGTGGAGATTGCGAACTGTAATCGTCCAAAGAAAACCGATTGATTTTCACTTGCCCGATTCCCGAAATCAAAGTTCCGTTTTGGATGTAAACCTGATTTTGCGTGATTTTCGCGGAGCCGTCGTATTTCAACCTTCCGAAATCGTCAGCAAAATTTTTCAATTTTGAGGCGATGAAAGTCGGCAGCATTTCCTTTAAATTTTGGTAAGTGAAATCGGTGGAAATTCGGTTGGTTTGTATATCGAAATTTCCGGCGAGCAGACCGTTTATCGTCATATTTTGGGTAAAAATATTCACATCCGAATTGTGGATTAAAAAATTGTTTAAACTAAAATTGTTCAGCGTTCCGTTGAAATTTCCGGAAATTTGAAACGGTTTGTAGTTGTCCCAATCCGTAACGAAATAGCTCAAATCGTAGCCGCTAAATTCGCTGCCTTTTTTCAGTTTCATCTCGATTTTCACTTTGTCGCCGAAATGCGCCCACGAACCGTTATTGAGATTGAACGCGATGTTTCCGTCGAGAAATGTATGTCCTTCCGAATTGAAAATCAAATCGTTAAGAAAAAGTCCTTTTTTGTTGAGTGCCATTTCCGCAGAAAATGTTTTCACGAAATGAGATTTTCCCCAACGTGTGGTAACGAAAGAAAAATTCTTGATTTTCGCATTGATGTCCGCACCTTTTATTTTGAGTTCCGGAACTTGCAAATTGAAATTTTTGGCATCCAACCATTTTCCGGCATCACCTTCGAGATTTTGATTGACGATGGAAACCCGCGAATTTTCTATCCAAATTCCGGATTTCAACTCGAACGGCGTTTTGTGCGTGGATGGTTTTCCGCTGTCGAACAAATCAATAAAACGGATAAAATTTGAGATGCTATCGTTTTTATAAGTGATGACTTTTAAATCCAATTCTTTCAACGCCAGCGATTGAAATTCTATGTTTCGAGAATTTTTAATCAAAGAAAACCAATTGGAATTTGCTTTCACTTCTTTGATTTTCAGAAAGTTATAATTTTTATAATCTTTTGCCGAAACATTATGAATGATCACATTTCCGAAATAATTGATTTCGATTTTTTCAAAACTGATTTGCGATTTCAGGTCTTTATTCAGCATCGCCATCACTTTTTGCGCCGCCCAATTTTTGGTAACCGACAAATTGACGACCACAAACAAAACCGCCACAAACACGAAAAATCCAAAGAAAATTCGCAACAATCGGCGACGCCATTTTCCGGATTTCGCAGTGGATTTCATGATTTGGGCTTGTTGATTCCTGCAAAAATAGGGAATAAATTGCGATATTTAAAGATTTAAGATTTGAAAAGATTAAAAATATACAAGATTTTGACAGCCCTCAAACCTCGAATTTTTATTTCGTCTTTAGAGACGAGATGAATTTTTAAACCTTGAACTTTGAATTTCAGTCCCCCAACTCCAGTTGATTTTTCACCAAATTGTAGTATTCACCTTTTTTGGATACGAGTTCGGCGTGGGTTCCTTTTTCGGCGATTTCGGCGTTTTTTAGGACGATGATTTGGTCGGCGTTTTTTACGGTCGAGAGGCGATGAGCGATGATGAGAACGGTTTTGCCGCGGAAAAATTCTTGTAAATTGTTGTGGATGATTTTCTCGTTTTCGGCATCGAGCGCGGAAGTGGCTTCGTCGAAAAAAATGTAGTGCGGATTTTTGTAAACGGCTCTGGCGATGAGGATTCGCTGTTTTTGTCCGCCCGAAATACCGTT
>JAITMJ010000084.1 GCA_031277475.1 Flavobacteriaceae bacterium
CCCAATTCGAGCAGAAATTCCTGAATTTGATTGAGCAAAGCCGTTTCAACATCCGATTCTTCTACGACATCTTTTGCCTTCAATCCGAGAAATTCAAAAGTGAAAGGCGATTTTATAATGTCGTGAATATCGGTTGTTTCCGCATTGTCTTGTATTCGTTTAATCAATTTTTCGGGTGAAAGGCTCATTCCGCAACGTTCATAATACAATGTTTCGATTTGCCGTTGAAGTTCGCGCACGCTCCAACAGCCGTTGATACATTCTATTTCGTAAAACGATCGTTTCAATCGGTCTTTTATCGGGAAAAGTTGCACCAAATGTGTGTAGGAAAGTTCGGATAAAAGCCGTTTCGGTTCCACCAAAATGTCTTCGGATTTGAATTGGGCAATCGGTGATTGCCTAATTGGTAAATTGGTATCGCCGGATTCTGCAATCAGTGATTTCAGAATTTCAACTTCCTGATTCTCTGTATTTTGGAATTCGCCAATCAGTGATTGGCGAATTGAAAGCAATCCGTTTTTCTGTAAAAATGCAGGAATTTCTTGTGCAATTTGCGGATAGGTTAGAAAAAATTGTCTATACATTTTTATATTTCCGTATGACAAACTTTTCTCATTCAACTCTTTTGCCAAAGATTGCAATAATTTCTCTCCATATTTTGCTCTGTCTTCGCCTTTTTGTTCAAATTCTACAATATAAAATCCTATCAACCAATTTCTCACCGTAAGAGATTGATTAATCGCTTTTCCTGCAAACGAGCGCAATGTGTCGTTTGTTTTGCGGATGTTGGTTGTCAGTTGATTGAATATCATTTTTTCTTTTTGTGAAGTAGGATAAATAGTTTCTTTAGTAAAAAATTAGGTTTATCAGATTTAGGGCATCGAATTCTGTTTTGTTTTGATGAATGGCTATTTTCATGATGTTTTTAGATTCTTATTTGCAAAGGTAGAAAAAATGCTTGTTCTTAACTGATGTTTTATTTGTATTCGGAATTTTTATTTTGTATATCCAAGGTTTTAACCAATACAGCGGGATTTCCTTGTATTAAGGAATTTTCAGGAAAATCACCTTTTACAATACTACCTGCTGCAACCACACTATTATTCCCAATTTTTGTTCCTTTTAAAATAATGCAATTTAATCCTATCCAAACATTGTTGCCAATAAAAATTTCTTTTGGTTCATCTCTCCCAACAGTTCTATTATTTGAGTGTAGAACGTGACCATTGGAATCAATAATATTCACACCTGCTGCTATAACACAATTATCACCAATGGTTATCTGTTTTTGGGCGTGAATATAGGCTCCGTTAATTCTACAATTATCTCCGATTTCTATTTTTGCATTTTCTCTGTCAACAAACAAAGTTGTAGAAAATGGCATACCTGCGTGATAACCTTTTTTTCGACTTCTTAATGATACATTGTTTCCAATACTAATTTTTCCTTTCTTACATCTGATTTTAGTTTTTATATCAATTATGGGTTTTTCACCTATTGTGGTATTCCTTTTCAAAATCAATAAGATAAGACGATTGATTTTAGAATATAATGACATAACTATATGTTTCATAATATTGGATACTTTATTTTTAATTCGTAATATTTAAAAAAGATGAAAATCCAACCCTTCGAGGGCAAGCCAAAATACGTTTCCATACCAAAAAGTGGGGGTTAAAACTAAAAAGGGTAAAAGAAAATTCGTAAATGCAATGGCAAACGAAAATGCCGGAAGTGCCCACAA
The DNA here is from genome assembly GCA_031277475.1 of Flavobacteriaceae bacterium. Lineage (GTDB taxonomy): Bacteria > Bacteroidota > Bacteroidia > Flavobacteriales > Weeksellaceae > JAITMJ01. The sequence continues at coordinate 1,745 of JAITMJ010000084.1, forward strand.
GATTAGCCTTTGAAAATGTATCTCTTTGTAAACCGCGTAAAGTTTTGCCAAAAATACAAATAAAAACAGATGGGCTATGTTTAGAAAACGCCCTCCCGAAGGAAATGAAGTGGCTATAAATGCTACGGAATAAAAAAACAAAATAAAAGCAAAAAGATTGGCATATTTGGTTTTATCGCCTTTTATCCTTTTTATTAATTGATTTAAAAATAAAATAACAATGAAAATATATATCTTGATTGCGTAGTTAAAATATTTTTGAACGCTTAAAAACAATGATGTTTCTTTTCTGCTTTCTACTAAAGTTGTAATTCTATCGCTGTTCACATAATCTATTCTATCTCCTATTTCTCCGGATAGCACGCTCGATTCGGTAAGGAAACTTAAATTAATAACGTTGGTATCCAATACCCAAGAAATTATAAAGGTCGAGATAAATATATAAAAAAGTATGGGTTTTACGCCATCGTAATTATATAATATCGGGTGAATAAACTTGTATAATATTAGCACGGGCATAATCAATATAAATCCGTAATGAAACAGCGGCGTGATAAGGATGCCTATAATCCAAGCCGTTTTCTTTAAAATTATATAATTATAAGTGGCGTAAAATAATACCACAGCACCTGTCCAAAACCGAAAACCGTTGATATTGGCTACTGAAACAAAGGTGAAAAACACGGAAGTGAGAACAACCACGCATATATCCCATTTTCCGCCGTATTGTTCCTTTACAAAAATTCGTAAGCATAAATAGCTGAAAATACCATAAACCAATCCGGCAAACAGATACATTACTTTAGGATTATTTGAAAACTGCGATGTAAAATAAAATAAAAACATTCTATACGGATCTCTTGCTTCTCCGCTTTGATACTGATAACTGATTGCACTGTAACCCAATGTATTGTCAAAACGCTTAAAGGCTTCTGCGTATCTGTAAGAATCTGCGGACGTATCGGAAAAAGAAATGGAATACCCGAACAACATCGAGAAGGCAATATATACAAACGCGCTCGTTTTTGATTTTAAATCAAGCAACGCGGCAAGAAATCCTGCCCACGGCAAAACAAAAAAAAGCGGCAATCCCAATTTTGATACTTGTTTATTCATCAGTTTTTTTATAAAAGATTTTCCATTAATTTTATTTGGTTTTCCCATGTAAAAGTATGTAAATTTTCATTTGGTACAGGTTTATTAAATGCTCCTTCTTTATACTTTGAAAGTAAATCTTTAAACGCGGGATAACTTTTTTCTATGTTAAAATCAACAGTATCAAAATTATATCCCAAATTCATTTCTCGGACAATTTGTGAAGATTCTGATATTATCGGGGCAAAATTTATGATTGGTCGGCGCGCGGCAATATACTCAAACAATTTTATGGGAACGGTTTGATAATGCGATTTAATGTTTGCTACAATCAGCCACAAAAAAGTAACGTTGCCCATACATTGCAATACGCGTGTTCGCGGGAGATTTCCCAAAAATTCGATGCAATGATAAGATTTATAATTTTGCATCGCCGATTTCATGTCTTCATCTATATTTCCCGCAATCTGAATCTGTATATTTTTGATATTCATTAGGTTATCTTCAATGGCTTTATCCAAAAGTTGCATTAAAGGAAAAGGCGAGCGCAATCCGCCATAAAAACTGCCGGCATAAAAGAAACTTAATTTATCGCTTAAATATTCCGGTGCGGCAGGAAAATCTTCTTTGTCGGAGCCATTGTAAACGCAGTGCATTTTATTTTGAAATTGCAGATAAAATTTTTGATAGGCAAGCAGCATTGTTTTGGTTACGAAAGTGAGTTTTGATGCTTCTTTAATGATTGATTTTTCCAAATTTTGATGCAAATGTGCTTTTATTCCGGATTTATCGTGCCAATTTTCTACGCAGTAAAAATCGCGAAAATCTGCAATCCATAGGATATTTTCGTTTCTTTTCTTTATATAGCGTGCAATGCGATGATTGGTAACTCCCGGCGATGTAGAAAAAACAATGTCAGTATTTTTGATGATTTCGGGGTTTTGTTTCAAATACGTTTTTACATTCGGATACCAAAACATACTTTTATCGGGAAAAATCAATTGTTGTCCTATTTTAAACAATATTGATTTTAGTTTTGACAGAACAGATACTTTATTTTTCTTTTGATTGGTTTGCTGTCGCAATTTAGTTGCTGAACTGCCTACTTTACTTTTTATATAAAATAATTCTACCTTGTCAAGATTCGGGTCAAAATTTTCGTTTTCAGCTATGGGTAAATCAGGATTTTCACAAGTAATGACAGTAACATTAAATTTTGTTTTATCCAAATATTTCGCTAAAGCATACGGACGTTGCGCTCCGGCAACATTGTTCGGAGGATAGGCGTAACTTATTATCAGTATGTTTTTTTTCATGGATTTTCATCAAAATTATTTAAGACCCTGTTTCAGTTAATAAACAAGCAGAAAGGTTACTATCTTTGTTGAATGCAACTAAAACAATATAGTTCAGACCTTTCTGTCAAAGAGTGGCAAGTTATAAATAAATTAATTGATGTGCAAAGAAAAAGTAAATGGGAGTTGAAAGAAATTATGAACGGCATCTTTTATCTGACGAAAAACGTTGGATCGTGGAAAGAACCATCTCGTGGACTCTCAATAATAGAAGATGTTCCAAAGATTATGAAAGAAAACAGAGATTGCAAATGCTTTCATCACTTTAACCAATATTAGAAGACCTCTCCGGAATATTTAATTCAAACGGGTTCTTAAATTTTATAGTATTGAAAAACAAATGATTAGGTTCTTTTTTATCTGTTTGTTTTGTTGATTTTAAAATGAATATTTAATTTCAACATTTAAAATTTGTTTAAAAGATAAAAAAGTGATATGTTTGCAACGCTTTATTATATTTGTGCTTATAATAAAGTGATAATTTTTTTTCATCATTTGTGTTTTTAGAATCTCGTTGCAAAACGAGATTCTTTTTTGTTTCCCTGCATCAAAAAAACGAAAATCTTATCCAAAGTCGAGACTTTTGTGAGGAATTAATTTTTAAGCGTTTAAATTTGAAAGTTCCGGAGAGCAAGATTATTATTGATAAACCACTGTTCTATAGTGGGACGGTTCGGGAACCTCAGCCCGCTTTTTTAGTTTTTCCATTTATAATTTAAACAGACTCTAAATCTTTAAATGCTTAAATCTTTAAATGCTTAAATCTTTAAATCAAATCCTTTCGTATCTCACTAATAAATCCACGAAATAAGAATAGGTGATGCTGCCTTCCTGCTGATTGGTTTTCAGGAAAATATTGTTGGTAAACCCAAAAAAAGCATTTAAAAAACCGTCGTGTTCTTCGCTGAATTTTTTTTCAAAAAGGCGGTCTTTTTGCATTTCCGGAGAAAAATTTTCCAAGATATTTTCTACAAAATCGGGATGTTTTTCTGCCAAAGACCTCAGCAAACTTTTTAGCACAAAATAATCCGTGCTGTATTTCAGTTCCGGATTTTCTGAATTTTTCCCGATGAGAAATCCGATGAAATTCGCTTCCTGTTCGCGAGCAAAACCCAACTGGTGGCTGCTTTCGTGTGCTAATGTGAATGGCAAATATGTAGCGGGAAGTTCGGGATTGTATTGCGCTTCGGCGGAAAACGGATTGTAGTAGCCCAAAATTCCGGTATCGCTCATTATTTTTCTAAAAAGGCTCGGCTTGAAAGATAAAATTTCTGTTGCTTGTTTTTGGGTAATATTTTTCGGCAGAAGATGTTGATTTTTCAGAATTTCGGTTTTTATCGCCGCCAAATCCGTGATTTTGAAAACACCGTTTTCGTCTTCGGAGAGATGTTTTCGCTCTTCTTTGCAGATTTCCAAATATTTTAAAGCCAAAGATTTCACTTCAGCCAAATCGGGTTCTTCTTTCGGTAATTTTCTGATTAACGGTTCTTGAAAATAGAGCAATCCCCAAGAAATTTGATAAACGAAATATAAAATATTCAGCAGCAAAAGTAGTTTCGGCAAATACGATTTTCGGGTTTTCTTTTTTAAAATTTTAATTAAAAAATAAATCAATACCACTCCCAAAATGATGTAGCCCAAATCTCCCACAGAAAAAGGAATCCACGCAAAAATTTGTTGATGAATTTTTTTCTGAATTTCAAAAAAATCTTCGTTCAGTTTGATGATGAAAGAAATCTTTCCGAACACAAAAAATAAAACGATTTGGGCAAGCAAAATGTATAAATATAAAATGCGGGACACGAGACTTTTTTCAATATTTTTTCTACCAATATAATACATCCGTTCAAACCTTTTAAAAGTGTTCCCGAAGTTTCTATTTTGGAGTTCGGGCTGTTATTATGGTAACGGTTTATTATCGGGATGAGGTGTTCGTTCAGATTAAGTTTATAAAGTTGTATATGTTTCAGCTTTGTATTGATTTCCTAATCGAAAGTAAGTATCTTTAAATTTCCAATATTCCTGCTACTTTGTTTCTGCGAAAATTATTTTTTCTCAATACTTTAATAAAGTAGTCCCTCAAACATTTTGACAAAATTAAGATAAAATTAAATGTAATCAAAAAAATATTGGGAAACCAATTGATTGATTCATATTATTTGCTATGCAAAAAAAGCGTATATTTAGTCTCCTTGTTTTATTTTTTTCAGGACTTAATTTTAAATCTGTTAATTTTGCCATACTTTTAATACATTAAAATTCAACAAAAAATGCTGCAACAAAAAATAGAGCAGGCGTGGGAAAACCGCGAATTGATAAAAGAATCCGAATATCAAAACACCATTCGCGAGGTGATTTCGCTTTTGGACAGAGGCGAATTGCGCGTTGCCGAACCTGCGGAAAACGGCTGGAAAGTGAACGAATGGATAAAAAAAGCTGTTGTTCTTTATTTCCCGATTCAAAAAATGGAAACGATTGAAGTTGGTCCGTTTGAATTTCACGACAAAATTCCGCTAAAAACCGATTATGCCAAAAAAGGCGTTCGTGTGGTTCCGCACGCGATTGCGAGACACGGAAGTTTCGTGGCAAACGGCGTAATTATGATGCCTTCTTATGTGAACATCGGTGCTTATGTGGATTCCGGAACTATGGTTGATACTTGGGCTACGGTCGGGAGTTGCGCGCAAATAGGGAAAAATGTGCATTTGAGCGGCGGCGTTGGAATCGGCGGCGTTTTGGAACCTTTGCAAGCGGCACCCGTCATTATCGAAGACGATTGTTTTATCGGCTCGCGTTGCATTGTTGTAGAAGGCGTTCGTGTGGAAAAAGAAGCGGTTTTGGGAGCCAATGTTGTGCTGACGGGTTCCACAAAAATCATTGACGTTACCGGCGAATTTCCTGTTGAAATCAAAGGTTTTGTTCCGACGCGATCGGTGGTGATTCCGGGAAGTTATTCCAAAAAATTTCCTGCCGGCGAATATCAAGTTCCCTGCGCTTTAATCATCGGAAAAAGAAAAGAATCTACGGACAAAAAAACATCTTTGAACGATGCGCTCAGAGAAAATAATGTGGCGGTTTAGTTGAAAATATTCTTACTTTGTAAACTCAAATCTCGAAACCCGAACCAATGAAAATCCTTGTTATTCAGAAAAAATTTTTAGGCGATGTTTTTTATAATGTATTTTTATACCGATGAAAGTTCATAAACAAAATAAATTTTGGTTTTACGTCAAGGGATATTCGCAAAAAAATTTCCCGACGAAAAAATTAGACCGCAAAATAGACGATCTGTATAAAAAACTTTCGAAAAAGGATTTGGAAGATATAGAATTTCGGGTAGATTATTACAATAAAATAGACTCGCCGATAAAATTTGAACGCAACGGCACGAAAATCAAAGATTTGAAAAAACCAAAAACGCCGAAATCTTATTATTTTGATTTGTATGAATATGCACGATATTTTGATAAAAATCTTTTGATTGATTATTCTTTTGGGGACATCAATACCATTCTCCCGATTCCGATCATTACCAAAAGCCGACCGATTTTCGGAAACAATGAGAATAATATTTTATTGAATCTCGACAAAGCGAGGCATTTTGTTTCGGTAGAAGATTCGATTTCATTTGAAAACAAGAAAGACTTATTGATTGGAAGAGGCGGTGTGTATCAACAACATAGAATGAATTTTTACGAGAAATATTTTAATAATCCTCTTTGTGATTTAGGTCAAATAAATAAAAATGGCGGAAATCCGAAATGGATAAAACCGAAAACGTCTATCGCCGAACATCTGAAATTCAAATTTATTTTAAGCCTCGAAGGAAATGATGTGGCTACAAATTTAAAATGGATTATGTCTTCCAATTCCATTGCCGTAACGCCGCCTCTAAAAATGGAAACATGGTTTATGGAAGGAACTTTAAAGCCAAATGAACACTTTATTTGTATCGATGAAAATTATGGAAATCTTGAGGAAAAACTTCATTATTATTTGAAATATCCGAAAGAAGCCAATGAAATTATCCGAAATGCCGGCGAATACAGAGCAAAATTCAACAATAGAAATGTTGAAAATTTAATATCGCTGTTGGTTTTGAAGAAATATTTTAAGCAATAAAAGTCAAAATTTACGAATCATAATCCCGAAACTCACACCACACCAATGAAAATAGCCTACGACGCCAAACGTTTTTTTCAAAATTCTTCGGGATTGGGAAATTATTCGCGGGATTTAATCCGAATGCTCGCCCGATTTTTTCCCGAAAACGAATACGTGCTTTTCAATAAAAAACAAACCGAAAAAGGAGCGGAAATTTTGGAACTTCCGGGCGTGAAATTCCTAAAAACATCAAAAGGAAATCTGTCTCGCCAAATGAAAACAGGCTTGGATGCACAAAACCAAAATGTGGATATTTTTCATGGACTTTCCGGTGAATTGCCCTTGAAATGGAACCAAAAACCGATAAAAAAAATAGTAACCATCCACGATTTAATCTTTATGAAATTTCCGCAATATTATTCTTTTTTCGACCGGAAAATTCATTTTTGGAAATTTAAAAAAGCCGCCCGAATTGCCGATAAAATTGTTGCCATTTCGGAACAAACCAAGAAAGATATCGTACATTATCTAAAAATTCCGGAAGAAAAAATTGACGTGGTTTATCAAGGTTGCCATCAAAGTTTTAAGGAAAATTATCCGCCGAGTTTTTTTGAAGACGTTAAAAATAAATTCAAACTTCCGGAGCGTTTTGTTCTAAATGTGGGAACTATTGAGGAACGAAAAAATCTTTTAAATGTGGTTAAAGCGTTGAAAAACAGCAAAATTCCGCTAATTGTTGTCGGCAAAAAAACAAAATATTTTAAAAAAGTAAATCGGGAAATTCTCGCCGGCGGAACCGATGTTCGATTTTTGGAAAACGTTTCTATGCCTGAACTTGCGGCGATTTACCAACTTGCGGATATTTTCGTTTATCCGAGTTTTTATGAAGGTTTTGGAATTCCGATTATCGAATCTTTATTTTCAAAAACAGTGGTGGTTACGAGCAATTCCGGTTGTTTTCCCGAAGCCGGAGGAAAAGATTCGGTTTATGTAAATCCCAAAAACGTGGAAGATATTCGCTCGAAAATTTTGTTTCTTTGGGAAAACGAATCCGAAAGAAAACGCCGTTCAGAAAAGGGTTTTGAGTTTGTTCAAAAATTTAATGACGAAACTATTGCCAAAGAAATGATGGCGGTTTATTTATCGTTAATTTAAAGATAATCAAGCCTAAACTTGAAAATTACCTATCTTTACCGCGTGAATTTTACTTTTCGTGATGAAAAAAATTCTTCTTTTAATCCTTTTCTTTTTAGGAATTTTAAGTTTTGCACAAAACGGTGAAGCCAATGATTGTGTGAATTATATTCAAATTTGCGGAAACCAAGCCATTTCATTGAATCCGAACGGAATTGGAACTCAGGAAATTGGCGATAATGTTTGCGACAGCGAAGAAAACAATTCTTTATGGATTCGTTTTACGGCAAAAACTTCCGGAACGCTGGGTTTTGACCTCATTCCCACGAATACGGATATTGAAGTAGATTACGATTTCTGGGTTTTCGGACCGAATGTAAGTTGCGGAAACATTGGAAATTCCATTCGCTGTTCCACAACAAATCCGATGAATTCAGGTGCTGCGAACAATCATACCGGAATGCGGGATTCCGAACCGGACGGCGATTTTTTTGAGGGACCCGGAGAATTGGGAGATAATTACATAAAATCTTTGGATGTGATTGCCGGAGAATCTTATTTTCTGGTTATCGACAGACCAATCGGAAACGGATCATTCAATCTGAATTGGACGGGAACCGCAACTTTAGACGATCCCTTTGGAAATGCACCGAACAATTTTGGAAATCCTACGGAAATTAAGGTTTGCTATGAAGCCATGACCTTCGATCTTTCGATATTTACCGATGAAATCCTAAATAGCAATCCGGATTTTGAAGTGTATTATTATGAAAATTTTAATGATGCCAATTATGACAACAATAGAATTACAGCACCAATTCCATTATTGCTTCCGACATATTACTACAGAATACAAAGCACAAAAACGGAATGTTTCAAAACGGGAAAATTGACTGTAAAAGTAATGTCAAAAAATGTTCCCGGTTTTGGTATGGGAACTTGTGTATTGGAGGGGCAAAATACCGGTTTTTTTGATCTTACGGCAGCAGATTTTTCGCTATATCTCACAGATATCATTTCAATAAAATATTACAAAACAGAACAAGAAGCATTATTGCACATTCCCGGAACAGAAATTCCCGAGTCGCAACTCGAAAATTATGAAGCACCCGATGGAACTTTTGTTTATGTTTGGATAAAATTATCGGATTGTGAAGCCTTCTCATACATTAACTTGGCTTTTTATTATAAAACAGATGTAAACACCGATTTATTCACAGACGGATTTTGCGATGAAGATTTTGACGGAAATATTGTAGTTAATCTGAATAATATTGCTTCCGTTATCCTTTCCAATCCGACTGATTTTTATGTGGCTTGTTATCTTCCGTCCGATCCATCGACCATTTATACAGATTTTATCACAATTACCGAAGACACTTTGGTGAACATATTAGTTCAAAGTAAATACGGTTGTCCGCCTATGGACGGAGGTCAATTGCTCCTAAAAATAAAACCGAAAATCGTTTTATCTTCGCCAAATACCGTAGAACTTTGCGATGAAAATCTCGACGGAAAAATAGAAATCAATCTTTTTGATTACGCTTATTTGTTCAATACTTCCGCCATTCCGAAATTTTTTACCAATCTTTCCGATGCACAAAATAATGAAAATCCCATCAATGCGAACCAAGCCATAGAAGGAAACGCCACGTTTTATTTTCGTTTTGAAAATTCTACGGAATGTCCGGAAATCGGAATTTTAAACATCATATTCAAACCATCACCGATAATTCCATTAGACGATGAAATATTGGTCTGTAAAAACGAAACCATCGAATTGGATGCCGGTTCCGGTTTTGATTCTTATTTATGGAGCAATGGTTCGGCTACACAATTTTCCGGACCGCTCGGAGTTGGAAATTATTGGGTGGAATTGGGATTCAACGGTTGTATTTACAGAAAAAACTTCAGCATAAAAGAGGAAAGCGACATCAAAATAGGAAACATCGTTTTGGAAAACAATACACTTTCTGTTTCCGTAACCGAAGGAACACCGCCGTATCAATATTCTTTAGACGGAATTAATTGGCAAACCACACCGATTTTTCACAATCTTCCGAAAGGAACATCTTATCTTCACACCAAAACAGCAATTGGTTGCGAATTCATCATCGAAATCTACAACATCAATCTCATAAATGCAATCACACCAAACGGAGACGGAAAAAATGATGCGCTGGATTTTTCGGGAATACAATCCAAATTCAACGTTAAATTTCAAGTTTTTGATAAATATGGAAGTAAAATTTACGAATCTTCCGCAAACCAACTGATTTGGGACGGAAAAATAAAAGGAAAAGCACTTTCGACCGGAACCTATTGGTACATCGTAGAATGGACGGAACCCATAAACAACCAAAAATTTACTTATAAATCTTGGATTTTGGTGAAAAACAGATGAAAGAGAAACTTAAATTTTTTATATGAATATCCGCTTTTGTAACCAATTTACAAATCCAATATAACTCTTTGATTTTCCATATCTTGTTCTTTTGCCTTGAAGCAAAAGAACCAAATCCTGAATCAATTTCAGGAGGATGGGCTTGGAAACTCGGCTAAAAATATACAAAATATCAGATTTTTACTTATTATTGATGATTACGGATATTCAGATATTTTTTTAAATTTAACGCTGAATTTGAAACCTTGAACTTTAAACCTTGAACCATCAAAAAATTTCCCCGAGTTCCGTTTATTATTGCCCGATGGAATGTGAAGGCGAAAAAGTCTATTTCAAGCCCGGAAAGCAATGTCCGGTTTGCAAAATGTTTCTCGTCCCGATTGAAGAAAAAGAAGAATACAAAAACAAAATTCCCGCTTTTTCCGAAAAAAACCTTCCCGAAAATTTTAAAAACAATGCCGGAAAATACTATTGCCCAATGTTTTGCGAGGGCGACAAAGTTTACGATTCCAACGTCGGCTGCCCCATTTGCGGAATGGATTTGGTGAAAATTCCTTCAAAAAATCCGGAAAATGACGAAGACGATACCTTTAAAATTTTAAGAAAAAAGTTCATTATCGCTTTATTTTTTACACTTCCGGTTTTCGTTCTTTCGATGGGTTCGATGTGGTTGAAATTTCCGTTTTCCGAAAAAATCGGCGGCTGGTTTCAACTTATTTTCACTGTTCCGGTGGTGTTTTTCGCCGGTTGGTTTTTGATGAAACGCGGTTGGAATTCCTTCAAAACGTGGAATCTCAATATGTTTTCGCTGATTGCTTTCGGCTGCGCAGTGGCATTTTTATTCAGCATCATCGCTTTGATTTTTCCCGAAATTTTGCCTCACGAATTTATGCACAACGGAAAAATTCCGCTTTATTTTGAATCCGTTTGCGTGATTTTATCCCTCGTGATTATGGGGCAAATGCTCGAAGCAAAAGCCCACAAAAAAACCGGAAAAGCCATCGAAGAACTCATCCGTCTTTCGCCGGACACCGCGAATATTTTAATAGGTGAAATCGAGAAAAAAATAGAAATTTCCGAAGTGAAAATCGGTGATATTCTGCGTGTGAAACCGGGAGAAAAAATTCCGACAGACGGGAAAATCGTCTCCGGAAATTCGAGTGTGGACGAATCTATGATTACCGGCGAACCAATTCCCGCCGAGAAAAATGCGGGCGACCGCGTGATTGCCGGAAGCATCAACGGAAACGGAACTTTTCTGATGAAAACCGAAAAAATCGGCGATGAAACCTTGCTTTCGCAAATCATAAAAATGGTGAACGAAGCCGGCAGAAGCAAAGCCCCGATTCAAAAATTGGCGGATAAAATTTCCAAAATTTTCGTTCCGGCAGTCATTATTTCGGCGGTTTTAACTTTTATTTTTTGGATGATTTTCGGCGGCGAAAACGGAATTTCCTACGGATTTGTGAATGCCGTCGCCGTTCTCATAGTCGCTTGTCCGTGCGCACTCGGTTTGGCAACACCGATGAGTTTGATGGTCGGAATCGGGAAAGGTGCGAAAAACGGAATTTTAATAAAAAACGCTCAAGCCCTCGAAACAATGCGAAAAACAGACGTTTTAATCACCGATAAAACCGGAACTTTAACCGAAGGAAACCCGAGTTTAGACCACATTGAAATTTTTGAAAACGAGGATAAAAATGAAATTTTGAAGTCGGCGGCTTCTTTAAATCAAAACTCCGAACATCCTTTGTCTAAAGCGGTTTTGGATTATTTTAATAAGAAAAACGGGCTTCGACAAGCTCAGCCTGACAACTCGGAAAATTTCGTTCAGACTGATAAACAAATTCAATTTGATAAAGTAGAAAATTTTGAAAATATTCCGGGTAAAGGTTTAAAGGGAAGCATCGAAGGCAATGAAATTTTATTCGGAAACAAGGCACTTTTAACGCAATTCGGCATCGAAATTCCTTCCGATTTTAAAGAGAAAATCATCGAAAAAACGGTTTCTTATTTCGCAAAAAACGGAAAAGTTTCGGCGATGTTCGGGTTTTCAGACAAGATAAAACTTTCATCGAAAAAAGCGGTTCAATTTATTCAAAATCAAGGCATTGAAATCATAATGATGACGGGCGACGGTTTCCAAACCGCAAAATCCGTAGCCGCCGAACTCGGTATCGAAAATTTTAAAGCAAATTGTTTTCCCGAGGATAAATTATTGGAAATCAAAAAATTGCAAGATGAAGGAAAAATTGTGGCAATGGCAGGCGACGGCATAAATGATGCTCCGGCTTTGGCGCAATCCGACATTGGAATTGCGATGGGAACCGGAAGCGGAATTGCGATTGAAAATGCGGAAATCACGCTGTTGAAAGGTGATATTTTGGGCGTTGTAAAAGCGGAAATTTTGAGCCGAGCGTTGGTTAAAAATATTAAGGAAAATTTGTTTTTTGCTTTCATTTACAACACTTTAGGAATTCCGATTGCCGCCGGTTTGCTTTATCCCGTTTTCGGAATTTTGATGAGTCCGATGATTGCCGCCGCCGCGATGAGTTTCAGTTCGGTTTCCGTGATTCTTAACTCGTTGAGATTGAACAAAGTGGATTTGGAAATTGGATAATTAGACTATTTGTCAGGTTAATCGAGTGGTTTATTCTACATAAAAATACTGGTTTACAACAAATTAAAATAAATGCCTTGTCAGTATAATTTATGATTCTCTACCCTCCAACTTCATCTCCTCACCACTTCTTAACCTTTTCCAATAATCACCATCAAAAGCACGTTATAAAAAATCGACACAAATCTATTTTATGATAAATTACATCAAAATTCGGAAAAAAACCTTAGGATTAATCATCCTTCTAATCACCTCAATTTCAGCGTTTTCACAGGAAAAAATCAAAATTTCGGGAAAAATTACAGACGGCAAGAATCAGTTGATTCCCTACGCATCCGTCACTTTTTTAAATAAAACCAATTCCGCTTTCAGCGATGCCGCACTCACCGACGACAAAGGCGAATATCAACTTCAACTCGTTTCCGGAAATTATGATATTACCATCGAAGCCATTGATTTTAAAACCATTACATTAAATAAAGACCTCAACGTTTCGGGAAATTCTGAAAATTTTATCTTAACAAAAGATAATACTTCCGAACAATCTACTGAAATTCAAGAAGTTACATTAACCGCAACCGTAAAACCTTACAAAGTAGAACTCGACAAAAGAACCTACGATCCTTCGCAAGACATCATCAGCAAAGGCGGAAATTTGCAGGACGTTTTGAGCAACGTTCCTTCCGTAGAAGTGGATACAGACGGAACTGTTTCGATGCGCGGAAATTCCAACATCAAATTTTTAATCAACGGAAAACCGTCTGCACTTTTGGGAATTGACGACGGCGCCGATGCTTTAAAATCAATTCCTGCCGATCAAATCGAGAAAATTGAAGTGATTACGAATCCGTCCTCAAAATACGAAGCAAGCGGAACTGCGGGAATTTTGAACATCATTTTAAAGAAAAATAAAAAAACGGGATTCAACGGAAGCATCACCGGAAATTTGGGATATTTGCCCAGAACTTCGCTGAACACCAATTTGAGTTGGAGGAAAAATAATTGGACATGGTTTCTGAACGGCGGCGGCGGATACAACAGAAATAAATCCGAGAACAACAATGAATATCAATACACTTCGGACATCAATCTTTTGGAAGACGGGCAAAGTATTTACAGAAATCAAAACGGAAATTCCAAAGGAGAAAACAAAAACTACAACACAACCGCCGGATTTTTTGTGGATATTACCGAAAAATCTGCGTTGAACGCTTCTGTGATGTTCAGAAGTTATAATAATGAATCCACGGAAACCATCAATACTTTTGACCGATATGTGGATTCGCTTTCCGTGAATCGCATCAACGAGAGAAATTCCGTCCGAATCAATCAATCCAACAGAAAAAATAATTCTTTTCAAGCGGATTTGGGTTTCGATCAAAAATTCGGGGACAACGGAGAATTATTGAGTTTGGCGGCGAGTTTTCAAAGCAGTAAAAGCGAAAGTTTTGGTCCGATAACCGAAGAAATAGTTTATTTAAATGGCGATATTACCAATAAATTCAATAATCTTTTAAGCAATTCCAATAATAAAACTTTTCTTGCAAAAGCCGATTACGAACTGCCAATCGGAGAAAATTCCAAATTTGAAGCAGGCGCAAGATTTGATTTAAAGCAAAACGACTACAATTATTTTGTGAATGAAAGCAAAGACGGTGCTCCGTTCGTGGTTTTAGACCGATTCACGAGCGATACTTATTACAACGAAAAATTGACGGCGGCGTATGCATTATTTAAAAGCAAAACAAATAAATTCGGTTATCAATTCGGACTTCGTGCAGAAAATTCCGATATTAATGTGCGTTTCAAAAGTTTGGAAAATGCCGTAACCACCGAAGTTAAAAAGAATTATACCGGATTTTTTCCGAGCGTATTTTTAAGTTATGATTTGAATGACGACAGCCAATTATTGCTGAATTATTCAAGGCGAATCAACCGACCGCGCTCGTGGTTTTTAATTCCGTTTATGTCCTACAGCAACAATTTGAGTTTGTTCTCCGGAAACCCCGATTTGAACCCGACTTACCAAAATTCTTTTGAATTTGGATACAGTTTATCAAAAAGTAAAATCACCTTTAATCCGACTTTATATTTAAAAAAATCAGACGAAGTGAATTTTTATCAATACAGCGGATTGGATGAAGACGGAACCACCGTTCTCTACAGAAAACCCGTAAATGCAGGAGACGAAACCAATTACGGTTTGGATATCAACGGAACCTACGATCCTTTCAAATGGTGGAGAATTATGGGAAGCATAGATTTATTCGGCTACAAAAATACCGGTTCCTATGAAGGTTTCAGCTACAACGGAAGCGGTTTTTCCACAAGATTCAGATTGACCAATACTTTCAAACCCGATAAAAAAACTTCCATACAAATTCAAGGATTCTACAGAGGCGGAGAAAAAACCGACAGCCAAAATGATAAATCAATGTATGCCGTAAATCTCGGTGCTTCCAGAACGATTTTGAACGGAGACGGAACCATTTCGTTTAATATTCAAGATGTTTTCAACACCAGATCCAGAGAAAACACGACCATTGCTCCGAATTATACACAATATTCCTATATGCAATATCAGCCGAGACAATTTTCAATTTCTTTCAGCTATCGCTTTAAACAAGGCGAAAAAGTAGAACAGCCGAAAAAGAAAAAAGAAAACACCGGCAATTTTGACGACGACGAAGAAATGCCGCCGATGTAGATTTGGCAGTTGGGTTCTTCTTTTGGTAATTTGAATTTTATAAAGAATAATTCGGCGATTCCTGCGTGATAATCACATCGTGAGGATGAGATTCTTTCAAACCGCTTCCCGTAATCTGAACCATTTTTCCTTCTTTTTGCAGCGTTTCAATATCTTTTGTTCCGCAATAGCCCATTCCTGCGCGGATTCCGCCGGTGAGTTGAAAAACCACATCTTCCAATTTTCCTTTGTGCGGAACTCGACCTTCGATGCCTTCCGGAACAAATTTTTTCGCTTCGCTTTGGAAATATCGCTCTTTGCCGCCACGTTTCATCGCTGCCAAACTTCCCATTCCTTGATACGCTTTGAATTTTCGCCCTTGAAAAATAATTTCTTCGCCCGGCGCTTCGTCGGTTCCGGCAAAAAGAGAACCGAGCATCACAGCATTTGCACCCGAAGCAATGGCTTTCACAATGTCGCCGGAAAGTTTAACGCCGCCGTCTGCAATGATGGAAATATTTTTCGTTTTGGCGTATTCAAAAACATTATAAATCGCAGAAAGTTGAGGGACGCCAACGCCGGCAACCACTCTCGTCGTGCAAATGGAACCCGGACCCACGCCCACTTTCAAAACATTGGCTCCGGCTTTTATCAAATCTTTTGCAGCCTCCGCAGTTACGATATTTCCGCCGACCAAATCCAAATCGGGAAACATTTTTCGGATTTCGGAAATTTTATCCAAAACACCTCTCGAATGTCCGTGCGCGGAATCTACGGCAATGATGTCCACCCCCGCTTCCACCAATGCGGAAACTCGGAGAATGGTATCTTCACCCACGCCAACGCCCGCACCTACGATTAATCTGCCGTTTTTGTCTTTGTTGGCTGCCGGATATTCCAATTGATTATCAATATCTTTAATCGTAATTAAACCGACCAATTTGTAGTTTTTATCTACAATCGGAAGTTTTTCCACGCGGTTTTCGAGGAGAATTTTTTTTGCGATTTCCAGCGTGGTATCTTTTCCGGAAGTGATGAGATTTTCTTTCGTCATCAGCGTTTCCACTTTCATATCAAGGTTTTCTTGATATTTCACATCTCGATTGGTGATGATTCCGATGAGTTTGTTTTCCGAATTGATGACGGGAAGTCCGGAGATTTTAAATTTTTTCATTAAATCTTTCGCTTCGCCCAAAGTGTGATCTTTGGAAAGCGTTACAGGGTCGGCAATCATTCCGTTTTCGGAGCGTTTCACTTTGTTCACTTGCGCCGCTTGTTCTTCAATCGGCATATTTTTGTGAATAAATCCAAGTCCGCCCACTCGCGCCAGCGCAATCGCCAAATCGGCTTCCGTTACGGTGTCCATCGCTGCGGAAACGATTGGGACATTTAGCGTGATTTTATCCGTCAGTCTTGATTTTAATGAAACTTGGCTCGGCAGAACCTCGGAATATGAAGGGATGAGAAGCACATCATCGAAAGTGATGGCTGTTTCTACGATTTTGTTGTGAATAGACATTGCTGCTTTCTTTGCAAAATTAAACTTTTTAAATTAATGGAAAACGATGGGTCTCGATAATGATTTTTGTGTCTAACTCAATAAATTCTGAATTGCAAGAAAATATCCTTTCAATCCGAAACCGGAAAGAACGGCATCTGTATAAGCGGCTGTTACGGATTTTTGACGAAATTCTTCGCGTTGGTAAATATTGCTGATATGGACTTCAATTTTCGGTTTTTTGATATTTTTGAGGCAGTCGGCAATAGCGTAGGAGTAATGAGAAAATGCTCCGGGATTGATAATCAGTGCATCAAAATCATCTTTTTGGATTCGGTCTATCATTTCTCCTTCCCAATTCGATTGATAATAATCAATTTCCATATTTTTAAAATGATTTTTTAATTCCGCAAAAAAATCTTCCATCGATTGATTTCCGTAAATTTCCGGTTCGCGTTTGCCGATCAGATTGAGGTTTGGACCGTTGATGATCAGAATTTTCATCTATTTATATTGCTTGTTGGAACGTCAAATTTAGTAAAAATCATCTTGCTTTTTGGAAAAAACTTCGAAATTCTTATTTTTTGAATCCCAAACACTTAGAAATCAAAACTTGACCTTTAGAAACTAACTCCAAAAACCATAAACTCTATCCGTTCCAGACTTTCATTTTTTCCCAAAATTTCCAAAATATCCGGAACATCGGGACCTTTCAACTCACCGACCAACGCAAGACGAAGCGGCATCATCACTTTCCCGATTCCCAAACCTTTGGTTTCGGCGAATTGGTGAATGTTTTCTTTTAAAATCTCGGATTTAAAATCGGTGGTTTGCAAGCGTTCGGAAAGTTCGTTCAAAATATTTGGTGTGTCCTCGTTCCACGCTTTTTTCAGAGATTTTTCATCAAAAGTTTTCGGCGCACTGAAAAAGAACGTTCCGTTTTCATAAATATCTTTTGTAAAAGTGGCGCGTTCTTTCATTAAATTAATGATTTTCAACAATTTATCATCCGAGAAATCCGAGTTTTTTACGGCATCAATTTCTTTTAAATGTTTTAAAATTTCGCCGGTCGGTTTTTTCTGCAAATATTGATGATTAAACCATTCCGCTTTTTCTTTGCTAAATCTGGCTCCGGCTTTGTGAACTTTGTGAATATCAAACTCTTGAATCATTTCATCGAGCGAAAGGATTTCTTTGTCATCGGACGGACTCCAACCTAAAAGTGCCAAAAAATTAACGAAAGCATCGGGAAAATAACCCTCCTCGCGATAGCCTTTTGAAATATTTCCGGTTTCGGGATCTTTAAAATTCAGCGGAAAAACAGGAAATCCGAATTTGTCGCCGTCTCTTTTGCTGAGTTTTCCTTTTCCTTCGGGTTTTAAAATGAGCGGAAGATGCGCAAATTGCGGCGGTTCCCAATTCATCGCTTCATAAAGCAAAACGTGCAAACCGAGCGAAGGCAGCCATTCTTCGCCGCGAATGACGTGAGAAATCTCCATTTCGCGGTCGTCAATCACATTAGCAAAATGATAAGTCGGCATTCCATCGTGTTTCACGAGAACTTTATCGTCCAAAGTATTCGTATTTACGGAAAATTTTCCGCGAATGATGTCTTCGAGATTCAAAATTCTGTCAATCGGCATTTTGAAACGAACAACAAAAGGAATTTTCTTTTCCAAAAGGTTTTGAACTTCGGTTTCGGAAAGCGAAATGCTGTTTTTCAGGCGGTTTCTGGTTTGATGGTTGTATGAAAAAACTTCGCCTTTGGTTTCAAATTCTTTGCGGATTTCGTCTAATTCTTCAGTCGTGTCAAAAGCGATGTATGCAAAATCGGTTTTCAGGATTTCGGCGGTGTATTTTTCGTAGATTTCTCGCCTTTCGCTTTGACGATACGGCGCGAATTTTCCACCATGTTTTGGGCTTTCGTCCGGCGAAATTCCGCACCATTCGAGGGCTTCCAAAATATAATTTTCCGCACCTTCCACATATCTTGCAACGTCGGTATCTTCAATTCTCAACACGAAATCTCCGCCGGTATTTTTCGCAAAAAGATAATCGTACAAAGCCGTTCTCACACCACCCAAATGCAAAGGTCCGGTCGGGCTTGGCGCAAAACGAACTCGTGTTTTTTTCATTTTCGGATTTTAAAAATTTCGTGCAAATTTACGGATATTTTGAATTTAGAGGTGCGAGTTTCGAGTTTCAATGCATTTATGTATTTCGCTTTTGGCTTATTATCTGCATCAAAAACGATAAAAAATTTTTCATCATAATTTTACGATTTAAGGGAATTAGTAAGAGATTTCGGGATTTTGTTACGTTTTGCAATTTTTTATGACTACGAATACAGTGATGTTTTTTTTAACTTGTTAAAAAGTAAAAGATATTTTATAATTTTGATTTACGGGATATCTTGGAATAAATTTTGTAAAAATTATTTAACCTCAACATGTTTAATCAACAGATAAACAATAAGATACAAAACAATGATTTAATTTAAACCACTGACATCCAAAAAAGCTCCGAAAAAAATTACAGAAAAAACACAAAATTTTTAGAGACATCCTTAATGTAGAATGTACAACATATTACAGTTTCGTTTGCATTATATCCTCCGTAATTTGTATTTTCGTCTGAATTTAAAGGGGCAAAAATGCACGATTTTTATCTTCACAAAGGAAAGCGGAAAATTCTCGTGGAGTATCTTCGGGACAAAGTCGGAATTTCGGACGAAAATGTTTTGAAAGCCATCGGCGAAGTTCCGCGACATCTCTTTATTGAAAGTATTTTTCAGGATTTTGCTTATGAAGACCGCGCTTTTCCGATTGCCGCACATCAAACGATTTCTCATCCCTCGACCGTCGCCGAACAAACCGAACTTTTGGAAATAAAATCCGGCGAAAAAATTTTGGAAATCGGAACAGGTTGCGGCTATCAAACCGCCGTTTTGCTGAAAATGAACGCTTTGGTTTACACCATTGAACGCCAAAAAGAACTCTTTGATTTCTCTAAAAAGAAACTCCGCGAGATGAATTTTCATCCCAAATTTCAAAGTTTTGGAGACGGATTTTCGGGTTTGCCCGAGTTTGCGCCGTTCGATAAAATATTGGTTACCTGCGGCGCGGAAACTTTGCCGACAGCACTTTTGAAACAATTGGAAATCGGCGGAAAAATGGTGATTCCACTCGGAAAAACCGATGAACAGATTTTGCATCGCTTCACAAAAATCTCCGAAACCGAATACGAAAAAGAACAGTTCGGCATTTATAAATTTGTCCCGATGTTGGGCGATACCAATTCATAATCTTTTGCTTTTCGTCCATAATTAAAATTGGATATTTTATTGATTATCAATTATTTTATTTAATGTTAAAGGATAATCAGATATACCCGCGTGAATTTAAGGAGGAGTTTGCGTGAATTTGAAGGGTGAAAAATCTTGACATTGACTTTTAACAGGTCTAATTTTGCATTGATTTTTGATTGAGTGATGAAGAACTTTGCAAGCATTATTAACAATATTATTTCAGATATTAATGAATTAGACGGAAAAACCGTGGGATATCTGAACCAAAAAATATATTGATTATGCGTTTCTGCAAGTATGTAATATTCTTTGTTTTTCTAACGTTTTTGTCTTGCAAAAGCAGAACAGAGGCAGAGGTTTGGGGAAAATATGAAGGTAAAAAATATCGCGTCTGGGATATCATAAATATGATTTGCTACATTCCAAACATGGAAAGATAGGATGATATACTTGTATAAAATATCTTCTTTTAAAAAATAATGGTCTGTTTGAACAAAAATCCGGAGACACCATAACAACAGGCTGTTACAAAGTAATAAACAATTCAGTGGAATTAACTTTTACAAATGGTTATAAAT
Source organism: Flavobacteriaceae bacterium (assembly GCA_031277475.1). GTDB lineage: Bacteria > Bacteroidota > Bacteroidia > Flavobacteriales > Weeksellaceae > JAITMJ01. The sequence continues at coordinate 22,526 of JAITMJ010000084.1, forward strand.
TAAACTTGAAGATAAAAAAAACCGATTGTTTGGTATAGATAAAAGAAGTGATATAAACGTGATTAGCAGTTTAGTAAAAACCGAATAACAAAACAATCTATATTTTCCGAAACCCGCGTGAGGGATGGAAGTGGAAATCCTTTTTTTTGGCGTTGGTTTTGGCGGAGGCGAAAAAAAAGATTGCAACGGACAGCCCGACCCGAGCGGCTGCCAAGCGG
>JAITMJ010000108.1 GCA_031277475.1 Flavobacteriaceae bacterium
AGCCGTAAAGATTGTCTTTATCATCAAACAGCGCGTTGAATCCCAAGAAATCTCCTTTTGCCAAAGAGTACAAATCTTGCGTCTGACCGGAAGCCAAAACCGCAAAAAACAGTGCGAAAATTAAAGCAATTTTTTTGATTTTTTTGATTTTTTTAATGATGCTAATTTACGAATTTTAAAAAACAAATTGAATATCCGTTTTACAAATATCATAGTCGCTTTGAGTTTTTTTGTAATTCATCAAAGATGAATTTAAAAAAGGATATAAAAAATTAAAAAACTTTTGCGTGCTTAGTGTTAAAAAAATGTGGTTTAAAACGCAACGAGCGCAAGGATTTCTAACAATGAAAATGTTTTTTTTAAGTTTCACAAAGGCAAATCAATGATTTTTCAATAAGGACAAAAAGAAAATATTAATAGCCGATTTGAGTTTTTTGTAATTCATCAAAGATGAATCTTTGAGAAACTTAAAAAAGGATAAAAAATTAAAAAACTAATACAAAAACCCAAACAACCAAAGCGGAATTTCATTGCGAAATCCGGTCGTCAAACCATCGAGAGCGAGGTAAGCATTGTTCAGATTTTTTATTTGTCGAGAACTTTTGTTTTTTCCGCCGATTTCAAAAAAGTATTTTTCATCAATGCAAAAATCGGTTTCGGAATTGTATGTAACATCGTGATTCTGTTGAAGTTGGTTAAAGAAAAACGTTTCTCGCAAATTTCCGATTTCGGGATTTTCCGCCGAAAGTGCATAATTGTAATTGGTATTCTGCAAATATATTTTTTCGGGTTTCACCATTTGTCTTATTCCCGTAGCCTTTTGTTTGAGCAACAAAACGGTGTGTGCTTTTTCGAGCACTTGCAAATAATTCGTTAAACTTTGTCGCGTTACATCCACCATTTGGCTGAGTTGAGAGATATTTGGGGTGAAAGGAACCATTTCCGAAAGAATGTAAAACAATTTTTTTATACGGTTAATGGAATAAAAATCAATGCTTTCCACATTTGGCAAATCGCTTTCCATAATCGTGTTGAATGTTTGCAAAACACGTTCGCCGTAGCCGTTCATATCTTCCTGATAATAAGGATAATAGCCATATTTCAAATAGTTTTGAAAAGCAGGCAAAGGTGTCAATTTTTTTAAAAGTTTTTGTGCAATCGAAACGTGATTTTCCAAAATTTCCGCAAGCGCGAACGGTGTTTGCGATTTTTGCAACAATCCTTCGCAAATTAAAAATTCTCGAAAAGACATTCCGAACAACTGAAAATGCCTTACACGTCGGCTCAAATCAGCATTTGATTTAAAAATTTGCAACATTGACGAACCTGTGAAAACCACTTTCAGTTTGGGAAAATCGTCATAAATATTTTTGATTTCTTGCGCCCAAGCAGGATATTTATGAACTTCATCCAAATAGAGTTCTTTTCCGCCGTGTGCATAAAAATCTTCGGCAAGTGAATATAAATTGTTGATACTGAAATAGATATTGTCTAAACTGACATACAACACATCTTCCGGATTTTCTCCGTATAATTCTTTTATATGTTGCAAAATCATTGTGGTTTTTCCGGTTCCGCGCGCTCCGGTAATCGCGATTAACCGATTGTTCCATTCGATTTTATTTTTAAGATAGCGTTCAAAACGCATATCCGTTTCTTCTAATTTGCGGTGAAAAGACGGAAATAAAGATTTCATACTTTAAAAATTTTCCACAAAGATATAAATTGTATTTTAAAGAATACAATTTTTGAACATTTTTGTATTTTAAAGAATACAATATTTAATAGTTTTTGTATTTTAAAGAATGCAAAAAAACGTCGAAATTTTATTTGAATATCTGCTTTGTGCAATAAGTTTACAATTATAACTTATTGATTATCATAATTTTGTTATTTTGTCTTAAAAAAGAACAAAATCAAAGATTGGCTACACCGAACCATTTTGTTGGTTTTCGTTGGTTCTTTTATTTCACACAGAGGAACAGAGTAAAAGAGACACACAGAGTTTCTGTTTCTTTAAACCTATTGTTTTTCACTTTATTTTAGCACAGAGTTTTAAGCCTACTGCCTTTCGCTTACTGCCTACTGCCTTCAATAATTCAATCTTTCCAAACGAATTTTGTTGAATTTATCTTTTTCGTTGTATTCCCGCAGAAGAATGTAGCCTTCTTTGCCAACGTATGGAAAAGTAACGTATTTGTCTTTTTCGGAAATCTGAACTTGCTCTTGCTTGAATTTGCCGTCAATAAACGTATTGATGAAAAGTTGCCAATTTTTGTCTTTGGTTTCTTGGTCTTTTTGCAAATCTCGGTAAAAGAACACCACATCTTTACCGTCATTCAAATATTGCGAAAAAAGATAATCGTTGTTTGCCCATTTTGTTTTTTCTTTTTCAAAAACTTTGAGGTCTGTCACTTTAAAATCTTTATCCAAAAAAGCACAATACAAATCCTTGGTTTTCTCTGCGTTGTATTGTCCGCCGGGTTTATATTTTTCCATCAAAATCCCGACGCTTCCGTCTTCCATAAAAAAGAAATCTTTGGTCCAAAGATAATATCCGTCTGAAAACTTGTCGTTACCCGTCAATTTCGGAAGAAAAGGTTTGAAGTTTTTTTCGTATTCGATGGTTTGAACATCTACGTTAAAATTGGTTTTATCTATTATCATTCTTGCAAAACCGATGCTTTTGTCTTTGTCAAAATTTCGCCCGACCATTACGATTTTATCATCAAAAACTTTGTCATTACTGAGATTTTGAGAGACAAACGAATAAGCGGATGAATAGTAGATGAGATAGTAAGTAATTCTTTCCAAAGTTTCCGGAGACGCACTCGTAATCGTCTGATTATGAACTTCTTTTCCGGTTTTCATATCCAAAACCACAAGGAAAGTGGATTTGTCTTTTTTATTGTTTTTTTGAAGAATGCAGAACACATAATTTTCGTTTTTGTCAATCACTTTCAGTACTTCGCTTGTTTTTTTGTCTCCGCTTGTGTTGTATTCGTATTTCCAAATTTGGTTTTTGTTTTCATCGAATTTCAGCAGAGCATTATTGTTGATGTAGCTGCCGTAATCATTGTATTCCGCCACGAGATAGCCGCCTTCTTTTATTTCCCAAACGTAAGATTCATAATTGTAGCCTTTTTCTTTTTTTTCGGCTTTATTTTCTTTTCGGTCTTCTTTCCAATTTTTTGGTTGGGCGATTTCGGTAAAATTTCCGTCCGCATAATCGTAATAAACTTTATATTTTATCGTATTTGTCTGTAAATCAATTTCCATCGAGCGCGGATAAAAGAAATCTTTGTTTTTTATTAAAGAAATATCGTAATCGCTCGGAGCGAGAATCACTTTGTTCCGGAAATCAATATATCCGAAATAATCTTTGGCGGTGATATCGCCTTCAAATTCTTTGTTGGCAACGGGATTCAGGTTTTTATCCAAAATCACGTATTCTAATTTTTTGGTTTTATCGCCGGATTTTCCGTAGTCGTAAAGTGCGACGTAGCCGTAAAGATTGTCTTTATCATCAAACAGCGCGTTGAATCCCAAGAAATCTCCTTTTGCCAAAGAGTACAAATCTTGCGTCTGACCGAAAGCCAAAACCGCAAAAAACAGTGCGAAAGTTAAAGCAATTTTTTTCATTTTTTTGATTTTTTTAATGATGCTAATTTACGAATTTTAAAAAACAAATTGAATAGCCGTTTTGTATAATAAATTTACAGCGACGGATTTTCGGAAAAACTATAATCTGTTCAAAAAAACTTTAATCCGTTAAAAACACAAGCGGATACAGAATCCGCCGAACCTTACCGAAACGGCATAAAAACAATAGAGTTTTTTATAGTTTAATATGATTTATATGTGTTTTATCTCGCCTAAATTTTACTAAATTTAGAGCCTCAAACTTTGAACTTTAAAAATGCAGTTATTAATCGCCACACACAACGAACATAAAAAAGAAGAAATCCGGCAGATTTTGGGGAAAAATTTTGTGGTGAAATCTTTGACGGATTACGGTATTTTCGATGAAATTGCAGAAAACGGAAAAACATTTAAGGAAAATGCCGAAATAAAAGCAAAATATTGTTTTGAAAAGACCGGAATTCCAAGTTTGGGAGACGATTCCGGATTGGCAGTTGAAGCATTGAACGGCAAACCGGGAATTTTTTCGGCGCGATATGCCGATGACCACGATTTTGTAAAAAACATCGAAAAAGTTTTAGATGAAATGAAAAGCATTGAAAACCGAAAGGCTTATTTCATCACGGTTTTGTGCTATTATGATGAAAGCGGCGCCAAATTTTTTGAAGGAAAAGTTCACGGAAATCTGCTCACCGAAAATAAAGGTTTCAAAGGTTTTGGCTACGACCCGATTTTTGTTCCCGACGGCTACGAAAAAACCTTTGCCGAAATGCCGTCCGAAGAAAAAAACCAAATCAGCCATCGAAAAAAAGCGATTGAAAAGTTTCTGGAATTTTTGGAAAAATAATTTAGTATGAAACTGATTTCTATTCTGCTGATTGTGAATTGATTATATGAATTTTTAAGAGAGGCTATTCATAAAACCCCGCAATATTTTTAATTTCATCGGCACTCAAATTCCACATAAAACTCAGGAATTGCCGATAACTTTCGCTTTGGTTTTTCGGATCGATTCGGTCTAAATAGCGATTCAGATTGTAATTTTTTCTGCCGTCGTAGATTTTTCCGTAAAATTTTCCGAGCCATTTTTTCACATAATCCTCCTCAAATTCATCCTGAATCATTTGCATTGCCACATAAATTCCCACGCCGTAATCTTCGGATTGGAAAAGGTTCGGAAGGATTTCCATTTTCGCAATTTTTTGCAGATTTTTAAACGCTTCACTGCCTTCTTTTGGCGAATCTTCCGTTTTCAATTCGGGAAATTCTTTTTCCAAAGCGGCAATTCTCACAAGTGTTTCGGGATGCGTGGAAAGCGAATCTTCGTCTAATTTTTCTTTATAAAAATCGTAGTTGTAAAGCGAAAAATCTTCCTCTTTCATCCATTTTTCTTTGAACGGTTGAGCCGGCAAATCATACAGTTTTTTGTAAGTTTCTATTTTCAATTCCCTCGGCGAAATAGAATCAAAATCTCGAATATTTTTCATCGCATTCAGAAATTCCGCTTTTTTAAAATCCGAATTTCGATAAATCACATAGCCCAAAGAATCCGCCTCGATTTCACTTTCGCGTTTTTTTCCTCGCTTTTTATAGAGTCGGTTTTTGATGATGTCAAGCGCTTTGTCGGTTTTGTTAACCGATTGATTTTTAATTTCTTTCACTTTTTCCACATCGCTTTTTTCTTCATTAATGTTTTCCACCATCGCTTTTTCCGCGTGTTTCTTCAGTTTATGCGCAATTTCGTGAGAAAGAATCGAGGCGATTTGGTCGTCGTTGTCCATCCAATTAAACAATCCCATATTGATGATGAAGGTTCCGTCTGCCAAACAATAAGCGTTTGGTGTATTGTCTTTTGCAATCAGAACATTCAGATTGGCGGAAATTTGCGGATAATTTTTTCTTAAATCCGAAAGCATTCCGTTCAAGATTTCGTTAAACGGCGATTTGAACGTGAAATTTTTATCTTTTACTTCCTTTTCAAAACTTTTGTAAAATTCGTTGTAATATTTTCCGAGTTCCGCACCCGTTTTCCCCGAATACTCGGCTTTCAAAGTTTTGATGAGCACATCATTTTTAGTTTTAAATTCCGCGAGAAAAGTTTTTCTTTGTTGAAAATCCGCCGTATCTATTGGCACATAATTTTGCCCCGAAACAACGTGTTGCACGAAAAAAGCAATCGAAAATATCAAATATTTTTTCATCTGTTTATATTTTATTTTTTTCATAAATTTTGCCGATATTCAAATTTATTTTTTACCTATTTCTTCCGCCAATTCATCGGCTTCGCGTATGGAAAAATTTCCGCTGATTTGTACTTTTCCGTTTGGAATAGGTTCATTAACTATCGGGGCGGAAAGAATCTTTTTGCCAAACACCATCGCAATCGGTTTTCCGACATTTTTTTCGGTTAAATTTTTGAATTTTTCCGCGCCTTCTTTTGTGAGTTGAATCTCAATCGTTGATCTTTGAAGTTGATCAAAACTTCTTTGTGCGCTCAAAATATCGCTTTTCACGATGCTTGGTTGGTCTGCGAGAACAATCTCGTCTAAACGGTGTGCTGCGAAATAATCTTCCGAATACGAAATTACTTCGTAGAAACCGTCTTCCTTATCGGTTGGAACGGGTTCTTCGGTTTTTGAATTTTCCTGTTTTTCTTGTATGTTATAGCGAACATTGTCTGATATAATCGCTATTTCATCGTGAATATCTTTTAAATTTTCTTGAATTTTATCATTGAGAACTTCTGCAGAATTTTCTACAAATTTTTTTCCTGTTTCCGAATTAAGAAAAATATAAATATCGTCAATTTCTTTATCGGAAAACGTTTCTGAACAGGCTTTGGATAATCTTTTTGTGATTTCTCCGTCCGCTATTTTTTTCTCAATCTCAATTAATTTTATACTGTCTTCTTTATTTGTATTATTTTTTAACGAATTAATTTGATACTCAAAAATAGATTGATAACCTTCCAAAATTCCGGTAGAATTAAGAATATTTTCAATTTTTTGTTCTTTGGATTGCCCGAAACAAATCAATGAAAATAAAATTAATGAGATTTGTAATAATGCGTTTATTTTTTTCATATTCCTAAAAGTTTAAAGGATAATACTTGAGATATAACAATTCAGAATTTACTAAAGATTATTTTCATTCACTTCATTTTCTGTGATGTATCCGTCGTAAGAAATCGCTTGTCTGTCGGTGGAACTTATTGAAATATAGGCTTTTCCGGTTTTCGTGATTTCCAAATAGATTTGCCCGATGCTTTGGTTGTCGTTCACATTAATCACCCAAAGTGTTTTCTTTTGGGTGGATTTGGATTTATCAATCGTAAATTTTTTTGAGGTAAAATCGAAACCGTTTTTATTGGGATCAAAATTCGTAACATACATCCTTCCAAAATACGGCAAATCAACGTTCATTTCGCCGTTTGAAAACTTCACGAAATAGCCCGGACTCAAATCCAAAACCTGCGAGGAACCTGCGGGAGATATAGAATTCATCACCTTAATCACGTCCATTCCCGTCGGGTTTGCTTTTTCCGCCACAAAAGTGAAATTTTCCGAATTTAAAAGCGTTTGAAGTTTTTCCGGAGTTGCATAAACCTTGCTGCTGCTGCTGCAATTTTGAAACGAAAATGCAACCAAAAACACGAGAATATATTTGAAAATGTTTTTCATTTTAATTAATTTTAGACACATCAAAGTTAACAATTAAATTTTTACGGAAAATATTGCGATTTATTTCTTAAATTCCTGTGGAATCCTGTGTAAATATTTGTGGAAAACTCGTAAAAAATTTTGCTTTTATATTTCATTTTAAATTCTTATGTAAAATTTTTTTTACGGAACTCGGTTTCATTTTTTAGAATTTATTTGGAAAATTTAATCCGGTTTTCAGCAATGGAATTATCCATAATCCTTTTAAAAAAACTTGTTCACATGTATTAATAAATCATTTAATTAATTAATTATCAATAGATTAAAATGTTAATTATTTATGAACACGGAATAAATAATTTGTGGTAAAAAATTCGGAAAAACTTATCCTCAAAACTCACAACACTCTACAACAAACAACATTATTTTTTTTTATTTATTAAATTAAATATTTGTCGATGATGAATGTTGAGTTCGGGTCGGGCAAAAAAATTTTCGGAAAACTTTTCTTTTTTTTAAGCCCCGAAAATCTTAAATTTGTATCCTAAAAGCCCCCTGTCCCCCGAAGGGGGAAAATGTGGCAAATTTTTATTATAATTTTTTTTTGAGAGACAAAGGGAAAAAAACAGCAAAAGTTTGCGTAATTTTATTAGGAATTTTTCCCCTTTTGGAAAACAAGGATAAAAACAGCAAAAGTTTGCGTAACTTTATTAGGAATTTTTCCCCCTTCGGGGGACAGGGGGCTACAAAGTATATTTTATGAAAACAGTCAATAATTTTAATTTTAAAGACAAAAAAGTGTTGGTGCGCGTGGATTTCAATGTTCCGCAGAACGATGAATTGAAAGTTACCGACAATACACGAATTTCAGCCGCAAAACCTACGATTGATAAAATTCTGAAAGACGGCGGTTCCGTGATTTTAATGACGCATCTCGGGCGACCGAAAGGAAAATCTTCAGACGAATTTTCCCTGAAACACATCCTTCCCGAAATTGAAAATGTATTGGGAAAATCGGTGAAATTTGCCGAAGATTGCATCGGCGAAAATACCACGAAAATGGCTTCGGAACTGCAATCCGGTGAAATTCTTTTGCTCGAAAATTTAAGATTTCACAATGAAGAAGAAAACGGCGACAAAGATTTTGCGGAAAAACTTTCCAAATTGGGCGATGCTTATGTGAACGATGCTTTTGGAACGGCTCACCGGAAACACGCATCCACAGCCGTGATTGCCAAATTTTTTCCTTTAACCAAATTTTTCGGATTGCTGATGGCGAAAGAATTGGAAGCCATTGACAAAGTTTTGAAAACCGGCGAAAGACCGATAACCGCTATTCTCGGAGGTTCAAAAATTTCATCAAAAATTACGATTATCGAAAATATATTGCCTGCGGTTGACAATTTGATTATCGGCGGCGGAATGGCTTTTACGTTCATCAAAGCGTTGGGCGGACACATCGGAAATTCCATTGTGGAAGAAGATAAAATGCCGCTGGCGTTGGAAATTTTAGAAAAAGCGAAACAAAAAAATGTGAAAATTTATTTGCCCGCAGACGTGATTATTGCCGATAGTTTTAGCAACGATGCGGAAAAAAAGGAAGCCGATGTTTACCACATTCCCGAAAATTGGCAAGGATTGGATGTCGGCACGAGAACGAGAGATATTTTTCACGATGTGATTTTGGATTCTAAAACCATTTTGTGGAACGGACCCGTAGGTGTTTTTGAGATGCCTAATTTTTCTGCCGGAACCGAAAGTTTGGGAGAAAGTATTGCGGAATCCACGAAATTGGGAGCGTTTTCTTTAGTTGGCGGCGGCGACAGCGTTGCTTTTGTGAAACAATTCGGATATGCCGACAAAGTTTCCTACGTTTCCACCGGTGGCGGCGCAATGCTGGAAAGTTTGGAAGGCTTGGAACTTCCGGGAGTTGCGGCGGTGAATGTGTAGATTTAGTTCAAAGTTTAACACTTCGACTTCGCTCAGTGTGACAAAATGTGTCAGATTAACACTTTCTCGTTTTTCAGAACGAGACTCATTGCCAAAAGCCATCAGCCTATTTAAAATTAAACTTCACCGTAAACATCACTTGGCTCGGGCGAATGTCGATTCGGTTGGTTGTGGTGGAAAGTTTTGCCGCGTCGTAGGAAATGGTTTCATAGACTTTTTTGTTGGCGATGTTCAGCCATTTTATTTCAAAATCTATTTTCTTTTTGTTCCAAGTAAATTGGTAAGAAATGTCGTAAAACGAGTTTCTGTAGTTGGTTTCGCCTTGTTTTGTGGAAACATCGTCCCAGAAAAATCCGATGGTATTGTTTTTCAACGGATAAATGTATGCGGCGAGATTGTGGTTCCAATCGAAAGATTTTTGGATGAAATTTGAGGTGATGTTTTTATTGTTCGTCCAATTCATCGAAAGGTTGTAATCTGCGCTAAACCACGAAAAATAGGTGTTGTTGAACTTGAATTTAAGAGATTGCCGATTGGTTTCGGATTCTTGCAGCGTGTTGAAAAAAGAGAAAGATTTGGAGTCCAAATTGGAAAAACTTGCGGAAACATTGGTTTTATATTTCGGGAAATATTTTCCGATTTCGGCTCCGGCGGTCTGAGATTGCAAAATATTTTCCTCCGGCGCGAGTTCCAAAGTCGAGGAAAATCCGTCTCCGGAATATCGTTCCATCAGGTTTCTTTTGGTTCGATTAAAATTATATCTCACGTTGAAAAACAAATTGTTCAGCGGATTTCTGTATTCTATTCTGCTGCCGATGTTTCTACTGAGATTTTCCGGCATCATCATATTTTCGCCGAATCTCAACATCAATGATCTCGGGTTGGTCAAAAGTTTTCCGCCGTAAAAATATCCGAAATTTCCAAAATCGTAGGATTGCGATGCAAACGCCCAAAGTTTAAAATAAGAAGCAAAATCGAGGCTCGCAAACAAACTCGGTTCAAAAACGGTTTTGTTCAATTCCAAGCGGTTCGGATCGGTGTTTCCTCTGAATTGGTTGAGGTTGTCTTTATAAATAACGCCGTAAAAATTCATCGGAATATTGATGTTAAAATTAAATTTATTGGATTTATAATTGATGCCAAGTTGCGTATATGGCTGCAATTCATTCCATTCGATATTGTTTTCAAACCGATTTCCCAAACTCGAAAACGTGCCGTTTTTTTCGCCCGAAAGTATAGAATTCATTTTGTTGAAATTCAGGCTCAAACCGACTTCCGGCATCAATGTAAATTTTTTGTAGGTGAAACCGACTGACGCGGAATGACTTACCATCAACGTTTGAGATTCGGCGAATTGTTTTGCGTTGTCATAATTTGCCATTTCGGGAAAACTGTTGTTAACATTCAAATATTCTGCGGGAATGATGTCCATCGTTTGTTTGTCTTTTTGATAACTGACGTAACTCGTAACATTAAAAAGTTTTTCTTTCCAAGGCAAAATCGCGCTGAGCGAGTTTTGAAAAGAGCCGGTCGGCGAATTGATAAATTCATTTCCGATTTTGTTGATTAAACTTGTTCCCGAAATTGGCGGAATAAACGCGTTTACATAAGCATTCGCATCGTTCCAATATCCGTTCCAAGTGGTGGTATTTTTAAAGAATCCTTTTTTGGCATTTTTTGTGAAAATCAATTCGCCTTTTGCGGCATTGTTGTAAAAATTATTTTTGATTTGCGAGGTGTAAGTTCCCGCAGCAACCGGAGAATTCGGCTCATAAACCGTGATTTGTTCGGCTTCGCGTTCGATGGTGTTGTTAGAATAATTCATATTCGCTTTCAGTTCCCATTCTTTGTTTTTAAACGGATTCGTGAGCAGATTCGCCGAGAGAAAATGCACGTTGTTCATCAAATATCTTTTTTCCGGAAGGTTCGGAACGCCGGCGGTTTCGATATTCAGCCAATCGTTTTGTGCGGCTTGCCTCCTTCTGCCTTCCCAACGGCTTCCGAACGCCAAAATATTTCCTTCGTTTTGCACACTTTCGCCGGTGTTGTTCGCTTTATAATTCACGACCCATTGGTTTTTTTGTCCGAAAAACATCGGTGTCAATTTCACATTCCAAAGCAACGGGCTAAAGCCCGCCCCGATTTCGCCTCTGCCCGTCATTGTTACGGATTTCTTTAAAACCACGTTCATTGCGGCTTGTTCAGACGGCACTTTATCTTGCAGAATTTTTATCGGCTGATGATTTTCCATCACTTCCACTTTTTGCACCGCATCTTTCGGCAGCGAGTTGTTCACCGTTCCGTAACTGCCTTCCATCAGGTCTTTTCCGTTCACATAAAATTTATTAATCGGTTCACCTTGATACAAAATCGAGCCATCGGAACCGACTTCAATTCCGGGAATTTTTCTCAAAACGTCTGCCAAAGTTCGGTCGGATTTGCTGTCGAAAGCCGTTAAATCGTAGGTAATCGTGTCGCCTCTTTTGGTGATGAGTTTGGTTTTCAGTTGCACTTCTTTTATTTCGGTAGCGTCTGTTTCCATCGTGAAATTCACGGTTTGCGTTTGGTTTTTCACGCTTTTTAGAAAAGGTTTTTGGTTGTAGCCTTTTATTTTCACGTTCACATTTTGCGAAGGCGACGAGAACGAAATTTTAAATTCTCCTTTTCCGTTCGATATGGAATACGCCACCACCGCATCGTTTTCGATTTCCTCGATGGTAATGCTCGCGCTTGGAATCGGTTTTCCGTCTTCGTCCAAAACTTTTCCGGAGAATGTGGTTTGTGCCATTGCCAAAGCAGAAAAAACGAGCATTAAAAACGACAAAAAGTACTTCATCATAATTTTTATTTTGGTAAATTAGTTAATCATTCAACGGATTTGTTACGTTTTGTGAAAATTTTTATGACTACGAATGTAGTTAAATGGATTTAATAAAAAAGCGGACTGAAATCCGCGATTGTTTATTAATCTTCCGGATAATGGATAGCTTTATCTATTTCGATGGGATTGTTGTTTTCCCTAATATATTGTTGTCTTGATTCAGTCAACTCTTTGAATTGACTGAGATCTTTTACATCCACACCATTAATGCTAAATGTCATATTAGGATTTTTTTTGAATTCTTCACGGGTTTCGTGATATGGATCTTTATATTCGTTCATCAGCATCTTATCTATATTTTCTTGGGTTGTTTTTATTGGTTTTTGACCATAAAAACTTTCAATGAATGGAGTTCTGTACGTCGCTTTTAATTTAAAACTTTTCAATAAGGTGAACTCAAAATTATTTTTGTCATCATATATTTGAAAAATCATTCCGGGCAAACCACGAAATTTATATGGACCTTCAGGACTATTTATTTCTTCACAAAACCAAGCCGTCCAATTTCTGCCGCCAAAAGTTGTTGTTGCTTTTTGCAAAGTATAGTTCTCAAATTTTATGGTATCTTTTTCAATATTCCAATTAATTTCGTCTTCTGTGTCAAAAACAAATACATCATTGATTAAAATGTAATTGCTATTTGTATTAGAATTTCTTGCTCGAACAACAACAGGAGTAGAAGTGTCCCAAAGTTGGCTATTTTGTCCTTTTGTAATATTGGTTGAGTCAATTGTAACGTAATGGTAGTTATAAAATTTGATATAATCAGGATTTATATCCAGAGTCATAATTTCTTTTCTAAACTCGGTTTGCTTAGGGTTTGGCTTAAACTTAAATTCATAAATGAAGCGATGAGTCTGGGAAAACGAAATTCCAAACGCGAGAATGAGGATAAATGTTGCTGTTTTTTTCATTGTATTTATTTTTTATAAAAATATTAAATTTTAAAAAAAAGGAGATAAAGGAATTATCTCCTTTTATAAAATTACACATATTCCTATTGCAACATGATTAGCGCGGGATAATCGCAACACGTTTGTAGTTAATATAGATTCCTCCCGTCCCAGCACAATCAACGCCTTCTGATGGTAAACACGCAGTTCTCCCCGCCGCATTCGCCTTAAGACTTTCCAAAGAAGAATCCCTAACTGACAACGAGAAAATCGCTACAGTTACAACTGCAATAAGTCCTGAAAATAGAACTTTTTTAATGATTGTATTCATATGATTTGATTTTTAAATGTAAATTTCAAAAAAAGGAGATAAAGGAATTATCTCCTTTTACAAAATTCCACATATTACTATTGCAATATGATTAGCGTGGGTTAACCGTGGCACGCGAATAATTAATGTAAATCGTACCCGTTGCAGGGGATGCACAATCACTACCCGGTGATTGTTTACATACAGCTATCCCCACCGCATTTGCTCTAAGATTCTCCAAAGAAGAATTCTTAACTGACAAGGCGAAAACCGCCCCTCCTATCGCTAATGTAGCGACTAATAAAAACTTTTTCATGTTAATAAAATTTTAATTTAAATTTGATTCTTGCACTTCGAGCGTTGCATACTTGTGTTTCAAAAAAAATTCTTTTTCGTATTCGCGACTACAAAATCCGAAAACTTTTTATCTACATTGCAACATTACGCAAAAAAACCATACGCTCTGTCCCTATTTTCGGGAATTTGCAATCCCATTTATCGGGTCAAAAAGTTTTTTAATAATTTTGTGGAAAATCAATAAGAAATGAACAATAAATTAGGTAATAGAATCCGCATTTTAAGAGAAAACAAAGGAATGTCTCAAGAGAAAATGGCAGAAAAAATTGGTCTTTCAAAATCCGCTTATGGTCGCATAGAAACAGGGGAAACAAACAATTGGGTTCACCTGATTGATAAAATATGCCAAGAACTCAGCACCACTCCGGAGGAACTTTTCGCGCCGGACAGTCTTGTACAAAATAATAATGACAATGCTTCCGCAGTTCAAAATCACACCCAACACGATACGCACATCACCATCAATCAACTATCCGACAAAGTGATTGAACTTTATGAGGAAAAAATAAAATCTTTAGAGGAAAAAATTCAGGAATTGCAGGGAAATAAATAGATTTTCAAATTGTCTCATTTCCAAATTATCACATTACTTCACACGTTTCCGCCGAACAATGAATCGGGATTATTTTTCTGTGATACCTGTTTCAATTTTGAAAGCAGATAAAGAAAGTGATTTTAACGGTGGATCAACCGAAACTGCGAGCACTTTTTTATCGCCGGAAACAAGAAAATCGGAACGGCTTTGATACGCCAAGTCAAAAAGATAGTTATCTTTCGGGTCAGAACATTGGTCGAAAACAGGTTTTGTGAGAAATAATTCGGCAACTTGCTCTACCAAGAAAATATATTCGTCCGGATTTCCGGAAAAATATTTGGCGAATTTTGGTCTGTTAATCACCTCTTTCAACTCCGACATCAATTCCAAAGAACGATAGAAAAACACGTCGTTGTTTTCTATCATATCAATTATTTTTTCGGATTTTCCGGATATAAAATAACTCAACCAAACATTGACATCAAATACGGTCTTGTTTTTCATAGCGTTTTTTTCTTACCGCATTTACCTCATCCACAATCTCTTGCATCGTGATATCATTATCGAGAACGGAACTGTCAATTTTCTGTGCCATTGTTCGCAAATACATCATTTTCAGTCCGTTTTCCAATTCTTCGGGCTGCTTGCGTTTCAACACAGAAACATAATAATCAATACGTTGTGTTCTATTTTTTCTTTCTTTGAGAACCGTTTCCATTATTTTATTTTTAGTTCACTTCGCAAAGTTAAAGATTTTTTAGTTACGAGTTGCGAGTTGCGAGATTCGAGGTGAGGGTTCCGAGTTTTGTCACGCTGAGTCTCGTTCTGAAAAACGAGAAAGCGCAAATTCAAAAAGTCTTTTGTCTTTTGTCTAAAAGTCTATATCACAACTTTCCGCCGAGCAATGAATCGGGATTATTTTTCGTTTTAATGCGAGTTCTGTGTAAAAAATTTGCCCGAGTTTTGAGATTTTTAACAAAAATTGTCGTAGAAAATAATCATAATTGCAAAACATTTTAATTGCAAGCAGGAATCGGCTCGATAGGATTTTCAAATTTGCTCAAACGTTCTTTTTCTCTTTTATCATAAGATTCTTTCACATTTTTGTTGTTTACGTCTTGTCCGTCAATGACAAACGTAGTTTCTTCGGTATTCAAATTTGCAAAAATCATTGAGGGTTGAACATTGTATTTTTCCCAAAAATCCATCCATTTTCTATGGGTTAAATTAATTTTATTGTAACTAAAATTTCTTTGTTCCAAATTGTTTGTTTCTTTGGTGATGGCTTTTATTTCAAAAAAATAGTCTTCGGCATCATCGTACATTTTTAAAATAAGTCCGGGAAGTCCGCCGAATTTATAAGGTCCCTCTTGAAACGGAATTTCCGAAGTATAAAAAGCAATCCAATTTCTGCCGCCAAAACTTAGTTTTGCTTTCCTTACAGAATAACCAAAAAAATTAGGGCTGTCTTCGTTTAATAATTCCCATTTTAAGGATTGATCGCAGTTTGTAATGTAAACATTCGTAAATAGTTTTTCTTCCGAAGAAATTTTTCCGGAAATTCTGTTTTTTACGATTAGTGTTGTGAAATTTGCATTAGTTCTGTCATCCGGCAACCGTAAATCGTTATTTTCGTTTTTGAAATAATTTGTTACAATCACGGTTTGCAATGAATCTCGTTTGAAATTTTCCAAAGATTGGAACGAAGCAGTATAATCCGTATTTATCACCAAAGCACATAATTCTTTATTATAAATTGTGTCTTTTTTATTGGATTTCCATTTCATTTCATAAATCACTTTGTACTGCGAAAATACAAGCGGATTTGCGATAAATACAAACAAAATAAGGATGGTTTTATATATTAATTTTTTCATGTTAAAATAAGTTTATGGAGTTAAGTTTTTACAAAAAAGGACAATCGTCTCAATTATAAAAAATTACGGCACGAATTTAAGTGCATTAAAACATAATACCAAAATTTCGCTCCCCTCAAAATCACGCGTTTGGTGGATTTTATAAAAAATATTGGGAAAAAAGGGAAAAATCAGGGGAATTTTCGGGGGTGATTTTAAAACCAATGGTTTTATTTTTCGGGATAATTTACGGCTTTGTCGAGTTCTATCGGGTTGTTGTTGTCTTTTATGGATTTTTGTAATTCGGTGGTCATTTTATTGAAATTCGGTTTTTCAATGGTGTTTCCCTCGTCATCTTGAAAAAATCCTTTTTTCTGTCCGCTTTTAAATTCTTTGTAAGGATCAAGAAAGTAGTTGATTTTCAATTTTTTAATTTGTTCAAGTTTTATCGGTAAAGGTTTATCATCGTAATAAGTTTCCAAAAAAGATGTGGTATCATATTCGCCGGGAAGTTTTTTAATTTGGGATAGAGAAAAAATATAATCTTCATTTGTATCGGCGATTTCGAGAATCATTCCGGGCAATCCGCAAAATTTGTAAGGACCGTATTGAAACGGAATGTCCGAAGCAAACCACGCAATCCATTCGCGATTTCCAAATGTGGTTTTTGCTTTTTGAACTTTGTAATCGGCGATGGTTTTAGTGTCATTCATCAGTTGCCAATCCATTTTGTCATTAGATTCATAAGAAAAAAAATCCACCAAAAAATTTTCGTAATTGGTTGTTTTTCCGGTTTTTAGGTTTTTGATAAATCTTTCCTCAAACTTTGGATTTGCATAAAAAATACCATTTTGCGGATTGGTTTTATTCAAAGAATCATACACGATAAATTCGTAACTGTATGATTTTATGGTATTTTCGGAAATATCCGTAACAACATTATCTTGCCAATATCTATCCGATGAAAGAGTTTTTTTGAAATTCACGGAATAGACAAATCTGTAGTTTTGCCCAAATAAAGATAAACTACTTATTATTGGAAGCAGAAAGAGAAGTTTGATTAATTTTTTCATTTTTTTAATTGCCATATTTTCAGATATTTAAGTCGCTGTTTCAGATTTCCGACATTTACAACGATGCTAAAATTAGAAAGATGATTTTCAACAAAAATAGTCCTTTTTTTTGCAATTATTTTACTAAAATTTTTTTGTTGTACATTCGCATCTACAAATAAAATGATTAAAACATTTAAAAATAAAGCACTAAAAAATGTACCTTTGTGCAAATACACTGCATTATGGAAGATATAGCAATCTCTACCGACCAAATTATTGATGCCATAAAAAATCTTTCGACAAAAGAAAAACAAAAAATAAATGATATGCTTTGGGATAGCGATATGCTTGCTCCAATAGAGCATCAGCACATTTTGAAAGATAGACAGAAAAAAATTATGGCAAATCCACAACGTTTGAAAGATTGGGATATTGTTTCCGAAACGCTTTAAAAACCAATGATATACAAAATTGTAATTGACGAGGAAGCGATTGCTGATATTCAAGAAACTGCCGTATGGTATGATGATGCGCAAAAAGGCTTAGGGAAACGTTTTAAAACGCAAGTAAAGAATCAAATAAACGGTTTGAAAAACGCACCTTTTATAGGTTCATTCAAAACAGAAACTACTCGCGGTTTGCTCGTTAAAAAATTTCCGTTTATCATTTATTATGTGGTTGATAAAACTACGGCAATTATTGAAATTCACGCCGTATTACACACTTCCAGAAATCCTAAAATTTGGCAATCTCGCGTTAGGTAAAACCATAAAAAATTATAATACCTTTATTTTGTAATTTAAAGACATTTAAAAAAAACCGTCATAATTATGAATTCTTTTCGCGAAAACGACCTTAAAACCCAAACCGAATACGCAGCAGAAGATGCCGATATTACGCTTCAACTGTATGAATTGTTTGCGCCTCAACTGAAAAAAGAAAATCTGGAATATTTATTTTATAAAATAGAAATGCCGCTGATGAAAGTTTTGGCGAAAATGGAACTCAACGGAATTTTGCTCGACGAAAATTGGCTGAAACAAGAAAGCAAAGATTTGGAAAACGATTTGAAAGAATTGGAAATCAAGATATTCGAACTTTCCGGAGAATCATTCAACCTAAATTCCCCGAAACAACTCGGAGAAATTTTGTTTGAAAAATTAAAACTCGATCCCAAAGCAAGGAAAACAAAAACCGGTCAATACGCCACTTCCGAAGATATTTTGCAGAAACTTTCCGCCAAACACGACATCATAAAATACATTTTGGAATACCGAACTTACCAAAAATTGAAATCTACTTATGTGGACGCATTGCCGTCTCAAATTGATAAAACCGACCGCCGCGTTCATACCACTTTTTCGCAAACAACGGCTGCGACGGGGCGATTGGCAAGCGTGAACCCGAATTTGCAAAATATTCCGATTCGGACTTTGAGAGGTCAGCAAATTCGCGGCGCATTTGTGGCAGACACGGGAAACAAAATTATTTCCGCCGATTATTCGCAAATCGAATTGAGATTAATCGCTGAAATTTCCGGCGAAGACAATATGATAAAAGCCTTTCAAAACGGCGAAGACATCCACATTTCCACCGCCTCGAAACTTTTTAAAATTCCATTGGAAGAGGTTACAAAAACGCAACGAAGCCAAGCAAAAACCGTGAATTTCGGAATTATTTACGGACAAAGCGCGTTTGGTTTGGCGGAACAAACCGGTCTTTCGCGAAGCGAAGCAAAACAGTTGATAGATTCCTATTACGACACTTATCCGAAACTGAAAAATTTTATGGCAAATCAAATTCAAAAAGCCAGAGAATTGGGTTATGTGGAAACCATTTTGGGTCGGCGCCGACATTTGAAAGACATCAATTCCAACAATTTCACGGTGCGCGGACACGCCGAAAGAAACGCCATAAATGCGCCGATTCAAGGCAGTGCTGCCGACATTATTAAAATCGCGATGATAAAAATCGACGAACAGATTTCTGCCCGAAATTTAAAAACCAAAATGCTGCTTCAGGTTCACGACGAATTGGTGTTCGAATCTCCCGAAACCGAAGTGGAAACCGCATCAGCACTGATAAAAACCGAAATGGAATCTGCCATAAAAACACAAGTTCCGCTTTTGGTGGAAATAGGCGTGGGAAATAATTGGTTGGAAGCGCATTGAGGAAGATTTAAACAAACACTTTATCTCAATTCTCACATCTTTATTAATATCTTTGCATTATGGAATTGCATTATCTCGTCCGCGAACCGGAAATCATCACTCCGAAAACGCCCGTTTTATTTATGCTTCACGGCTATGGAAGCAACGAAGAAGATTTGTTTTCTTTCACACCGAATCTCCCCGAAGATTGGTTAATCATCAGTTTTCGTGCGCCGAAAGGCAACGGATATGGCGGATTTTCGTGGTACAACATTGATTTTTTGGAGTCCGGAAAAATCATCAACGTTCCGCAGGCGGAAGAATCTCTGAGCAAAATTTTGAAAGACATTAATGAAATCCGCGAAAAATATCGAATTTCCGAAGGCGAAACTCATCTTTGCGGATTCAGCCAAGGTGGAATTTTGTGCTATGCGCTCGCGCTTTCGCATCCGGAAAAGTTTACAAAAGTGGCGTGTTTAAGCAGCTATCCCGAAGAAGAAATCCTCACGCAAATCATAAAAGATAAAAAACAATTGCAGCATTTGAGATTTTTTGTTTCGCACGGAACCGATGATGCCGTCATTCCCTTGGAATGGGGACGAAGAGCCGCAGATTTGCTCTACGATTTGGGTTGCT
Organism: Flavobacteriaceae bacterium; assembly: GCA_031277475.1. Lineage (GTDB taxonomy): Bacteria > Bacteroidota > Bacteroidia > Flavobacteriales > Weeksellaceae > JAITMJ01. Next base: position 19,925 of record JAITMJ010000108.1, read on the forward strand.
ATTTTTCGTTTCGCGAATATATGTGCGGACACGGCTTGAATCAAAAAAATTATATAGATTTAATGGAGTTTTTTGAGGTAATGTAACTAACAATGTAACAATATATTCAAATCTCAAATTTTTAAAGCCAAAAGCAAATAACCAAATGCCGAAAAACGAACTTTTAGAACTCATCACTTCCGCGAAAAACAAAGACCGAAAAGCGCAAACCAAACTCATCAACCGATTTTGGACAGATGTTTTTTCGTTTGTGATGAAAAAAGTTCGGAACGAAAACATCGCCGATGAAATCACCGTAAATATTTTCTCCAAAGTGCTTTCAAAATTGGATTTGTACGATTCTGAATTTCAATTTAAAACTTGGGTGCTCACGATTGCACAAAATACCATCATTGATTTTTGGCGAAAGAAAAACCGCGAAAACATCGAACTCGATTTCGTTTTAGACGAAGGAAGACAAGATGAAAACCTGAAAAACCGATTTGCAAAATCTCCCGAAGAACTCCTGATTTCTGAAGAAGATCAACAAAAAATCCGAAGCATCGTAGAATCTATGGATGCCAATTATCAAGATATGATTCGCCTGAGGTTTTTTGAAGAAAAAAGCATCAAAGAAATTTCCGAAGAACTGAATATTTCCGTTTCCAACACAAAAATCCGAATTATGCGAGCAAAAAAAATTCTGGCTCAACTTCTGAAAGACAATATGTTTTAATTTTTCAAAACTTGTTTCGATGGGCTAACTGAAAAATATTTACTTTTGTGAAAAATAATTCATTATGCCTTTTAAAAAATTACTCTACGGATTTCTGATATGTTCTGCTGTTCTTAATTTGCAGGCACAGGAAAAATTTTATGCCACAATGGATGCTAATGATGCCATTGCTCTGCAACAAAAATTTCCGAATGAAGTTCAAATCATAGATTCTAAAAATCTGCAATCTGCGGTTTATATCACGGAAAATGCGGCAGAATTTCTTCATAAAAATATTTTAACGCACGGTCCGGGTTATATTTTTAAAGCCAACAAAGAAAATGCTTTGCAAGCGATAAATTTCATTAAAACTGAAAATAAAGTCTTGAATTTCAGCATTACGGAAGACGTTTTGGTGAATCAGGCAATCAATATGGTGAACACCGAAAACATTAAAAATCACATTCAAATTCTTGAAAATTACGGAACGAGAAGAGAAAATACAGCAGAAGGCACGCAGGCTTCCAACGATTTGAAAACGAAATGGGAAAATATGATTGTCGCTTCCGGAAGAACCGATATTTCCGTGCGATTGGTAAATCATGTTTCAACACCGATGCCTTCTGTGGTTTTAACGATTACCGGAACTTCTTTTCCCGATGAATATGTGATTGTCGGCGGACATTTGGATTCTTTTTCCAACGTTTCACAAGCGCCGGGAGCGGACGACGATGCTTCGGGAATTGCAACCATCACGGAAATGTTTAGAATTTTGCTCGATATGAATTTCAAACCTCAACGAACAGTGGAATTTATGGCTTATGCTGCAGAAGAAGTCGGTTTGGTCGGTTCTTCCGAAATCGCGTCCGATTATTCCGCCAATTCTAAAAATGTGATTTCCGTGCTTCAACTCGATATGACGAATTACAAAGGTTCCTCGAAAGATATTTATCTCGCTACCGATCCTCTTTATGTGAGCAACGATTTGAATTTATTTTTAATCGAACTGATGACGCATTACAATTCTTCCGGAACACACACTTTTACTTATGGAAACACGCTTTGCAGCTACGGTTGTTCCGACCACGCCAGTTGGGCAGCCCAAGGTTATGATGCCGCATTTCCGTTTGAATCTGCGTTTGGTCAGCACGATCCGAATATTCACACTGCCGGAGACACGCTGGCATTTATGGGAAATAATGTGAATCACTCCGCAAAATTTGCGAAACTCGGTTTGGAATACATCATCGAATCTGCAAAATCCGAAGTATTGGCGGTTCAAGATGTTCAAAAAGAAGACGTGAAAATTTATGTGGAAAACAAAATTTTGAAATATCAAGCCGGAAAAAATGTGATTGATAATGTTTCAATTATTGATACTTCCGGCAGAAATCTTCTTCAAAAAAACCATCTTCCTTCAATCGGACAAGTGGATTTAAGCCATATTTCCTCCGGATTTTATCTTGCGGTTTTCAAAACCAAAGACGGAAAAATATTCACAAAGAAATTTATTCTTTGAGGTTTGAGATAAGAATTTCAACATTAACCAAGAGTTTCAAATTTTCAATTTTCAAACTAAATCATTTCAATTTCTTCCAATTGTTTCAAATTTTTTCCGAGTTTTTTCATAATGATTCCGTAAACAATGCGGTAATAAAACCAAATCAAACCGATACTAAAAACACAACCGATAATTAAACCGGTGATAAAAGCGATAAATGTATCTTCTTCCAAATGAATATTTTGATTGGAAAGTGTATTGAAAATAAAAAAGGTGAGAATTAATATACTGATAATCAATAAGGTAATATTCGTTAAAATAAAAATATTCACGGTTTTTCTGAAACGGATAATTTGCAGAATGAATTTTTTGAGATTGGATTCGATACGGATTTTTTTATAATTTTGATAAAATTTAACCACGAAAAAGGCAGTAATCAAAAGGCTTAACGCTTTTAAACCATCGTAAATGTGATTGAGACTTTCCGCCAATTTCACATTTTCGGAAACGCCGAGCCGCTCCAAAATTCGCATAAAACTATTTTCTTCGTCGCCGTTTATCAAGTAATAAACCGTGATTCCGGTGAAAAAAAGAAATTCCGCAATGCTGATCCAGAGGATATATTTCACATAGTTGCGCGATTTTTTATTCAACATTTCCAGAATTTCGGAGTTGTTGTATTTTGGCTCAAAGTCTTGTTGTTGCCACGTTTTTTTGAAGTTGTCCAATTCAAATTCAGGCATATCTTTCCATTAATTGTTTTAAAGTTTTCTTCAGTCGGTTCATTTTTACTCTTGCGTTTACCTCGGTAATTCCCAAGTTTTCGGCAATATCTCGATAAGGCAAATCGTCTAAATACATCGTAACGATGGCTCTTTCCACGTTTGGAAGCATTTTTATCACTTTATACAGCAAAGAAATCTGCGCTTGTTTTTCGCGGTCATCTTCCACAAAATCTTTATAATGAAAATCTTGCAGTTCATCGGTTTTTGGCGATTTTGTTTTTTTCCGAAAAGTTGTAATTGCGGTATTCAGAGCCACGCGATACATCCATGTTGAAATTTTGGAATTTCCTTTAAATGTGTCGAAACTGCGCCATAATTGTAACACGATTTCTTGAAACAAATCTTCTTCGTCTTCCGCAGAACTCGTATAAAGCCGAGAAACTTTGATAATCAATCCCTGATTATCTTTGATGAGTTGCAAAAATTCTTTTTCTTTGGAAGTCAATTTTTCTCGAAATTTTTTAGGATGCGAAGATAAAAATAATGTGGTAATTTGAAAATCACTTTTCTACAAATCCAAAAAATGTTTATGCGGCTGAGCGATGTTTTCGGCGTTCCAATCTATTTTTTTTACGAAAGGTTTTTCGCGAAAAGCGCAATTTGAAATTTGACAAATTTCGCAGGAATCGGGCTTGCAATCATCTAAATGAAAATTAAATTCGATGTTTCTGTCCGAATGTTCCACGATTTGTTTGATGACTTCCTCCATTTCGCTGTGCGCATTGCGAAGTTGAAAATACCACGGCAAAGTGAGATGTGCATCAATGTGAAGCCTGCTTCCGAATTGTTGGATTCTCACGTTGTGAACATCAATCCAATCGGTTTTGCGGTTTTCGTTGAGAATTTTTGCTAATTTTTTCAGCATTTCAATATCGGCTTCATCCATAATTCCGCTCAAAGATTTCCGCACAATTTTGTATCCGATAATCATAATATATCCGCCGAAAACTAATGCTACAACGGAATCCAACCAATACAATTTCGTGAAATGAACAATCATCAAACTCAAAACCACGCCTACGGTTGTGATGGTATCGCTTTGCAAATGTTTCCCCGAACTTTGAAGCACGAGCGAATTTTCTTTAATTCCTTTTTTGTAGGAAATATAGCCCATCAAATAGTTGATAATCGCCGTTGCTGCAACAATTGCCATTCCCCAATCCAATTTTTCCGGAACGTTTCCTTTAATTAAAGAACCTATCGCTTGAATGATGATGATGATTCCGGCAATGATGATTAAACTGCCTTCGATTCCGGAGGTTACAAATTCCACTTTTCCGTGTCCGTACGGATGATCTTCATCGCTGGGTTTTGCCGCAATATAAAGCGAATAAAGTCCCATAAACGCGGCAACAATGTTCACGATACTTTCCATAGCATCGGAAAAAACGGCATCGGAACCCGTCAATTGCCAAGCGAAAATCTTTCCCACAAAAAGTAAAACTCCGATGATGGCAATGTTTCGTTGAAAGGCGAAGTTTTGTTTTGTATTCACGAGTTTATATAATAAAAATGTTTTAACATATTGATTTATATAAAATTATATAATTATAAAAAATTTGAACAGAATCTATATTTTTAAATCTTTCAAATTTCAAACCTCAAAATGTGTAAGATTTCTACTGTCACACTGAGCGAAGTCAAAGTGTTAAACCTTAAACAAAACCTTATCCACATTCAAAATTTTGTAAACCATTTCTTTCAGAAGTTCGCTTTCTTCGGTTTGGTTTGCGCCGAGACCCTTGCTTTTCATATCGGTTTCGCGGAGAATGGAAATGGTTCTCGTGGCGTGTTTCAGCGGATAAAGTTTTGCCGCTTCCGCATAATCTTTCACAAAATACGGATTGATGCCCATTTCCGAAGCCATCGCTTGTTGCGGCTGACCGCTCATCGTATGATAAATAATGATGTTGGAAAAAAAATTGTAGAGGTTTGCAATCGTCATCACAATCGGGCTGGTTTTGGGATTTTTTCCCATATAATAAACGATTTTCATCGCTTTGGCGGCGTTTTTTTGTCCGAGTGCTTTTTGCAATTCAAAAACATTGAAATCTTTGGAAATCCCGATGTGTTTTTCCACCAATTTTTCATCTAAAATTTCGCCGTTTTGAAGGATGAGTTTCAATTTATTGAGTTCGTTGGAAATCCGCGAAAGGTCGTTCCCGAGATGTTCCGCCAAAAGATTCGGAATGTTCGGCGAGGTTTTTATATTTTGATTTTTCAGTTCGGATTCTATAAATTTCGGGAGTTCATAATCCCGGATTTTTTCGCTCAAAAAAATATAGTTTTTCTTTTTCAGCAGGTCGTTCAGTTTGCGTTTTTTGCCGTCTAATTTTTTATTTTTATGGGCAAACACCAAAATCGTGGATTCTACGGGGTTTTCAATGTATTCTATCAACGCTTCGGTTTCGGATTTTTTCCCCTTTTCATTTTCTTCGCTTCCCATTTTCAAATCCTGCGCTTCTTTCACGATAATCAGCATTTTATCGCCCATCATCGGAACTTGCCGGGCAGAAGCCAAAACGTCGAAATAATTCGTGTCTTTTCCATAAACCACAATTTGATTAAAGGCTTTTTCATCTTCTTGCAAAACATCATTTTCAAAGGATTTTATTGCCAAATCTATGTAATACGGTTCTTCGCCGTGAAAAAAATAAAGCGGTGAAAGTGCATTATTTTTAATATTTTTGATGATGAGATCTAATTCTTTCATACGCCGATGGAACTTCCGAGACTGAACTTTTCTGCGGTTTTCGATTTTAAATTCAGGAAAGACAAAGATAAGTTTTTTATTTATGATCCGGTGCGAAAATCGTGGCTTTTGCTCACGCCTGAGGAATGGGTTCGGCAGCATTGGATTCAATATTTTTTGCAGGAAAAAGGCTATTCCGCATCGGCGTTGATTACCGAAAAAAAAATCGAACTGAACGGACTTACCAAAAGAATTGATTTGCTAATCACAAAAAAAACAATTCCCGAAATTCTGGTGGAATGCAAAGCGCCAAATGTGAAACTGACGGAAAAAACTTTTGAGCAAACAGCCCGCTACAACTCGATTATCGGTGCCGGAAAAATTATTTTAAGCAACGGTCTTCAGCACATTTCCGCAAAATTTGAAAATGGAGAATATGTTTTTGAATAAAAAAAATCTGAATATCGGCTTTTGTAATAAATTCACATTTCCAATATAACTCTTTGATTTTCTGTATTTCGTTCTTTTGCCTTGAAGCAAAAGAATTAAATCGAAGATTGGCTGCGCCGAACCACTTTGTTAGGTTTCGCCGATTCCATTAAAAAAATAAAAATGAATGAGGCAAAAGTTCAAGGCTTGGAAACCCCTCAATTTCTGTGAATTTTATTTTTCCTCAACAAAAATTTCGCGATATATTTCAGGTATTCTGTTTTCAAAATGGCGGACAAAGATTTAAAATTTTCCTGTTCACCGGCGATGCGCTGAAGATTAAAAGAAATTTCATCATCCTTAAGACCGGCGGTTCCAAAACTTAAATGAATATGTGGTTTTATGGCTTCAAAAAACGTCTTGGATACTTCAAAATCGGTAAACGGAAAAGCGAACATTTTTAATTTTTGATGTACGACAGATGTCACAAAATCCAGACTTTCAAGGGTTTGTCGCAGTTGCTCGTCCGGCGAAATTTCAAAAAAATACGGATGGTCAATGCTGTGCGCACCGATGCTAAACCCCTTTTCGTGCAAAGATTTTATCTGTTCGGAAGTCATAAACGGTTTTTCCCAATTTAAAAAATCGTCCACTTGAGATTGCGAAAAATATTGAAACAATTTGTCTTTTTCGGCGTATTTGCACGAAAGAATTTCCGTTTTCAGCAGATGGGTCAATTTTCCTTGTTGCAAAAGATTTTCTATGGACAAACTCGCGTGGTTGCGATAAAACAAGGCTTTGTTGTCCGCAAATTCGGAATTGATAAAAAATGTGGCGGGAATTCCTTTTTCCAATAAAATGGGCGCGATGATTTCATAGGCTTCTTTCAATCCGTCATCAAAAGTCAAATGAAAAACCGGTTTTTTCGGCGAGGTTTTTTCGGATTGAAACCGGTGCAAAGTTTCTGCGTCTATCGGTTCAAAATGTTTCAGCAAAAAATCCAAATCTTTCCCAAATTCTTTCACGGTTTTCATTCGGTAAAGATGCTTGATGTGCGGCAAAGGCTGTTCGGCTACCGCGTGATAAAACGGGAGTATAATGTTTTTTTTTGTGATGGAAGCAAGGAAACTCGTCATATTTTTACTTTCTTAACGCTTCCGAAGCAACTCGCAATATACAAAATATAAGTTCAAATTTTTCAAAATGACGGAGATAATATATATTGCGTCAAATAAATGACGGAAATTACATAAATCACGTCAATAAAATGACGGAAATTAAAAAAAATATTTTATCTTTGTCGTGAAAAAATAGAACAATGGATACACCAATCATTCGTTATCAAGAAGAAGCGATTAAGAAAAAACTATTGCCGAACAAAGTGGTTGTACTCATCGGCGCAAGAAGAATTGGGAAAACGGAATTGATAAAAAAGATTGTCTCCGAAACCGAAGAAAAAACAATGTTTTTAACGGGGGACGATTTATCAACACACCAAATTCTGAAAAACAGAACTTTGGAAAATTATAATCGTCTCTTGGGCGACTGCCGTTTTTTGGTCATTGACGAAGCTCAAGAAATTCCGGACATTGGAATGAAACTAAAATTGATGATAGATCATATTTCGGGATTGAAAATTTTAATTTCCGGTTCTTCCGCTTTTGAATTGCACAATCAAACCGGCGAACCATTGGTCGGCAGACAATATGTTTTCCAAATGTATCCGCTTTCTCAATTGGAATTTTCGGCAAGGGAAAACTATATCGAAACTAAAAATAAATTAGAGGAACGCTTGATTTACGGCGGCTATCCCGAACTCACGAAAATCCCGAATCTGAAAGACAAAGCGGATTATTTAAAAGATATCGTCAGTTCGTATTTGTTGAAAGATATTCTGTCTTTTGAAGGCATCAAAAAACGGGATGTGATTATTTCATTGCTTCAAAAAATTGCGTTCAGAAGCGGATATGAAATCTCTGTACAATCTTTGGGAAATGAATTGCAAATCAGCAAAAATACGGTGGATAAATATTTGGATTTGTTTAAAAAAGTGTTCATCATATACGATGTCAGCGGGTTTAACAAAAATAAAGACAATGAAATTACCAAAATGAAAAAATGGTTTTTTACGGACACCGGAATTCGCAATGCGATGATTAACAATTTCAGCCCGCTGAATATGCGCACGGATGTCGGTCAGTTGTGGGAAAATTATTTAAATTCCGAGAGAAATAAAGTGGTTCATTATAAAAATTTGCAAGTAGATTCTTATTTTTGGCGCACACATTCTCAGCAAGAAATTGACAGAATTGAAACGATAAACAACGATATTTCCGCTTTTGAATACAAATGGGATTCTTCTAAAAAAGAAAAAATTCCGCCGCAATTCGCAAAAACTTATCCGAATGCTCAATTCACAACCATTAATCAGGAAAATTATTTGGATTTTATTGTTTTTTAATTGTCAGACAGACCAAACGCATTAAAATTTTAGTTTCAAATTTCTATTTTTCGGGCGTGTCCCTCGCCAACGCATTGCAACCGCTCGGGTCGGGCTGTCCGTTGCAATCTTTTTTTTCCGCCTCCGCCAAAAAACCGACCGCAAAAAAAGGATTTCCACTTCCATCCCTCACGCAAAAAGCATATCAAGAGAACACAAACCTTTGCTAAATGAAATGCCTTTGCGCTCCGAAAAAATATGAATAAAAAATCCTTGCGTTCCCCTTTGCGTGAAAAAAAAGACGGTGGATTAATATTTTTAATGCGCTTGTCCTGATTGTCAGATGGAACACCTTGTACAATCATTGCCTCCGTCATTTTTATTTTTTTAATGGTGTCGGCGAATCTTCGATTTCGCTTGTGTTCATGGGTGTTTCATTTTTAATATTTTCAATTCGGGATTCAATACCCAAAGAACGGAATCCGGAACGAATGTTTTTGCGGAAACGTCTTTTTCTTTCTGATGCAAATGGTATTGAATTCCTGCGATATTTGCAAAAGTGGGAAAAACATTAGTCGTATTTATTCTTTTGTTCAGATGGTTTTCCAAATTTTCGACAAGCGATTGATTTTCCTGCAAATAGCGGTCTGAAAACCAGATAAACATCGGAATATGAAGTTCGTATTTCGTGGGATTTAGAGTTCCGTGTCCTATGCTGACATCGGGAGCATCAAAAATATTTTCGCCGTGGTCCGAAATATAAAACAGCACCGTTTTGCAATTTTTATTCTCAATTTTTTTGATGATTTCGTGAATAAAATAATCGGTGTACAGGACGGAATTGTCGTAGGCATTTATAAACAATTCTTTATTTTTTTCGACAACTTCGTGGGTAAAATATGATTTTGGGATTGTGGGTTTAAATTTTTCAAAACCGGAAGGATAGCGAAAATTATATTTATAATGACTTCCCAAAGTGAATAAAAACAGGGATTTCTTTTTTTCTTTTGCGTTTAAAATGGAATCAATGCGGGGCAGCAAAAGACCGTCGTATTTTTCGTCGAACTCAAAATCGTTGTTATTGATATAGTGATAATCGGCTTCAGTTGCCAATTGCCTCAAAAATATTTCATTTTCGCCTTGATTGGAAAGCATATAGGTTTTAAAACGGGCTTCTCTGAAAAGACTGACCAACGATTTTTCCCGATTTGCCATATTTTTTTCCGGAACGGTAGCCCGTGTCATCAAAATGGGAAATACGTTTTCCGTAAGGTTTCCGGAGGAAAATACATTTGAAAAAGTCAATAATTTTTTTGCTTTTTTCAGGCTGTCCAAAAAAGGTGTTGTGTTTCGCCGGTATCCGTTGATTCCAAAATGATCATAACGCGCAGATTCTCCTACGATGAAAATGTAGGTTTCGCACTCGTCATCTGTTTTTGCAGTCGGATTAAACTTGAAATTTCTGATTTTTTCCATCCGGCTTTCCAATGTTTTTTTTTCGGATATGGCGTAGTAAGTTTTGATTCCGATGCTGTACGGATAGGTTCTAAACAATTTTATTTTAAAACTGTACCAAATCATTTCTTTTGCGCTGACTTCTTTCGACGGATGCACTGCCAAAACGGATATTCCGCACAATAAAACCACATAAAACCAAATACCGATTTTTCTGCTTTTTGAGACAAGCAAACTGCGGTTGGGAATTTTAATCCATAAATAAATATAAGAAAACCAATAAATTACAACCAAAACCGCCATAATTTTGAAACCGGACAAATAGTTGAGAATCTCATTGGCATTGGTATTGAAAATCGTTAATATAAATCCTGAAGTCAGAGGCGTTTGGTTCACGATGATGTGTCCGATTTCGAGCGGAGCCAACAAAACAAACGGAAAATAGATTCCAAAATATATTTTTGATTTTAAAAATATTGCCGGAAACAAGCAGAAAAACGCGCCCAACAACGTATATAAAATACTTTTTAAAGAGATTGCATCGTGAAAAAATAAATACAAATTCGGTGTGAACGCCAATAAAAACAGGAAAATCCACATTCTGTAAAATGAATTTTTTGGGGAGAACATTGATGAAAAAAAAACGTTCATATTTTGTCCGGAGATTTTTTTTCTATTATACTTTTCAAAAGCGTTTCAAAAGAGGTCAATTCCTGTATTTCTTCAATATGAAATGAGATTTGAAATTCAGCTTCTACGTTCATAATCAATCGAAGCTGTCCCAAACTGTCCCATTCGTGAAGATTTTCCACACGCGTTTCCGGCGAGATTTCCTGTTCCGAAACGTTAAATGTTTTCGCAAATACGTCTTTCAACCGATTTTCTATTTCCATAACTTAAAAATTTTCTAAAAAATAGTGTTTTTCATCATCGGAAATGAATCCGTTTTTGATGTAAAAATCTTTTGCCACAATATTTTTATCGGTTTTATTGTAAATTCCTTCCACTTTTTTTATTCCTTTATCCTTGATTTTCATAATAATATGTTTCATAAAATCATTTTCCACATTTCTGCCCAGCACTCGGCAACTTAACAAAAATGTATCAACGGTTGCTTTTTCATTTTCGGTTTTTATAATGGCACAGCCGATAATTCCCTCTTTCCCGAATTTATCTTCATATTCGCAAATATATATACTAAATCTGCTATCCGAGTTCATTGTGGAAATATCGGTTTCGGAATATCTTTTTCCGGTCAAATTAAACTGATTGGTTTTTTGGGTTAATTGTGCCACGCGAAAAAATTGACTGTCATTCGGTTCGGAGATGGTTAAACGAATTTGCAACGAGGCGATAAATTCTTCATAACTCAATGTTTTTTGGATTTCGTTTCGGCTGATATTTCTTTGATATTGCACGGTTTTTTCTTTATCTTCATCCGTCAATTGTTTTTTCGGGAAAAACGGATATACCACATTCATCACAAACCACGGATTGAGCACGGAAATATCTTCGGGAAAATCCGGCGTTTCAATTTGGGGAAATGTTTGCTTGACCAATTCCCGCTCTCGGCGATTATCATCAATGAAAACCATAGAATCCAAGCCTAATTGCAGGGATTCTGCTATTTCGGCGATGTTGTCCGTTTTTTGTCGCCAATTGATTTTATGCAAAATAAAATCGTCCCATTTCAGGTGCATATTCGGATTTTTTTCAAACATTTCTTTGGCATCCGCTTCGTTGTTTTTGGAACAGGAAACCAGCAAAATGCCCATTTCTTTCAGTTGTTTTATCTTTTTTTGAAAATCCACGAAAATCAATCCGATTCCTTCCTGCGAAAGTTGTATGTTTTGTTCGTCGGTTTCTCCCAAAATGCCGCCCCATAAAGTGTTGTCCAAATCCAAAATCAGAACTTTTTTTGTTTTTCCGAGCAAACAAGTCAAAACATTTTTCACTTCGTCCGCCAAAACACGAAATCCCAAATTTGAAAACTTTATTCTTCCCAGATACCAATATTTGTCATCAAACAAATTTTTATAGCCGTTCCACAGAATTAATCGGTTAAAATCAAGGACAAACACATTTTTGTTCCGTTGAGAAAACTCGTCTAATGCGGCGTTCAGCGAATTTATTTCGGTGTTTTTTTCCGAATAGGTAGCCACGGAATATGGCGGAAAATTAAAATTTGAAATTATAAATCGGGTTTGCGGCACACGCCGGAAATACGTTTCTACGCTTGCCAAAAACGCTTCCGGATTTTCTTTGTATTCGCCGGCATCCAAATGGATGAAAACATACTGCGGCGAAAATGCGTATAAATCGGAAGAAACATCCAATAAATCGGATTGCCAGCGATTGAAACCACTGAAATAAAGTTCCAAAAAATCGTTTTTTTGCAATTCGTTTTTTAATGGATCAATGTTTATGTTGCTGAGTATGGCTAATTTTATCATCGTTTATTCTAAGTGAAAACATAATCTCCGTCGCCTTCCTGAAAAATATCGGGCGCAATATTTTGAGTTTTGGGTAAAATATATGCACGTTTGCAACGGCGTTCGAAAATATACCGCATTCCGGATTTTCGGATTTTATTTACAATTCTCTCGTCAAAAATAGTCAATAGAATTAAATTTTCATCGGAAATTTTCTTTAAAATATACGCCGAAACATCGTCCATCATATCATCATCGGCAAAAACATAACTCACGGTGAGGTTTCTGTTTTTTGTTTTCAGCAGCAAAAAAGCGTTCAATTTTCCGCTTCTGAAAAATGCTGTGGAATCGTATTCAAATTGTTCGCTTTTTGAGGAAAAATAATACCGTTTGCTTTCCGAATCCTGTTTCCCCTGCAATATCCAAGGATATTTCAATATCCATTCAAAATGTTCCGAAAACCGCTCGGCAAAATTGTTTTTTTTGTAAAAAGCATTAATAAAATCTTGAAAATCTTCATCAAAATTGATATCGGAAGCGATTTCGGAATGAAATTTTATAGGTTTGTAAAATATTTTTTTAATGCTTAACAATGAATTTATCACAAAATCCGATGCTCTAAAAAGCGGTTTCAGAAATCGAATCTTGGGAAAACGAGTCGGCAAAATATCGCCAAAACAACTTCTGAGATAGAATCGGCTGCCGAATTTGTAAAGCGTAGGTCTAAAAACGCCCAAACTTTGATACATTTTTTCCAAACTCGGAAGGAAGTTGGAAATGAGAAGTTTGTCGCCGCACTGTTTTATCAGCGGAAAAAAAAGCATCGAGGCTAAATTGCCGTTTCTTAAATTTTCGTTTACCCAAAAAGTGCTTACCCAAAATATTTTTTCCCGCACTTGATTGGTATTGATGTAGCCCGGCAAAACGCCAACATAACCCAATAATTGTTCATTTTCATAAGCCGCCCAAAGCAATATGTCGTTTTCATCGGCGTCGGGATTTTGAATATGCGCTATCGCCCGATGACGGCTTATCGGGATTTGATTCAAATTTTTGTAAAAATCAGAATTGATGAATTTTTGTAATTCAGCACGATTGTAGGATTTTATCTGCATGAAAACACGCTACCGCTATAATTGTTATTATTTTCAAAGTTAATGAATTTCGGTTAGAAAAACACAGGCGAAAACAAAAAGAAAATATCCTCAAATACTTGACTTGAGGATATCCCAAAATAATTTATATTATGAAAAATATACTTTCTGCTTTTTATCAAGCAAAAATTCTTTAGAAAAGGAATTTTACACCTACTGAAATAGGAGATAAAAGTCCTGTATAATCCAATCCTGCATCTGCTACGTGAGCAATTTGAAAATTGGTGGTTGTGGTTTTCTCTGCTCCGGGAGCGTCAGGATCCAATGTAGTCGATGAGAAGTTGATAATATTGTATGAAAACTCAAAAGAAACATTTTTCCAAACTACCACATCAAAACCGGCAGAAGCGGCAAGTCCGAATTGGGAAAGTTTGTTTTCGCTTTCGCTTTCTTTACCAAACAATATTGGCGCGCCTAATTGGCCGAAGAAATAAAACGGACCGCTGATGTTCCAATATTTTCTTACCAATGGTTCAATAGCGAATACGCCTAAATCTTGAGTTGTAGTATCACCCGCTTTTATGGTGTTTTTAATATACCCAAAAGCCAAACCGACCGTTACATCCGGACTAACGAATGTACCTACAATCGGCAATACATTAAAACTGGAGCCTTTAACCTCTCCTTCTTTTTGTTGAGAAAATCCTACTTGTGCAGTAGCATACCATTTCCCTTTCAAACCTGCGTCTTGTGCGCTGTATAATCCTGCGATTAAGAGTGCGCTTGCTAACAATAATTTTTTCATGTTAATAAGAATTTTAAAATTTGCTGCAAAGATATAACTATTTTTGATATTTCTCACATCCGATATATATGATTATTATCATGGGCTTTTCAAATCTCGCCTGCTGTCCTGAATATCCGTACAAACGATAATAATACGGAAATGATTTTATTTCATACCGATACATTCTTTTTTTTCTTTAAAAATGTCCTCCGATGATTTGCAAAAAAAAGTATTGCATTTGCCTTTTTTATCTTGTAAACCTCAAAGACAATAAATGAGGCGCAAAATATGCAACCTATCTTTTTTTGTTTAGGACGCTATTTGGGAAGAAGATTAAAAATTTGTTAAAAAAGTTTTGTATGTAAAAAAAATTATTTATACATTAGCCAAGTTAATTATAAAATTAGTTATATGAAAAGATTTTTATTATCGTGCTTTTTAGCACTACTCGGAATTGGGCTAAATGCCCAGATTACCGGTACTAAAATCATTGGGACAGATTATACGACATTGGCTGCCGCCTTTGCCGATTTGAATGCCCAAGGTGTAGGTGCCGGTGGAGCCACGCTTAATATCCCTGTGGGATATTCGGAAACGGCTCCTGCAGGTGGTTTTCTACTTGGAACCGCTACATTGAATGGAACGCTTTCTGCAGCCAATCCGTTGGTGATACAGAAAAGCGGAACGGGAGCAAATCCTGTGTTTACGGCTTATACCGGAACGGGTACTCTGGATGCTTACTTTAAGTTTGTGGGAGTAGATTATGTTACCATTGATGGAATCACACTTCAAGAAAGCAGTAGTAATACCACTGCAGTAACATTGATGGAAAGAGGTTTTGCTTTTTATAACCTTAGTGCTACGGACGGGTGCAACAACAATACCGTGCAGAATTGTACGGTGAATTTTCCTCCGGGTGCTGCAGTTGTAAACCAAACCGAGGGAATATACTTTACGCATACCAATGCAGCAGGAACAGAGATGACTCCGACTGCCGAGAGCGGAACACATTCCAACAACAAAATCTACGGAAATACGGTTAATAATCCTTTGTCAAGAGGTATTACTTTTGTTGGAAACAGAAGTGCTGCGCCTTTTGCGTTGCGAGATACCGATAATGATGTCGGTGGAAGTTCTGCGGCTACAGGAAATACGCTTAACAATGTCGGAGATTTGGGATACGTTACTGCTAATGGTGTTTTTGGTATTGCACAGCAAAATATGAATGTTTCCAACAATATCATGATTTTTGCAGACGGCGGATTGGGAGTGCAAGCAATCTATATTGATGCGGATAATAGTTCTGCCACGGTAAATAACAATACCATCACCGCTCCGAACAGACAGCTGTACTATGCCAGCACAACTGACCCTAATCAACAAGGAACCTATTCGGGTATTTATTGTCTTAACACAGCCGGAGCAGCAGCACCTTTTACAGTAACTGCAAACAACAACAATATCAATATCGGAACCCCAACGATATTCAACGCTGTTGCGATTCCGCCGATTCGACCGATTTTATCTGCTTTTGCAGCAACACCAAATACGGGAGCATTTACCGCTATCGGCAATAATGTGCAAGGATCTGCTATAGGTGCTTTTTATGGAATATATTCTACCGCATCGGGTACATTAAATATTAACAATAATGAAGTCCACGGAATTGCTACCGACGGTGCAGTGAGTGCCAGTACCGCTTATGGAATATGGCTTGGAGCATTAGGAGCAACCACGAATATTACAAATAATAAAATTCACGATTTCCAATCTATGGGTGCTACAAGTGCGGCTCACGGGATTTATGTGGCAACAGGCACTGCAGGTGCTACCGTAAATATCGTAAACAACTTGATTGGCGATTTGAGAACGCCGCTATCCAGTGTGGCTACGCCAAGTATTTCGGGGATTTATTTAGTTCCGGTAACGGCTAATACCAAATACAATGTGTATTACAACAGCATTTATCTGAACGCTACCTCCACCGGAGCGAACTTCAGCACGACGGGTATTTTCCATACCAACTCTGCTACGGCTACTTCCGGAGAATTGGATATGAGAGACAACATCATTGTAAATCTTTCTACACCTAACGGAACAGGGCGCGCAACCGCATTGAGAAGAAGTGCGGCGGCTTTAGCCAATTATGCCTCAACTTCCAACAATAATGATCTTTCTGTAGGCACTGCTACCAACAGCAATATTTATTTTGACGGAACCACAGGATATAATTTCGCGAATTTCCAAACAGCAGTAGCCCCAAGAGAAGCGGCTTCGGAAAATATTAATCCGGCATTTGTATCTACTGTCGGCGCAAACGCAAGTTTCCTTACTCCAAAAGGAGGAGACGTAGCAAACCAGCCGTTAGATAATAAAGGTGCAACCATTACCGGAATTACTACGGATTATACAGGTGCTACAAGAAATGCCACAACGCCGGATATGGGTGCTTATGAGTTTACTTACGCACCGCTTGCATATTGTGCGGCAGGTGCTACCACTACAGGTGCAGAGAAAATTACAAATGTAACTTTTGCAGGTTTTAACAATAATTCTACTTCAACAGCGGGTTATGAAGATTTCACAAGCATTACAGGAAATGTAACCGCAGGAACCGCTTATCCGTTTTCTGCCACACAGAATGGACTTGGATATTCCGGCGATATTTTGAAAGTGTGGATAGACTATAATCAAGACGGCGATTTTGCAGATGCCGGTGAATTGGCGCTCACAAATGCCGGCGGCGGCGGATTAGGTCCCTATATCGGAAACATCACCATTCCGGCAACCGCTTCGGGAGGAATTACCAGAATGAGAGTAAGACTTTACGATGGCGGTGAAACTACCGGAGACCCTTGTGGAACAACTCCTTTTTACGGTCAAGTGGAAGATTATACGCTGGATATCACACCGGGAACGGCAGTAGGATATTGCGATGCCGGAGGTGCTATTACTGCTTTTGAAGTCATTAACAATGTAACTTTTGCAGGTATTAACAATAATTCTACCACAACAGCAGGCGGTTATCAGGATTTCACAAACGTTGTAGGAAACGCAATACAAGGAAATTCTTATCCGTTCTCGGCTGCGGAAAATTTGGGTTATTCTTATGCAGACGATCAACTTTTAGTTTGGATAGATTTCAACCAAGATATGGATTTTGATGATGCCGGCGAACAAGTTTTCTCAGCTTCGGGTCCATCTCCTTGGTCAGGAAACATCGCTATTCCGGCAACTGCAACACAGGGACCTACAAGAATGAGAGTAAGATTGCATGACACATTCTCCGGTGGAAATGCTACGCCTTGCGGATATTCCACTATTGGCGAGGTAGAAGATTACACCATCAATATCAAACTTCCGCCAACCATCAATGTAACTGCAAGTGCAGGAACACCAACAGGTGCGTATGCTACTTTGAAAGAAGCGTTTGATGCCGTTAATGACGGAACACACCAAGGAAATATTGACGTGGTTGTATTCGCTAATACCATAGAAACCGCTACTGCCGTGTTGAACGCAAGCGGAACAGGAAGCAGTAACTATACCAATGTTACCGTGAAACCGGATGCATCAACTACACCAACCATTGGTGGATCCGTAGCAAGTGCACCATTGATAGAGATTCGGGGAAGCAACTTTACCATAGACGGTTCAAACAACGGAACAACTTCTCGCGATTTGACCATCCAAAACACTGCGACTACAGCCCCTGTGGTGATTCGCATGTCTTCCACTCCTACTAACAGAACTGATAATATCACTTTGAAAAACGCAACGTTTATTGATGGTATCAATCAAAATACTGCGATTTTATTAGCGGATATTAATCCGACCTTAACCGGAGGTAACTTTAAAGACGTGATGATAGATAATATTTCTGTTCAAAATGCCTTTAATGGTATCCTTGCGTTTGGAGTTTTTAGTCCGGGAGTCAATGGTAACATAACCGTTAAAAACTCTAATTTTGATACTGCGGGAGCCAATGCGATTTCCGGTTCGGCTATCGCTATACAAGGGGTAGATGGTGCTGTAGTAGATAATAATACTATTGGAAACTTTGCATCATCATTGAATCAAGCGATGAGAGGAGTTTGGTTCGCGAACGGTACTATCAATGCCAGTGCTACTAACAATACCATTTTCAACTTATCATCAGGGGTAGGTAGTAACAACGTAGGTATTAATGTAACCGGTACTGCTACCACTGCACCGAATTTCAATATTACCATTACCAATAATAAAATTACCAATATTAAAAATACCAGTACCACCGGTTATGGAGCAGAAGGTATTGTATTAAGTGGTAATAACACTACCGGAAATATAACGGTGTATAACAATTTTATTTCCGATGTTGCAGCGTATGGATACACTCCGGCTTGGGGAGTAACAGATAATGGTTACGGAATATTTGTAGCTCCGGGTACAGGTTATAAAATTTATAACAATACCGTTAATATGGCTACTGACCAAATCAGTGCCGCCGGAGGTAATACAGCACCAATAACCATTGCTACCGGTGTTGCGGCAGGAGCCATTGATTTGAGAAATAATATTTTTGTTACCACTCAAACCAAAGGTACTCGCTATGCGATATACAGTGCTTCACCGAACACTGCATACAGCAATATTGATAACAACGATTATTATTCCGCAGGTCCAAATCTCGGGTTTATCGGAGGAACAGCAAGAGCAACGTTGGCTGACATTCAAACAGGTTTCGGAGGAAATACCAATTCAGCAGATATTTTGCCGGTATTCACTTCCGCTACAGACTTGCACTTGGATGCAACCAATATTGCGCTGAATAATCTCGGAACTCCACTTGCTGAAGTTACCACAGATATTGACGGCGAAACCAGAAACACAACTACGCCGGATATGGGTGCAGATGAATTTGATGCTACGCCTCCGGGCTGTCTCAACGATCCTTACGGAGAATATCCGCACAGCATCTATACACCTGTATGTAATGGAGTTGTAGGAGTAATTGTTCCGGACGGTTGGGCAGGAGAATATTCTACAGTAGCAGTAACCGCAGGAACAGAATATACATTCGCAAGTTCCATTGCCACCGATTTCATCACCATCAGCGATGATGCAGGAACTACCACATTGGCAAGCGGAACGGGAACTGTAGTTTGGACTGCAACTGCAAGTGCAAACGTTCGATTCTATACTCATTTGGATTCTAATTGTACACCGGATGATCAATCATTGAGAGCGAGAACCGTGAAATGCGGAACATTGACGTATTGCGGACCGATTGTCTTCGACTTTAATGTAGAGCCGATCACATTGGTAGATTTCGCAGGAATTCATAATGAAACTTCACCGGCGATAAACGGAACACCAGACCACGAAGACTTCACTACTTCTGTAGCACCGGGCAACGTGAACCAAGGATTCCCTTATCAAATCAGCGTGAACGGAAATGCAGACGGAGGCTTTGAAAACTACTATGTAGTATTCGCAGACTGGAACCAAAACGGCGTATTGAACGATGCCGGAGAAGTTTACTTCGGAGACGGAAGCCTTATGCTTGTCGGTTCAGACGGCGTGAGCAATCCGCCTGCTACAGGAATTATTACCGTTCCTGCAGGAGCAACATTGGGCAACACCCTAATGAGAGTGAAAAAAGTGTATAGTTTTGGAGTTCCACCGGTATTCCCATTCACCGACCCTTGTGAAGGAGACGGTTACGGACAAGTGGAAGACTACACCATTACTGTAGGTACTCCACCGACCATACTTCCGGATTGTACAGGTTTTGGAATCACTTACCCTCAAAATCAAGATGTAATTGCCGGAGGAAACGTAACCCTTACTTGGACTGCCGCTGCAAATTCTATCGGCTACCACGTGAAAGTGGGAACTACTTTCGGAGGTATTGAAGTATTTGGAGGTGATGTTATCGGAGCCACTTCGCTTACGGTTACATTAGATCCGGAAACTATTTATTATCTGAGCGTAACGCCATATAATAATATGGGTAATGCCGCTTGTACCGAGGAAATCCTGTTCCAAACAGACGATTCTCCGATTGGTTGTACCAATGCACCAAACGGTCAATATCCGGGTGGTGTGTTCGTACCTGCGTGCATAGGAACTCCACAAGCGATTACCACAATAGGATGGCCGGGAGAATATTCATTAGTAGCGGTAACCGCCGGAACTGAATATATCTTCTCAAGCGATATTTCTACAGACTACATTACCATCTCGGATGCAAACGGAATTGTAACATTGGCAGCAGGCACAGGTTCTGTAACTTGGACTGCAACTGCAACTGCAAACGTTCGATTCTATACTCACCTTGATGCAAGTTGCAACGTTGATTCATCATTCAGAGCAAGAATGGTACAATGCGGAACACCACCGCCGCCACCTGAAGATTGCGAAGATTTCTTTGCATTGACGAATCCTGTTGCCGTTGATAACGCATTGTTCTTTGGAGGAGCCACTGCTCAACATATAGCAACAGATATTCCGGTAGGAAATACAGCATTCACTGTTTACGGTATGGAACCGACAGTAGCCTATCCTGCGGGATGGCCTACGCCAATCACGTTCTCATTCAGATTCTATGATGATGGTAGCGGAGTTCCGGGAACTGAATTCGATACCAGAACAGGTATTGTTACAAACTTCGTGTATGTATATTCAGAATTCGGTCGAGATTTCTACAAATATACCGTAGCATTCGATACTCCGATTAACTTTAATGCCAATACCACTTATTGGATAGAAGTTGAATCCACTGCCGAAGCATGGGAAACAGAAGAAGTCCTTATGTTCGGTAGCGACGATGCGTTCTACAATACCAATACCGGAGGTGCTTGGACTAATACCGGTATCGATCAATTTGTATTCAATTTACTTTGCGACGACCCATTGGCAGTAGGCGAAGCAGGAAATTCCGGCTTGGCATATTATCCAAACCCTGTGAAAGATGTATTGAACATTACATCTAAACAGAAAGTGGAAAGCGTAGAAATCTACAGCGTTGCCGGTCAGAAAGTAATGACGGTATCTAAAGTGTCAGACGGAAAAGTGAACGTGAGCAAATTGTCTCAAGGCGTTTATGTATTCCGCGTGAAACTTGAAAACGGACAAGTGGAAACCTTTAAAATTATTAAAGACTAATCCTCACCCCCGACCCCTCTCCAAAGGAGAGGGGAGCGGTGGATGACCAATGGCTGTTGGCAATAAATATTTAATTAATGCAAGCGGGCTCACAAAATTGTGAGCCCGCTTTTTTGTGGCTTGAAATATGTGCGGATTGTCACCCTGAGTACAGACGAAAAGTCTGCGAACATAGTTCACGAAGGGTTGGGCTAATGGCTTTATATAAAACGCTCCGCCTCGTCAATAAAGACGAGGCGGAGGTTTTTTGTTTTTGAAGATTCGAAAATGTTTGAGATTTATAGTTTAATATATTGATGTGAAATAAAAATCAATTTCGTATTATTTAACGTGTTTTAAACTGCGAAACTCTCAACACTTCGATAAACTCAGCGTAACAAGCCATTTGCTATAAGACAAAAGCCATCAGCAAAATCAGTCTTTAACGATTTTAAATATTTCAATTTGTCCGCCCGCAAGTTTCACTTTGAACAGATAAATACCGGAAGTTAATCTGCTTACACTGATTTTCCCGTTAGAAATTTTAGATAAATTCATAACTTTTTGACCAATCATATTAAACACTTCCACATTTTCTATTTCTTTTTTAGCCGTAATGTTCAAAATATCTTTTACGGGATTCGGATAAAATGAGATGTTGGAATTTGCAATGTCGTTTACAGCCGCTGTTTCGTCTTCTATTTTATAATTCTGCGCGTAAGCCACGCTTCCTGAGCCTCGATCTTCCGTCCAAACGGCAACGCTTTGTCCGCCCACATTTTTCGTGAAATCTATTCTGCCTTTATCCGTAGCGGTAGTCGCAATATTTCTGTATTGTTCAGACCAAACAAAGTCTCCGTTTTCATCCAAATAAGACACAAATAATTGAATCGGGCTTACGCCGTTTGGAATTCCGGTTGAGCCGAGAAAAAAGAGTTTGTTGTCCACCATTTGCGGATTTCCTTGCAGCATAAAAGAGTTTGCGCTTGTCGGGAAGAGTTGTTTTGCATCATCGGTGAACATTCTTGCGCCTGTGTTTTTGTCGAATTTTTGAACGTGCGCACTATACAAGTTTTGCAAATCGTCGGTAACGCGAGAAATAGACCACACATAATCGGAATTTTCTTGAAAAGCAATGCCGGTTTCCATTTCATAATGTGTGCCGTCCAATCTGAAATCAGAACCGTTTATGCCCCAAGGTAAAGTTCCGTCTGCGTTTATTCTTTGGAGAAAAGAATCGAATCGAAATCCGGTCGAGCCGTAATATCCGAGATAAGTAACATCGCCGTCTTGCAACACGGGATATCGTCGGTTGAACACCGTGGTTTGATTGGAAACTTGAACGGCATTTGCCCAAAGGGCGGTTCCGTCTGCATCATAACGTTGCGCCCAAAACATAGAATTTGGGGAAAAACCTCCTCGCACGTGCATCAAAACGATAAAAGATCCGTCTGACAAACGAACCATTTCGCCGACACTTGTGTACGGATTAGAATTTGGTGAAGTCAGAACTTTCACGGCACTCCATTCCGGATTTCCGGTTGCGTCATATCTCATCAAACTTCCTGTTGTTCCGCCGTACCAGCCGATAAATGCTCCGCCGTTTCCGTCCGGAAGGATTTTGGTATCGAAAGCATTTTCGCCCAAATCTATTCCGCCTGTTCCCCAAAGTTGTTCGCCGGCAGGTGATATTTTGTGTGCATATCCGTGTCCGTCTCCTGTTGAAGTAAAAGAAATATAAATATTTCCATTGTCGTCCACCGCTTGATCTCTGGTTACGGTGAAAGAACTCATTGCTACATCGCTTACCAACATTCCTTCATTTCCGAATAATTGATTTCCATCTTTGTCGAGCAACTGAACTTTAAGGACATAATCGTTTGCTCCCGCTGTTTCGTCCCAATATACCACATAAGTTTTTCCGTCATTAGTTCCTGTTGAAACAATATCGGCTGTGGGAGAATTTGCGACCAATGTGTTCACGCCGTAATCGTTGGTCCATTGCGCGAAAGCCGCAGTAAAAGCCATTAAGGCTAAAAGAATAAAAGTCTTTTTCATTTTTTTTAATTTTAAAATTAGTTTCGTAAAAATACATAAAATTAATTCTATAAATTCTATAAATTTGTGGAAATTTGATAATGAGGTGGTACAAAACACATAAATACAACAAAAATGAACTCCGATATTTTTCCCTGCCTTTGGTTTGCAGGAAATGCAGAAGAAGCCGCCGAGTTTTATACGAAAATCTTTAGCGGGAATATCACCGTAAATATGTTGCCGATTTTTCACATTGAGATTTTTGGGCAAAAAATAATGCTCTTGAACGGTGGTTCGCAATTTCAAAAAAATCCTTCGATTTCGCTGATGATTACATGTTCCGATAAAATTGAAGTTCAAAAATATTGGAACAAACTTTCCGAAAACGGAACACCGCTGATGCCTTTGGATTCTTATCCGTGGAGCAAAAAATACGGATGGATTCAAGATAAATTCGGTGTTTCGTGGCAATTTTATTTGGCTGAAAATTCAGAACATTCACAAAAATTAGTCCCGACTTTGATGTTCATTAATGAAAACAAAGGAAAAGCACAAAAAGCAATGGATTTTTATACGCAAACTTTCCCAAACTCCAAAATCGGAAATGTTTTGAAATATGGAGAAAACGAAAACAATGAACCCGCTGAAAACGTGCAACACGCAGATTTTTCCATAGACGGTTATACTTTGTATTGTATGGATTCTTCTTTTGAACATCAATTTAATTTTAACGAAGGAATTTCAATGATTGTGATGACGAACACTCAGCAGCAAACCAATTTTTTATGGGATTCCCTGATTTCCGAAGGTGGAAAAGAAAGTATGTGCGGCTGGCTGAAAGACAGATTCGGATTGAGTTGGCAAATCATTCCGAAAAAATTAATAGAATTACTGAATGATAAAAATCCCGATAAAGTTCAAAAAGCACAACAAGCATTGATGAAAATGAAGAAAATTGTGATTGCTGACTTGGAGGTATGAGAAAAAAAGATAATTATTAATTCCATAAATTTGTCGTAAACTTAAAAAAAATAAAATTATGTGTTCCACTTGCGGTTGCGGTTCCGGTGAAAACGGAATCACTTTAACGAAAATCGGTGAAAATCATCACACGCATTTTCACACAGACGGGCATTCTCACTCACACTCTCATCATCATCACGATCATCATCATTCTCACGATCACCACGATCATCACCATTCTCACGAAGCGAATGTGGTGGAATTGGAGAGAGATATTTTGCAGAAAAATCAACTTAGTGCGGAAAAAAATCGAGGTTTTTTTGAAGCGTTGAATATTTTTGCAATCAATTTGGTAAGTTCGCCCGGAAGCGGAAAAACCACGCTTTTGGAGAAAACCATTTCCGATTTGAAAAACGAAATTGAATTTTCCGTAATCGAAGGCGATCAACAAACCACAAACGATGCCGAAAGAATTTTTGCGTTGCAAATTCCTGTTATTCAAATCAATACAGGAAAAGGTTGCCATTTGGATTCTGAAATGATTGCTAAATCTTTAAAAGAACTGAAACCCAAACCAAATTCGGTTTTGATGATTGAAAATGTGGGAAATTTGGTTTGTCCGGCGATGTTCGATTTAGGTGAAAATCAGCGCGTTGTCATCGTTTCCGTAACCGAAGGCGAAGACAAACCTTTGAAATATCCCGATATGTTTTACACTTCGAATATTTGCATCATCAATAAAATTGATTTGTTGCCGCATTTGAAATTCGATGTAGAAAAATTAAAAGAAAACGCCAAGAAAGTCAATCCGAACATCCGTTGTTTTGAAGTTTCTGCAATCTCAGGCGAAGGCATGGAAAATTGGTATGAGTTTTTGAAAACGAGGTGATTTATTTTAATTCTTTAAATTCTTTATTTAATATATTTCTGCCATTTCCAAGTGGTTTTCAACGCTTCTTCCAATGTGGTTTCGGATTTCCAGCCGAGTTCTTTTTCCGCTTTGTCGGCGTTCGCATAAGCCATTGTGATATCGCCGGCTCGTCTGTCGCAAATTTCGTACGGTATTTTCACGCCGGTCGCCGTTTCAAAAGCACGAACCACTTCCAAAACCGATGAACCTTTTCCGGTTCCGAGATTATAAATATCAATGGCGGTTTCGGATTTTTCGGAAATTAATTTTTTCAAAGCGGCAACGTGTGCTTTTGCCAAATCCACGACATAAATATAATCGCGAATCGGCGTTCCGTCCGGCGTCGGATAATCGTTTCCCCAAATTTTCAATTTTTCGCGAATTCCGGCGGCAGTTTGTGTAACGTATGGAACCAAATTGTTCGGAACGCCAATCGGCAATTCGCCGATTTTTCCGGACGGATGTGCGCCAATCGGATTAAAATAGCGCAACAAAGAAATTTTTTTACGATTCGCCAAAGCAAAATCTTTCAAAATTTCTTCGCTCATTTGTTTGGTTTTTGCGTAAACGCTTTCGGGTGTTTTCAGCGGAGCGTTTTCGTCAATCGGCATTTTGTCTGCTTGTCCGTATACCGTGCAAGACGAACTGAAAATGAAATTGGAAATATTTCTCGCCTTAAATTCCTGCAAAACATTGATGAGCGAAAACAAATTATTTTCATAATATTCCAAAGGTTTTTCCTGACTTTCACCGACGGCTTTAAACGCCGCAAAATTCACACAACCCAAAATATTGTGCGCCTCAAAAACCTGAGAAAGAAGTTCTTTTCTCTTTAAATCGAAAGGATAAAAAGCGGGTTTTTTGCCGGTGATTTCTTCGATATTATTTAAAATAAATTTTTCGGAATTAGACAAATCGTCCACAATCACCACTTCAAAACCATTGTTCAAAAGTTCCACAACTGTGTGAGAACCGATATATCCAAGTCCGCCGGTTACGAGTATTTGCATTGTTTTATTTGTTTAAAATTCAACTTTGAAAATTATTCGGCTTCGCTCATCCTCACAAAGTAGAGATTAAGTAAAATATAATCGCTATCATCCTGCACACAAAGGAAAGTCTGCAGACGAAGTTCATGAAAGGACCGGAGTTTTCAAATTTTCAACTTTGACAAAGTGTTTTCACAAACATAAAAAGTTTTTCTCTTTTTATCTTGGCTCTTTTCATCCCGTTTTTCGATAAAAACGGCTTTAAGAAAGACTCGCTCGAACAAAACCCAAAATTTTCAAATCCGGATTCATGGATTTCACATAATTTGAAACGGAAATATTTGTGTCTTTGATGAAGGCTTGATGTACCAGCGTATTGTCTTTATAAAAACGCTGAATTTTTCCTTTCAAAATATTTTCGATGATGTTTTCCGGTTTTCCTTCTTTCTGCAAAAGTTCCCTTTCGATTTCCAATTCCTTGTTAATCACGTCTTGTGAAACTTGGGTTTCGTCCAAAGCAATCGGGTTCATCGCGGCAACTTGCATAGATACGGCTTTTGCGACTTCTTCAGAATTTGCGGACAATGAAGTAATGGCGGCGATTTTATTTCCGGCGTGAATATACGCGCCCAAATACGGACCTTCGATTTTTTCAAAAGAACCGATTTCAATTTTTTCGCCAATAACGCCGGTTTGCTCGATGAGTTTTTCGGCAACCGTGGTTCCGTGAAAATCCGATGCTAAAAATTCGTCTTTGTTTTTATAAAAAATCGCTTGTTCCGCGAGTTCATAAGCCAATTCCACGAAAGATTCGTTTTTTGCCACGAAATCCGTTTCGCAATTCAGAGCGATGATTGCGCCCAAAGTTCTGTCTTCGTTTATTCTCGCGATTACCGCGCCTTCGGAAGAATCTCTGTCGGCTCTGTTGGCTGCCACTTTTTGTCCTTTTTTTCTAAGGATTTCGATGGCTTTTTCAAAATCTCCTTCTGCTTCTGTTAAGGCTTTTTTGCAGTCCATCATTCCTGCACCTGTTGTGTTTCTAAGTTTGGCTACGTCTGCCGCAGTTGGTGAATACATAATTTTATTTACTTTTATTTGTTATTAAATAATAATTGTTATTTTAGCCCCGTTTTTAAGAGCGTGCAAAGATATGAAATTTTTTGCTTATTAAATTCAAAGTTCAATGTTTAACCGGGTCAAACGCATTAAAATTTTAAATGTTTATAACTAAATAAATTAAATACGCCTAATAGTTATTAAATATTTAAGTATAATTTTAACACAAGGAATTTTTGAAAAGGTTTGAAAATATTTTAAACGCAAAGTCGTTTCACTCTGCAACCGGAAAAACGCATTAAGAGAACACAAGCCTTTGCTAAATAAAATGCCTTTGCGTTTTCGAAAAATTTGGATAAAAATATGGCGAACTTTGCGTTAAAAAAAAGACGGCGGATTAACATTTTTTAATGCGTTTAGCCTGATGTTCAACACTTCGACTTCGCTCAGTGTGACAAAAGTTTAAAGCAAGAAGCAAAAAGCAAAAAGTTTCTCAATGTCTAATAATTTAAAATAATTTTAAAATGAAAAAAATCCTGTTAATCCCGATATTTCTCGCATCAATTTGTGTGTTTTCTCAAACGATAAGTTTTGACCAAGCCTCGAAATCCAATGATCCGAAAGTGGTGGCGACTTTTATTAAAAATAATCCCAATCATCCCGGAAATGCCGAATTGAAAAAAAGATTGGTAACGATTGTAAACAACAATAAAACTTCACCGCCGGCAACAACCTCGAAATCAACGGTTTCAAAATCGGGAACAAAAATAAGTTCGCAAAAATCTGCCGGAACTTCAACATCTGATACTCACAAACAGCAAGCGGTAGATCTTTTGAACCACATGTTCAGCAATGATCCGAACAGCAAAGAAGCCTACATTCAAATTATGAACCAGTCTAATTGCAATTTGAATGTGAAAATCACCGGAAAAAAAACGTATAATTTAGCGGTTCCGGCAAACAATCAAAATTTTATTTTGGTGGATAAAGGAAACTACACGCTTTCTTCCGATGTTTGCGGTGCGAAATACAGTTCTTCAAAAAATATTATCAAAGATATCATGATTACGTTGAATTCGCCGTCTTCGTCGCCTGCAACCTCTGCAAAAACAACTCCGAAAACAACAAAGAAAAAGAGATAGAATTTTTTGCCATATCAATCTTGCAGGTCAAACGCATTAAAAATGTAATTAAAATATAAGAACCTGTTTGAGTTAATATTTCCGGACAAATCTTCTAATATCGATTAAAGTGATAAACGCATTTGCATTCTCTGTTTTCCTTTCATAATCTTTGGAGCATCTTCTATATATCAAGTGTCCACGAGATGGTTCTACAATCCAACATTTTTTTTGTGAGCGATGGGAATATTCAGGATTTCAACACTAATATTGTATTGCTGCTCCATTTTTTCATTTCGGAAAGCGTCACCGAAAGTTCCTCCAAAAGTTCCATCATAATTTATTGGCTGAAAC
>JAITMJ010000142.1 GCA_031277475.1 Flavobacteriaceae bacterium
GTCAATGACCTCCTCTGCTATTCCTCAATCCGAAACTATACATCCCGTTTTGAGTGTGCAAAAATATAACCTTTTTTTTATTCTACCAAATTTTTTACGAAAAAATGTTTTTTTTCTTCTAATTTCTATCTTGTTTCTTCTGTCTAAAAAAAACCTTATTTTCGCAATCATAATTTATCTTTATGAAAAATTGGACTTTTAAGACGTGGAACACCGGTTTGGGTTGGGCGGTTTTTGCAATCGCACTCGTTACTTATTTTTCGACTATGGAACCCAATTTCAGTTTCTGGGATTGCGGCGAATATATTTCCTCAGCAGTGAAATTGGAGGTTACACACGCTCCGGGCGCCGCTCTTTTCCAACTTTGCGGAGCCGTAGCCTCGATGTTCGCATTTGGAAACGGACATCATTATTCGGTGGTTATCAACGGAATGTCGGCGTTGTTCAGCGCATTTACGATTCTGTTTCTGTTTTGGACGATTACGCATCTTTTACGCCGACTTCTAAAAAAAGAATTTGAGGAAGTTTCCGGATTTCAAGAAATTTCAATTTTATTCGCAGGCGTGATCGGCGCATTGTCTTTCACATTTTCCGACACGTTTTGGTTTTCCGCGGTGGAAGGCGAAGTTTATGCGATGGCATCAATGTTCATCGCACTTTTGGTTTGGCTCATCACCAAATGGGAAAACGAATATCACGCGCCGGACAACGAAAGATGGATTATTCTGATATTTTTCATCATCGGGCTTTCAGTCGGCGTTCACATGATGTGTATGCTCGCAATTCCGTGTATTTGTTTGGTTTATTACGCCAGAAACTACGAATTTTCGTGGAAATCTTTTATTTGGGCAAATGTGATTACGCTCATCATTCTCGGAATCGTGTTTAAAGGAATTTTCCCGTTGATTATGACGCTGTTCGGAAAAGTGGAAAGATTCGCAGTAAACGGACTTGGAATGCCGTTTCATTCCGGAACCGTCATCGCTTTTATCATCACGATTGCTTTGTGTTTTTTCGCCATTAAATATGCCCGAAAATCCGGAAAAAATTTATTTCAAACCATTGCGCTTTCCGTAGTTTATATGATTATCGGATTTTCCTGTTGGATGGTGATTCCCATTCGCGCCAACGCCAATCCGCCGATGAATTTGAACGATCCGGACAATGCCATCGGAATGTTGGATTACTACAACCGCGAACAATACGGAGATTGGCCAACATCCTACGGACAAAACTACACCTACGCTTTGGATTTTAACGGTTTGGAAAAAAATATAGACGAGTATGGAAACGAAGGCGGCTACAAAACCATAAAAACCGGCGATGTTTACGAAAAAGACGAAAAAGCCGGAATTTACAGAAAAACGAGCGAGCGTTTTGATTATGTTTACAGCCCCGACCACGTCAGTTTTTTCCCGAGAATGTTCGACGACAAACCGGAAGTTATGGAAAATTACATTTCGATGTACGGCGCGCCGGATTTCACGCTGAATCCTGAATATGAAGGCAGCCCGGAAGCGGAAAAAATCTACGACGAACTTCGCAAAAAATTCAAAAATAAAACCATAAAAGTGGATGATTATTTGGATGCAAAACGATATGATTTACTTAAAGTTCAGCGTCCGTCTTTCGCACAAAATTTTGATTATTTCATCACGTTTCAAAATGCGTATTATTTCGGGCGATATCTGTTGTGGAATTTCGTCGGGCGGCAAAACGATTTGGAAGGAAGCGGCGGAATCACAGCGGGAAATTGGATTTCGGGAATTAAATTCATAGACGAACAGGTGGTCGGAAATACAGACAACGCTCCGAAAAAATTCTACAACGAAAGCACTGTGAAATTCTTTTTTCTGCCGCTTTTATTGGGATTAATCGGATTTTTCTTTCAGTTCAATCGCGATTTCAAAAGATTCTACGCCGTTTTTTCATTGTTTATTTTGGCGGGAGTCGGGATTGTGTATTACACCGGAATGAAACCCTACGAAGTTCGCGAAAGAGATTACGCCGTAGTCGGTTCTTTCTACGTTTTTGCGATTTGGATCGGTTTGGGAGCAGGCGCGATTCTTTCGCTTTTGCAAACTAAAATAAAATCATCTGCCGCAATATTTGTTTTCGGAATTTTACTTTTGGGAATTCCTTTGATGATGGGCTTTCAAAACTATGTTCCGCACGATAGAAGCCAAAGATACACCGCTTACGATTATGCGTATTCCACACTGAAATCTTTGCCGAAAAACGATATTATGTTCATTTATGGCGACAATGATACTTTTCCGATTTGGGCAATTCAGGAAACGGAAAGATTTCGAGATGATGTAAAAACCGTGAATTTCACACTGCTTTCCACAACTTGGTACATTGACCAAATGAAACGAAAAACTTACAATTCTCCGCCTGTGCCTTCGGTTTTAAAACACGAGGAATACAGAGACGGAACCAACGACCAAATTTATATGTTGAGAAAAAACGATTGGAAAGAAATTTTTGAAAGTTTAGATTCTGAAGATTCCACCCGAAATGCTTTTCCGGAATTTAGGAAATTTCTCACGCAAGATTCCATGACGATGAAAGAAGCCGTAGATTTTTTAAGAACAAAATCCGAGGATAAAGACGATATTTTGAAAATGTTTTTTGGCGATGATAAATACGAAAAAATGAATTTTCTGCCGGTTTCAAAATTCGTATTGCCCGTCAATAAACAAAATGCGCTGAACGCAGGCACCATTACCAAAAAAGATTTGCCGAATGTAGTGGATTTCATCACCATTAATTACAAAAGCAGAAGTATGTTTAAAAATAATCTTTTGCAACTCGACATCCTCGCAAACAACGATTGGAAGCGACCGATTCACTTTTCGTCCGGCGGAATTTATGATCCCGAAAAT
Source organism: Flavobacteriaceae bacterium (assembly GCA_031277475.1). Classification (GTDB taxonomy): domain Bacteria; phylum Bacteroidota; class Bacteroidia; order Flavobacteriales; family Weeksellaceae; genus JAITMJ01. The sequence continues at coordinate 2,889 of JAITMJ010000142.1, forward strand.
ATTTTTTATCTCGGAAATTATCTGCAATTCACAGGATTCAGTTACAAATTGGTTCCGATAAAAACGCCGGAAACTTCTGCCGGAGATACTGGACGAGTGGATGCAGACGAACTCTACCAAATCGTGAAAAATTTTAAATGGGGAAATTTTAAAAATTTGAATGTTCATTTTGATGAAACTTGCACGCAAAACATCATTGGCTATCGAAGTTCTGTCGGTCGCGCTGCAGAAGCACTTGCTTTGAGCGGACAAAAACAAAAAGCGATAGAAATCCTCGATTTGGCGAGCCGCGAAATTCCGGCGGAAAAATACAATTCTCCGCAATCTTTGAGTTCGATAGTTTATGGATACATCGTTGCCGGACAAGAACAAACAGGACTGAAACTCGCCGAAAAATTGAAAAAAGAAATCTTTGAGGAATACGATTATTACATCAATCTCGCGCCCGAACATCAACGATTTCTCGGCAGGCAAATTCGCACAAAACCTTTGGAATATTCAATGGTAGTCGGTGCTGTAGCAGATGCGTATAAAAAAATCGGTCAAGAATCGAAAGGCTACGATTACGTTCTAAAATCCACAGAACCGATAGACAAACGTTTCAATGAATTTATAAAAGATTTACAAACGATGGGCAAAGAAAAAGCGATGCGAGAATCCGAAGAAGTTTCCAAAATTACGCCTTTTTATCAGTATCTTTTTGAAATCACAGACGACTACGATTCCACCTATTCCAAAGAAAAATACCAACAAATTATGGATGCGGTGATAAAAGCGACGGAGTAGAAAACGTGTGAGGAAACGAGGACTTTATAAAGCTACGACTAAAAGATACATAAACACAACAAAATTCTCTATATTTATGTTTCATTAACGCGAATGCGGCGAACATTAATTTTAAAAATATCCTTTCCCAAAACAGGGAAACCTTGCCCACAAAATATGAATAACTATGGGTAAGTCTATGGGTTCAAAGTGAAATAGAGAGCCACACAAAAAGTAAAAACTGGCAAGATATGACAAGACAAGAGGCAATGGAGATTTATAAAGACAAATCTTCAAAATTCATTAACACACAATCAATTCAATGGAGAATGAATTTAAGTATTTGGACATTATTTGTATTCACAATTTTTTACAAAGGAGAAATGAATTTCCCTTTATGTAATGAATGCTGTGTAACGTGGAGTTGTCTAATTCAAATTATTATTATTATATTTTTGAATATAATTCATGGATACTTCTGCTATACAATTCAAAAATCCTTGAACTTTGATAAGGCTGTCAAAGATTTAATTATTGATCAGTTAAACTCCACAACGAAAGACAAAATAAATATTAACTTATCTAAGGTTCGATCCAACAAATCAGTTTATCCGTGGGTTATTATACAGATTTCTATAACAATAGTTTTGTCTTTGGTTTTTTGTTTTTCAAATTGACAACAACTTCGTTAACTAAAAATCACGTATTAAAACGACAATATATGAACTATTTTATTAAGAAAATACACACCGTCCATATTCTGCAAGCGGCAGTGTAAGGCGGATAAACAAATTAAAACTATAAATAATACGAACAATGAATGACACAACCGACCATCCTTATTATCTTGCCACAGGCAAAGAAGAAGACGTATTTTCTCATGCGCATAAAAATAAAATTCCAATACTGCTGAAAGGTCCCACCGGAACAGGAAAATCCAGATTTGTGGAATATATGGCTTCCGTACTGAACAAAAATTTGATTACGGTAAGTTGCCACGAAGAAACTTCTTCCACCGATTTAATCGGACGTTTTATCATCAAAGGCGCCGAAACCATTTGGATTGACGGACCTTTGACCACCGCCATCAAAACCGGTGCTATTCTTTATCTCGACGAAATTGCCGAAGCCCGCCCCGACGTGATTGTTGCCATTCATCCGCTCACCGACCATCGGCGGGAATTGTTTATCGACAAACTCGGCGAAACCATTAAAGCACATCCCGATTTTATGTTGGTTGCTTCGTTCAATCCGGGTTATCAAAGAGGATATAAAGAGTTGAAACCTTCTACCCGTCAGCGTTTCGTGGCAGTGTCTTTCAATTATCCCGAAGCGAAAACGGAAGCCGAAATACTGGCAAACGAAACCGGTATTGATGAAAACACGGCAAACAGATTGGTAAAAATTGCCGAGAAAATAAGAAATCTGAAAGAGTTGGGACTTACGGAAACTGTTTCCACAAGGCTTTTGGTGGATGCCGCAAAACTGATTCACAGCGGTTTGTCCAAACGATTAAGCATAAAAACAGCCATCATTGAACCGCTAACGGATGACGAAGAAGTGATTACCGCATTGACGGATTTGGCGAATTTAGTGATGTGAGGTGATTTTTGTATAGAGGTAACACAATGGAACAATAGATCAAAGAATTGGAAGTTTAAAATATAATTTGGTTAAATCTCCACGTTCAACGATTCTTTCAATTTCAAAAGTTCGGATTTCACAAATTCCAAACGATCAATCATGGAAATGGTTTCGGAAATTTTTGTGTTTGTGGCAAGTGTAATTCTCGCACCGTCCAAAGTATAGCCTTTTTCTTTCACGAGATGATAAATAATTTTGAGGTTTTTAATGTCTTCCGATGTGAAATAGCGGTTCCCTTTTTTATTTTTTTTCGGCTTAATCACAGGAAACTCTTGCTCCCAATATCTTAATAATGAAGGATTTACATTGAATGCTTTCGCCACTTCACCAATGGAATAATACAATTTGTCCGTAAGTTTAATATTCATAAAACAAATATAATTAGATGTAATGATTTATCTTTTGCATTACTTTTTTATTTGATGTTACTAAGTTTATATTATTTTCATCCCGAATAATCTTGAATGAGTGGCTGTCTTAAAAGCAATTTAGCATGCAGATAACGTCGATTTTATATATCTGAATAATACACGTAAATCTGCAAAATCTGCATCATCTGCATGCTTTCGAGACGGTCTCCTTAAATGATAAATTCTTAATTTTAGCCTCACACCATATTCTCCGGTTTCACCCACTCGTCGAATTGTTCCGGCGAGAGCAATCCCAAATTCACGGCTTCTTCTTTCAGCGTGGTTCCGTTTTTGTGTGCGGTTTTCGCAATTTTTGCGGCGTTTTCGTAGCCGATGTGCGTGTTGAGTGCCGTTACCAACATTAAAGATTTTTCTACCAATTCTTTGATTCTCGGTTCGTTCGGCTCGATTCCTGCGGCGCAATGATCATTAAATGAAATCATCGCATCGCCGAGAAGTTGGGCAGATTGCAGAAAATTTGCCGCCATTACGGGTTTAAAAACATTCAGTTCATAATTTCCTTGTGTTCCGGAAAATGAAATCGCCACATCATTTCCCAAAACTTGTGCGCAAACCATCGTCAATGCTTCGTTTTGTGTGGGATTCACTTTCCCCGGCATTATGGAAGAACCGGGCTCGTTTTCGGGAATAAAAATTTCGCCGATTCCGGAACGCGGTCCCGAAGCCAGCAAACGAATATCCTGCGAAATCTTGAACAGCGAAACGGCTAATTGTTTTAATGCGCCGTGTGTTTCCACAATTCCGTCGTGTGCAGCCAAAGCCTCGAATTTGTTGGATGCCGTAATGAAAGGCAATCCTGTGAAATCCGCAATATATTTTGCCACCAAAACGTCATAACCTTTCGGCGTGTTCAGTCCGGTTCCGACCGCAGTTCCGCCCAAAGCCAACTGTTTCAAATGTTCCAAAGTATTTTCGATGGCTTTTTTGGCGTAATCCAATTGGGCAACATATCCGGAAAATTCTTGTCCGAGCGTGAGCGGCGTGGCATCCATAAGATGTGTTCTCCCGATTTTCACGATGTTTTGAAATTTCTCGGATTTTTCGTTCAGCGTTTTTCTGAGTTTTTCCAAAGCGGGCAACGTGGTTTTCACCACTTTTTTGTAAGCGGCAATGTGCATCGCTGTGGGATATGTATCGTTGGAAGATTGGGATTTATTGACATCGTCGTTGGGATGAACTTCGGATTTTTCGCCTAATTTTCCGCCGTTGTTGATGTGTGCTTTGTTGGAAATCACCTCGTTCACGTTCATATTGCTTTGCGTTCCGGAGCCGGTTTGCCAAATCACGAGCGGAAATTGGTCGTTTAATTTTCCTTCTAAAATTTCGTTGCAAACATTGGCAATCATATCTCTTTTTTCCGGCGAAAGCACTCCCAAATCCGAATTGGCAAAAGCGGCGGCTTTTTTCAAATAGGCGAATGCTTCGATGATTTCTCGGGGCATACTTCCTTCGGGTCCGATTTTAAAATTGTTTCTTGAACGTTCCGTTTGCGCGCCCCAAAATTTATCGGCAGGAACTTTCACTTCGCCCATTGTGTCGTGTTCAATTCTGTATTCCATAAGTTTTTTTGTTTAAAGTTTAAGGTTCAAGGTTTAAAGATTTAAAGATTTAAAAATTCCCTAATTACCTCATTCTCAAGTTTTCAAATTGTCTCATTTTCAAATTTCCAAATTATCTCATTGAGAACACGAAAATACTAAAATTCCGAAATTTCGGCAAATGAGAAAATTCACGCGAAATGATTTTGAGAAAAGAAAAAAATAATTTATTTTTGCCTAAAATCTGTAAAAATGATGTCATCTGATTTCTGGCCGTTTTACCAATTTCTGGGATTCGTATTTTTCCTTATTACGTTTTTGATAGGATTTTGGTGTATCTTGATGTTTTTCGGAGTAGTAGTTCCGATGTGGCTCACAGAAGGGCTTTGGGAATATTTCGGAAAATCCAAACGATTCAATCCGGAAGATATCCGCAGAAAAAAAGTATTTGAACAAGAAGGCGTGGAAACAATTTACAATCAGCCGAAAGGAAACGGACCTTTTCTTCATCACGATCATCATTAATTTTGGTGAGATTGATTTTTCCCCTGAATTTGAAAAAGGCGATATTCAAAGCAAAACCATATATATAAAAAAACCGCTTACTTTTTTAAGCGGTTTTTTCTTGTAAAATATTCAGGTGAATTGCACATTAATTTATTCTGTGTAGAATTTATAAAATTCTCAATATCTTTTAAATTCTCAATATCTTTTAAATTCTCAATTATCGTTTAAACCACAAACAAATCCGCCGCAATTCCGTCAGCAAAAAACCAATGTTTTTCGGAAATTTTGAGGTGATTGTTTTCGATAATCAAAACGCCGTCTGAAATTTTTTGTCGAATATTTTTATTAAATTTTTCTACAATCGGTTCGGAAAATTTTTTGTTTAATTCCGATAAATCCACACCCCAAACGGTTCTTAAACCCAACATCAGAAATTCATTAAATCGCTGATTTTCAGAAAGTTTTTCTGTTTCTTTCGGGAGAATGTTTTGTTTTAAATTTTTGATGTAAAGCGAATTGTTCGAGATGTTCCAACTTCTTTCCTTGTGTCCGTCAAACGAATGAGCCGACGGTCCGATTCCCAAATATTCCCGATGTTTCCAATAGTTGGAATTGTGCCGAGAGTGGAAATTCGGTTTTCCGAAATTTGAAATTTCATAATGCAGAAATCCGTTTTTTTCCAAAAAATCGGACATATAATAAAATTCTTTGCTCTGTTCGTCTTCTTTCGGCGGCGGAATTTTTCCTTTGGTAATCCAATTTTCAAGGGCAGTTTTCGGCTCGATGGTTAAAGCATAAGACGAAATGTGCGGAACTTGAAGTTCGATGGTTTTGTCTAAATTTTTTGTCCAAATTTTAAAATCGGAAATCGGCGAACCGTAGATTAAATCAATACTAATGTTCTGAAAACCAAAATCTTGTGAGCATTTTACGGAAGTTTCGGATTGCGAAGCGTTGTGTGCGCGGTTCATCATTTTCAAATCTTCGTCGCAAAAACTTTGAACCCCGATGGAAAGTCTGTTGACAGCCGTTTGTGAAAGTTGGCTTAAAAAATTTTTGGTTAAATCGTCCGGATTTGCTTCCAAAGTGATTTCTATTTCATCGTCAAAATCGAAATATTTTTGGATGTCGTCCATCAGTTTTTTGATGTCGTCCACGTCGAGAATCGAGGGCGTTCCTCCGCCAAAATAAAGAGATTTCAGGGTTTTGTTTTCGAGTTCATTTTTTCTTAAAAAAATTTCTTTTTTAATGGCATACAGCATTTCATCTTTCAAATTCAAAGAAGTGGAAAAATGAAAATTGCAATAGCTGCATTTCTGTTTGCAAAAAGGAATGTGGAGGTATATCATTTAAGAGCCAAGTGAAAAGGCAAAAGAAACACCCATGACAAAATATTGACACACAAACGAATGATTGTACAAGGTGTTCCATCTGACCGTTAAAAAAAATAAAATATAAACAGATGAAACAAGTTTTTAATTATGAATTAAATTACTTTGAAAGTATTTTTTTATATTTATTTTTAACCGAACTTGAATTTTTAAAACAATCTGTTAATTCTTTGAACAAGTTCGGTTTCATTTTTCCCCAAACGGTATAATCGCTTCCTTCATTTCTGTATATTTCTTTCATCAGTTTGGTTTCGTAAACATCAATTTGATGTCCGTATAGAAATGTTGTAAAGTCAAATGTTTTTCCACACTCTGTAACGGTTTTATTTTTGGAAATGACAAAACAATTCAAATTTGCTTTCGGCAATTCTACGCAGCCGTCCGTAACTGTAATTTTGTTGGGAATAGAGTCTTTTCTTGTTGGTAATGAGGCTATTATACTTGTAAAACCCTCATTTTTTAAGACCACAAAATATTTTGATTTTGCTGTATTTCCATTCTTAAAATAAAAGGGGGTAAAATAAATGATGTTGCCTTCTTCAAACACGGATTAAAAAGTTTCAATGTATTCAAGATAAATTTCTTTTTTCCAATCGTCGTGTTCCACCAATTGCCCCATATCAATCTGATATTCAGTGTTGTTAATGATTTCTTCTTCCAACAAATTTAAGACGTTGTTTTCTTTGGCGGTATTATACCACGGCGAGTTTACTCTATGGGTGTATGAAACCAATTCTTTTCCTGATTTTCTTCCATATTCTTCAATCACAAAATCCATCAGTTTAATATCATTTTCAGAAAATTCATCGCTGTTAAATTCTACTTTCGGGCAGACTTGGTCAATACCGTCTTCATTATTTTTTTTAATAAAATTTTCCAATAATTTTATTTCGGAAGATAAATCAATAAATAATTCTTCGGATACCGGACCGAATTTCCATACTTTGTATTTTAAATTTAGAAATGGAATACCGCTTTTTTTTATGGATATTTCGTCTAAAATGTATAGAAGTTTTAGAAGTTTGGTTTTGGATAGTTTCGGAATCCTTTCGCTTAAATATACAACGGTATTGCCAATTTTTTCCAATTGACTATCACTGAATTTCACATAAGGAACACTATTCATCACTCGGCAAAATTAATATTTTTATTCTCGGTTCAAATTAATTTATCAGACTACCGATACCTAAATCCTCTCGTATTGATAAAGTTGTCCAAATTGTAACCTACGCTGAGCATAAAACTGTTTCCGGCGTATTCTTTGATGTCGGACATTCCGAAATTGTACGTCAAACCGAGAAATAAATTCCCGATAGATGCCTTAATTACAGGAGATAAATTCAAACTTTGGCTGCCGACATTGTTCTTGGAAGTTCTGAAACTGAAACCTCCGGAAAAATAATCTTCTTCTCCTTTTGCAGTCGCCATCACATTAATATCAAGCAAACGCGAAGAATTGGTGGCAACATCCATCATTATAGACGGCGTTACATAAAATCCATCGTTCAGATACCAATCGTAGCCGGTGTTCAAGAAAATTTTTGTAGGCAGAGGTTCGATTCCGTTTTGAATGGGAATATCGTTTTTAATCGGAATATCTCGCACGGAAACACCCACAAAAAAACCTTCGTAAGTGGCTGCCAAACCGAGATTGGCGTACATCAGAAAAATTCCGTTGTCGTCATAAAGTTCCGGATCACCGGGATCTTCCGGATTGAGTTTTGCCCAATCAATCGTCATATTGTAAAGGCTGAGGCTGGTTCCGAAAGAAAACTGATTTTTCCTTTCACCGTCGTCGTTCATCGGAATAAAATACGAACCGCCGATGGAGCCGCCATTTGCGGAAATCGGTCCGTTTTGATCTCTGAAAAACGTAAGCCCCATTCCCAATCTGTCCACAATATTGGCGTGAATTCCAACCGATTGAACGTTCGGAGATTCGTCAAATTCCGAAAATTGTTTTTGATAATTGAGGTTTAATGCCACTTTATCCGTTTTTCCGTAAAGCGCCGGATTGAAAAGGAAATCGCCTTCCAATAAGTATTGCTGATAGTTCGGCAATGTTTCTTGCGCTTTAATCTGAACTGCTATCGCGATCAAGAAAAATACAAACGCTATTTTTCTCATAAGGTTTTCTGATTTTTAAAATTAGACAAAAATAAAAAAAATATTGAGATATTGAATTAACGCGAAATAACAAAAAATAAGTATAAAATAAAATTTTTATTTTCAAGAAGATGAAAAAAAACGATTTCCACAGATTTATATTCAATCTTTACATTCTTAAATCTTTCAATTATTTTCCAAATATTTCCGCCATTTTTCTACGGTTTCTTGCATATCTTTCGGCATCGGACTTTCAAAATACATTTCTTTTTTGCTCACAGGATGCACAAAACCCAAAGTGTGAGCGTGAAGCGCGTGGCGCGGCAGAATTTCAAAAATATTTTGAATGAATTGTTTGTATTTCGGCAAATTGATTCCGCGCAAGGGAACGTGTCCTTCGTAGCGTTCATCGTTGAACAAAGTATGCCCGATGTGCCGAAAATGCGCCCGAATTTGATGCGTTCGTCCGGTTTCCAATTTACATTCCACCCACGTCATATACCGAAAACGCTCCAAAACTTTGAAATGAGTAACTGCGTGTTTTCCGCTGCTTCCGTCTTCATAAACCGCCATTTGCATTCTGTTTTTCATGCTTCTGCCGATGTTTCCGCGAATCGTTCCTTCGTCTTCGGAAATATTTCCCCAAACAAACGCCCAATACAAACGTTTTGTGGTTCTTTCAAAAAATTGTTTGGCTAAAAAACTCATCGCAAATTCGTTTTTGGCGATGACTAAAAGTCCCGACGTATCTTTATCAATTCTGTGAACCAAACCGACTCTGTCCAAATCGGATTTCGTTCCGTTTTGCTCGAAATGAAACGCCAAAGCGTTCACCAAAGTGCCGTCCCAATTTCCAAAACCCGGATGAACGACCATTCCCGCATTTTTGTCCACCACGATTAAATCATCGTCTTCATAAATAATGTTAATCGGAATATTTTGCGGGACAATCACATTTTCACGCGGCGGATGCGCCAAAAGAACAGAAATTTCGTCTCCCGGTTTCACGCGGTAATTTTGTTTTACGGGTTTTCCGTTCACCACCACATTTCCGGCTTTGCACGTTTGCGTGATTTTGTTTCGTGAAGAATTTTGCCGATAAATCAAAAGAAATTTATCAATTCGGAGCGGTTCTTGTTTTTTATCCACCGTAATATTCAAATGCTCGAACAGCCCACTATTTTCGTCTTCTGTTTGGGTTTCGATTTCGGAAATATTTTCGGGAGATTTCATTTTTTTTTTGAAGAATAAGATGTAATCAATGAATTTTTTGTAATTCAATTTTCAACATTTCGTAGATTTCTTGCCACGTTTTTTTGTAAAGGTTGGTAGATTCGTCGGATAGTTGAATAAAGATTTGGGAAGAGAAGAAAATATTAGCGGCTTTATCTTCATCAACATCATAGTCAAGCATTAGATTTTCTATAATTACTTCGCCAATATCTTCAATATTAAAAAAATAATCTGAACTTGTGTCTGTTTCATTTTCGAGCATTATCAATGCTCTTGGCGTACAGAAACAAATTTGGTGTGTTTCCTTATGATGTCGAAGTTCATCAAGAAAAACGTCTTTTAGGATTTTACCTTTTAGAAATTTATCCAAACGGCGTTGTATTTTATCATCGGCAACGGGACCTTCCACAATATCGTAATCGTGTGCGGGATTTTCATTGTTTGGGTTTCGGTTTAATACCACAAAATCCAACCATTCTTCAGAATAATCTTCAAAACGCAATACTTTGTAATTCCACGAAGTAAATGCACTTTCAAAAAATTCAAATTCTGTAACTATGCCTTGTGTGTTATTTTTTTTGCCAATTTTTTCAGCCCATTCCTCTGCTTGCTTTCGAAAACGTGTAACATAAAATCCTTGCCCGAAATCTTTATGTTTTTCACATTTAGATAGGTCAATCAGTGAAATAATCGTATAACTTCCGTGATAAACTTTCATTTTAAATAACCTCCGTTTTTGCGGCATATATCGTAAATATCAAGTAAAGCCCAATATTTGTTGTCGGTATGCAATGCCCACCAATGTTTTGTTAAAAATTCAAAGCCTCCATAACGAACCAAATAATGATATGCTTCCGGTATATTCATTCTAAACGCTGCGGCAAATTCAGGGATGATAAAACTGACGAAACTCACTTTATCACTCGTTTCTTTATCTAATTTCCGTTCTTTTTCGCTTGCTACATTCATAGTTTTTAATTATCTACCAAAATTACAATTTTATTTTCCATCGAAAAAAGTTGTTTTTATTTCTTTTTGAATTTTGTTTTTATCATCATTCCGTCCTGAATTTGTTTTCAGTATCTCGTGGAATCCCGTTTTTTTTAGGAATTTTTTGTGACCCGTGTGACATTTACTTTTCTACAAAATTTGACAAAGCATCAAACTCGAAACTCGAAACCCGTATCTCGAATCTCGAATCTCGTACCTCGTAACTCAAATCAATCCACTTTCACTGTTGTTTTCTTGGGTTTTGGGTCGTCTTTAGGTTTTTGGTCAGATGAATTTGAAGGATTTCCCGAGGAATTTTTCGGCGGAGCATCCGAAGGCGGAGTCGGATTATCATCGTCCCAAATTGTATAAACCGCAGTTGTATCTATTTTTACGCGATGTTGGGAATTGAGATTTTCAATTTTTACAGACATTTCCGCAGGCGTTTTTTTGCTCGCCCAAATATCAATTTGCATACCTTGATCGCGAATGCTGAACGCCGCCGGATCTTGATAATAAACAATATCGGATTCGTCTTTTCCGCCGTCTTCGTGTTCCACAAGCCCGATTTCAAAAAGATTTTGCGAGATTACGGCTTTCGCTTCCTGAACGGTTAATCCCACAACATTCGGAACGTTGATGTCTCTTTTCGGTCCGGAACCAATCACCAAATCAATTGTGGAAAAACGTGGCAACAAAGTTCCGGGTTTTAAAGTGGTTCCGTTGTAAATCATTCTCAGAACGGCATCTCGCTGAATGCTCGGTTCGTATAAAGTATCGCCAACTTTCAAACCGACTTGGTCTAATTGCCTGAAAGCCAAATTTTTATATCTGTCTAAAATATCCGGAACCGAAACTTTCGCCCAATTTTTCGGGTTGATAATCAGTTGAACGGTTCGGCTGCCTTTTATTCTGGAACCGGCGGAAGGCCACATTTTCAAAACTTGGAGCGGACGATATTTCGGGTCGTATCTCGGGCTGTCAATTTCGTATTCCAAACCGGATTCGTCTAAAACTTTCATCGCATCTTGCACCGATAAATTCACCACATTCGGAACCGGAATTTCCTGACCGTGATGAGTGCGAATTTCCAACCAGCGAAACGTGAGCCAGACCAACCCTATGAAAACTCCGATTGCCAAAAGCAAATTGAGCAAAACTTTCCAATTGAGAAACGATTTCAGCATAATATTTTTAAATATTAAACAAGCAAATATAATTAATATTGAGTTATGGAGAATATTTATATATTTTTGCCCAATGAAAATACAAAAAATATTTACACTTTTGTTTATTGCGGTGATGGTCTATTCTTGCGGCACTTATAGAATTAACAAAACAAAGGATTTCGAGAAATTGCAATCTGTGAAAGATTTAGACGGTGAATATTCGGGATTTTCAACAATCACTAAAAAAACGAAATCCGAACGAAATGTTTTGTCGATTTTCAATCTGAACACAGTAGATGATTTTCACAGGGAAACCGATTTTTTTGACCTGAATTTCATAGAGCCGAACCAAATAAAAATAAGTTATTGGGACGATTCCGAAAACAGCGGAACGAAAAGAGACACGATTTTTACGGGAATAGTAAAAGAAAAATTTTTGGAAATTTATTTTAAAAAAAGTCAATCTTTTATTCCCTTTCTTTTTAGCGACATAAACATTGACAGAGTGAGAATCGGCAAAGATAATCAAGGAAATTTATTGGTTATGAAGTTTTATGACAACACCGGAAATCTCTTGTTTATCGGAGGCGGAGGTGCTTCGGAAACGCCATATATTTTTCAAAAAGCAGAAAAGTTTGAAGGTTTAAAACCTGTAAAAACGGGAGAAAAATGGGGCTACATCGATAAAAATAATAACATAAAAATTGAACCGAAATACGATTTTGCAAAAGGATTTTTTCGCGGAACAGCATTGGTGAAATTTGAAAAAAAATGGGGAATGATTGACCAAAACGGAAATCCGCTGACCACATTCAAATATGATAAAATTCAATTATTTCCGGATTATATTGGACATAAAACCTTTTATAAAGTATTCATAAACAACAAAATAGGTATTTTGGATGCTCTCGGAACAGAAACCGTACCTCCGGTTTATGATGAATTTATGGATAGAAATGAATATTTTGAGGTGAGATTGGGAAATAAATATGGACTTGCCACGAGAGAAAAACTGATTTTTCCGGCAATTTACGATAAAATATGGTGGTATTATTGGGATAGCAGAATGTGGAATTGGAAGAGCGGAAAAGCAGAACGAAACGGCAAAGAATATTTGCTTGATGCTGATGGTTACGAATATGAACCGGAGATTACCATCCGAAAATCCATCCTGTTTTTTTCCGATGAAGTTTTTTATTTTCCAAAATTAGAAACAAAAAGAAAAGTAGAATTCAGCGAGCAGGAATCACAATAAACCTTAAACATTAAACTAAAAAAACCTTAAACTTTAAACAAAAAAAATATGGACATTTACGATTTATTAGGAAAAATAGACCACACGGAAGACGAGGACAAAGTTTCGTATTCGGCGGGCGTGGTTTTGTCGATGAGCCTAAAAGATATGGGCTTTGAAGACATCAAATACAACGATTTTGTGGACGGTATGAAAACCATTTTCGAGCGAACCACAGGAAAAATTTCCCCCAAAAAAGCCATTGATATTTTCAATAATTATGTGGCGATTTTGCGCGAAGATTTGATGCACAGAAATATGGATGCAGGACAAAGATTCTTGGAAGAAAACAGAGAAAATCCGAAAATCACGGAACTTCCAAGCGGTTTGCAGTACGAAATTTTAATCGAAGGCAACGGCGAAATTCCCGATTTTTCAGACGAGGTGGAAGTAGAATATGAAGGCTATCTTCTTGATAAACAGGTTTTTGATTCCACGAAAGATTCCGGATCGAGAGTTTTTAAAATCGAAGAAATGATTGAAGGTTGGCGCGAAATCCTCACAATGATGCCCGAAAATTCCCGTTGGAAAGTTTACATTCCGCCATATTTAGCCTACGGCGAAAACGGTGCTCCACCGATGATTCAGCCTAACGCCACATTGATTTTTATTATCGAATTGATAAAAATTGTGAGGTGATGTTTTTTATTTAAATACTTTGAGATTCAATGCTAAACTAATTGTAAATTAAAATTATAATCAATTTATGATCAATAAATTATAATTTATTTCCAGCGTTTTAAGATTAACATAGCACTTTATGTTTTCAAGCCAAAAGCAATACATGTTTTGCGGAATTTAGAAAAAAAATCCTTACTTTGCTAAAAATTGAATATGAAAAGTCTGTTGCGCTGGACTGCCGTTTTGCCCGTTCTTTCCGCTCTTTTTTATTTGAGCGGAAAAACCGGAAGTTCCGGATTTATGACGATTGTCGGGATTTTATTTTTAATTTCGAGTGTTTTGGCGGCGGTTCATCACGCGGAAATCGTGGCGCATAAAGTCGGCGAACCTTTCGGAACCATAATTCTGGCGGTTTGTATCACGATTCTCGAAGTTTCTCTCATCATTTCGCTGATGCTTGCCGGCGGCGAACACACGCGAACTTACGCCAGAGATACGGTTTTTGCAGCGATAATGTTGATTTTAAACGGAATTATCGGCGTTTGCATTTGGATTGGCGGCGTGAAATATCACGAACAATTTTTTGCAAGAACTTCGGCTACCACTTCATTGGTGAGTTTGGTGGCGATTTTGGTCATCACGCTCATACTTCCGAATTACACGACGAGCATCAGCGGTCCGTATTATTCCGAAAGCCAACTCATTTTTGTCAGTTTTGCGAGTTTGATTATTTATTCCACATTTTTGATGGTTCAGACCGTTCGGCACAGAAATTATTTCATCATCGAAGGCGAAGAAAACAAAAATATTGATACGCCGAAACCGAGCAAACTGCAAACTTTTATCAGTTTGATGGTTTTGATTTTATGCCTTGCCGTAGTTGTTTTTATGGCAAAAGCACTTTCTCCGCCGATAGAACATACGATAAAAAATTTCGGAGCACCGCAAAGTTTAGTCGGCGTTCTGATTGCGGCTGTGGTTTTGCTTCCGGAAGGTATGGCTGCGATTCGGGCGGCGAGAAAAAATAAAATTCAATCTTCGCTGAACTTGGCATTAGGTTCTGCTTTGGCGAGCATCGGGCTTACAATTCCCGCTGTTTCAATGGTTTGCGTGTTTTACGACATTCCTTTGGTTTTGGGCTTAGACAAAAAAGCGATTATTCTTTTGCTGCTGTCGGTTTTCACGGTGATGCTTTCTTTGAGCCGCGGAAAAACCAATATTCTTTACGGCGTGGTTTTGCTCGTGAATTTGGCGGCGTATATTTTCTATGTGATTGTTCCGTGAGTTTTAAATAAAAAAAGTTATAATTTTACGATTGATTGTAATTAAAAGATAAATTTATGATACCTGATTTTCAAACCATAATGCTACCTTTGTTAGAAGCATTTTCGGATAAACAAGAATACAAGAAACCGGCGTTAGTTGAAATTATTGCAAATAAGTTTAAATTGACAAAAGAAGAACGTCTGGCAATGTTGCCCAGTGAAAAAGACTATATAATTTGGAACCGTGTTGGCTGGGCAATGGTTTATTTGAAAAAAGCGGGATTGCTTGAAACTCCTAAACGAGGTTCTTATTTGATTACCAAACAAGGATTGGAAATTTTAAATTTAAAACCACAACGTATTGATATAAAGTTTCTTGAAAACATTCCAAAATTTAAACAATGGAGAGAGGATTATAAAAAAGATAATTCCACCGATAAAAATATTGGAGAAAATGACATTGAGATGAGTAAAACTCCCGAAGAACTTTTGGATTATTCGTACACGCAATTAAAAGGAGAACTTGCTACTGAACTGATAGAAAAAATCAAAGAATGTTCACCGAATTTTTTTGAACACCTCGTAGTTGATTTATTGATAAAAATGGGATATGGAGGCTCGCGAAAAGAGGCAGGGAAAGTGATTGGGAAGTCGGGAGACGGCGGGATTGACGGAATAATCAATGAAGATAAATTAGGACTTGATACCATTTATATCCAAGCAAAAAAATGGGAGAAAACCGTTCCAATCACGCAAATCAGGGATTTTGCAGGATCGCTGCTTTCCAAAAAGGCGAAAAAAGGTATTTTTATTTCAACCTCCGATTATCCAAAAGGTGCATACGATTTTGTGATAAGTATCGAACCTAAAATAATTTTGATTAACGGAAAGGAATTAGCAGAATTAATGATAGAATATGGTGTAGGTATTGCGACCAAAATGAGTTACGAAGTAAAAAAAATAGATAGTGATTATTTCGAAAATGAATAATTCTCAAGACAAATTATGGAAAGAAAACTAATGTCGGAATTGCTAAAATGGAAAGACAATAGCGGCAGAAAACCACTTTTGCTTGAAGGTGCGCGTCAAGTAGGCAAAACCTATTTGCTCAAAGATTTTGGTAAACGCTGTTTTAAAAATGTGGCGTACATAAACTTTCAAAATCCGAGTGCCGAGTTGGTCGATTTATTCAATGGCTCGATTGACCCCAAGCGAATAATTACGATGCTCGAACTCTTTTTGAATATGAAAATATCGCCTGCCGAAACATTGATTATTTTTGACGAGGCACAGGAAGTTCCACGAGCATTAACCTCGCTAAAATATTTCTACGAAGATGCACCCGAATATCACATTGCCACAGCAGGCAGCTTGCTTGGCGTTTTTCTGCACAAAGGCACTTCTTTTCCTGTCGGCAAAGTAAATTCGCTGA
>JAITMJ010000151.1 GCA_031277475.1 Flavobacteriaceae bacterium
CTCGGCAAATGAAAAAACATATTAAGAGAACGCAAGCCTTTGTTAAATAAAATGCCTTTGCGTTTTCGAAAAAAAAGAAAATTAAACCTTGCGAGCCTTGCGATAAAAAAAGGCGGTGGATTAACATTTTTTAATGCGTTTAGCCTGAGAATAAAAGATTTTTAATACTTAACAATAGTAGCAATGATAGATGTTGTTCGAAAATTTAAACGGAAAACTCAACAGCAAAATACTGATTCCAAAAAGCCGCCCCCGATTTTTCATTCTGATAAAAATCATCGAAACCACAATTCCGACAAATAATAATAAACACAGGATTTTGAAATTTTTGGACATGATTATAATTTGAAAGAGCTGTAGAAATCTTACATATTTTGTTAAAAAAAACCAACATTCCAAAAGCCAAAAGCCAATCAGCCAACCGCTATTTCTGCGCCGCAATCCATTTTTTCACTTCGTCGAGGGAAATAGTTTTTAGTTCTTCCACATCGTATTTTTCGCCGTTTTTGTTTTTCGGAATTTTTATCATACTTTTTCCGCTTCTCACAAATGCGCCCCATCTTCCGTTTTCGATGGAAATTTTTTCCTTTTCCCACTGCCGGATATAGCGGTTCGCTTCTTTGTGGAGTTTCGCTTCTATCAGTTCGGCGATGTCGTTTTGCGAGAGATTGTTGAAATCGTATTTTTTCGGAACGTTCACATAAATATTTTTATATTTAATAAAAGGTCCGAATCTGCCCACGCCTTTCGTTACGGGTTCGCCTTTGTATGCGGCAATCGGCGCATCGGCTTGTTGTTTTTCTTTGATGATTTCTTCGGCGCGTTCCTGATTTACGGAAAGCGGATTTTCACCTTTTGGAATCGAAATAAACGCATCGCCCCATTTTATGTACGGTCCGAATCTGCCGACACCCACGGAAACCGGTTTTCCTTCAAAATTTTGCAAATCGAAAGGCAGTTTAAACAAATCCAACGCTTCTTGCAAAGAAATGGTCGAGATATTTTGCGTGGAAAGCAGCGATGCGAAAATCGGTTTTTCGCTGTCGTCCGCCGTTCCGATTTGAATCATCGGTCCGAATCTTCCGATTTTTGCCAACACATTTTTCCCTGTTTTCGGGTCGGTTCCCAAAATTCTTTCGCCGGTTGCACGCTCTGCATTTTCTTCAATATCTTCAATTTTCGGATGAAAATCTTTATAAAAACCTTGAAGCATTTCCTTCCATTTTTCGGTTCCGCGAGCAATATGGTCAAAATCCTGTTCCACTTTTGCGGTAAAACCGTAGTCGAGAATTTCCTGAAAATGGTTCGTTAAAAATTCGTTGACCACTTCGCCGATGTCTGTCGGCACAAATTTATTTTTATCTCCCCCGAATTTTTCGGCGAGGATTTCTTTTTTAATATTCGATTTATCGAGCGTCAATTTCACGATTTCGCGCGTCTGCGGTTTTATTTCGCGTTTGTCCACATATTCCCTGTTTTGAATGGTTTGAATGGTCGGCGCATAAGTGGAAGGTCGCCCAATTCCGAGTTCTTCGAGTTTTTTTACCAATGCCGCTTCCGTGTATCTCGCCGCTGCTTTCGTGAATTTTTCGGTGGCGGTAATTTTTTTATAACTTAAAATTTCACCGATATTTACCTTTGGTAAAACTTTTTCGCCGTTTTCCTCGTCTTCGTCTTTTGTGGTTTCATAGACTTTCAAAAATCCGTCAAAAATAATCACTTCGCCTTGTGCTTCAAATATTTGCGGAATATTTCCTCCGATTTCGATGATGGTTTTTTCGATTTTCGCATTTTCCATTTGCGAAGCCAAAGTTCGTTTGTAAATCAGTTGATAAAGTTTGTTTAATTGAGCGTCTCCAATGGATTTCACAGAAAAATCGGTCGGGCGAATGGCTTCGTGTGCTTCTTGTGCCGAT
Source organism: Flavobacteriaceae bacterium (assembly GCA_031277475.1). Taxonomy (GTDB): domain Bacteria; phylum Bacteroidota; class Bacteroidia; order Flavobacteriales; family Weeksellaceae; genus JAITMJ01. Next base: position 1,917 of record JAITMJ010000151.1, read on the forward strand.
GCGGATTTCGTGGTATAATTTCTCGGTTTTGAATAGTTTTCGCCAAATTCTTTAACGATATGATTTTTTGCTGAATTAATGGCTTCTTGCGAGAGGTTTACGGAATCGGTTCGCATATAAGTGATGTAGCCTTCTTCGTATAATCTTTGTGCAACGCGCATCGTGGTCGTAACGCCGTAGCCCAATTTGTTGGATGCTTCCTGCTGTAAAGTGGAAGTTGTAAAAGGTGCTGATGCTGAACGAGTTGCAGGTTTTTTTTCTACATTTAAAACTTTAAATTCCGTATTTTTTGCGAGTTCTAAAAATTTTTCTGCTTCGGTTTCTTGGTTGAAATCTTTTTTCAGTTTGGCGGAGATTTCCTGTTTTTCGGAGTTGAGAAAAATACCTTCCACTTTATAACTTTGCTTCGGTTGAAATTCCCGAATTTCCTTTTCACGCTCCACCACCAGCCGAACGGCAACCGATTGAACTCTGCCGGCGGAAAGTCCGGTTTTTACTTTTTTCCACAAAACGGGCGACATTTCAAAGCCCACGATTCTGTCTAAAACCCTTCTCGCTTGCTGCGCATTCACGAGATTTTGGTCTATTTTTCTCGGACTTTCGATGGCTTTCAAGATGGCATTTTTCGTAATTTCGTGGAAAACAATTCTTTTCGTGTTTTCGTCTTTCAACTTCAATTCTTGTGCAAGATGCCAGGCGATTGCCTCTCCTTCACGGTCTTCATCGGAGGCGAGCCAAATCGTTTCTGCGTTTTTCACGGCTGTTTTCAGTTCGGAAACCACTTTCTTTTTGTCTGCCGAAACTTCGTAAGCAGGCGTAAAGTCGGACAAATTGATGCCCATTCCTTTTTTGGGAAGGTCTCGGATGTGTCCGAAACTTGATTTCACTTCAAAATCTTTTCCCAGATATCTCTGAATGGTTTTTGCTTTTGCCGGCGATTCGACAATCACTAAATTTTTGGACATAATTATTTAAGAAAAAACTTTTGCAAAAGTAAAAAGTTTTTTTTTATGCGAGATTGAGATTAAAATTCATCGGTAATAAATCATTATTTTTGTCGCAGGTTTCCTCAAAAGTCTGTTTCCGGTTTCGTAGAAAAAAAATAAAAACAGCATCACATCTCGTGTCCAAATAAAAAAACAAATGAAAAAACCAAAATACATCCCCCGAAAAAAAGACGATAAACTGAAAGAAATCGGAAAAGAAATCCTTCGGTTTATGAATCAGAAATCGTCTAAAATTTATAACTACAAACAGATTTCAAGCGGAATAGATTTTAAAAATCCGCGACAACGAGAGCAAGTTGTTCAGGCACTTCATCGGCTTCGTGCGGAAGATAAAATCAAAGAAGTGGAAAAAGGAAAATACATCGTCAATCTGCAAATTCAAGGCACGCTCACCGGAATTATTGATTTTAACCAAGCCGGAAACGCTTATGTGAAAGTGGAACATTCGGACGAAGACATTTTCATACATTCCAAAAACGTGAAAGATGCGATGCAAGGCGACAAAGTGCTCATCGTAACGTATCATTACAGAGGAAAAAAACTCGAAGGTTCCGTTTTGGAAGTGATTGAAAGAAATCGCGAGGAATTTGTAGGAACTTTTGAGTTCATCAAACATAAAGATTTCGGATTTGTGGTGGGCGACAAAAAGTCCATAAACACAGATATTTTCATCCCGAAAGGAAAAATAAACGGTGCCAAAAACGGCGATAAAGTAGTCGTGAAAATTTCCGATTGGCGCACCGGCGAAAGAAATCCCGAAGGCGAAATCATCAAAGTTCTCGGTGCACCGGGCGAACACGAAACCGAAATCCATTCCATTCTCGCGGAATACGGTTTGCCCTACACTTTTCCCGAAGATGTGGAATTGGAAGCCTCGAAAATAGACAAAAAAATTTCCGCCGCCGAAATAAAAAAACGCCGAGATATGCGGAAAATTCTCACTTTTACCATTGATCCCGAAAATGCCAAAGATTTTGACGATGCGCTTTCCATTCAAAAATTGGAAAACGGAAATTGGGAAATCGGCGTTCACATCGCGGATGTTTCGCATTTTGTGGTTCCCGAAACGCTTTTAGACGATGAAGCCTACAATCGCGGAACTTCGGTTTATTTGGTGGACAGAGTGGTTCCGATGCTTCCCGAAATTTTGAGCAACGATGTTTGCAGCCTGAAACCAAACGAAGACCGATACGCATTTTCCGCAGTTTTTGAATTGAACGATTCGGCGGAAATCAAAAAACAATGGTTCGGAAAAACGCTGATTCATTCAGACCGAAGATTTTCCTACGAAGAAGCGCAGAAACGCATAAAAACCCGAAAAGGCGATTTGGCGGAAGAGATTTTGGTGTTAGACCGATTGGCAAAAATTTTAAGAAAAGCAAGAATAAAAAACGGAGCCATCACTTTTGACCGAAGCGAAGTGCGTTTCAACCTCGATGAAAACAGCGAACCCATCGGTGTTTATTTTAAAATGAGCGAAGATTCCAACCATCTGATTGAAGAATTTATGCTTTTGGCAAATCGAAAAGTTTCGGAGTTTATTTCTTTAAACAATCAAAAACAAAGAACCGACAAAACCTTTGTTTATCGCATTCACGATGATCCCGATCCCGAAAAATTGGAAGCGTTGAAAGATTTTGTTTCCACATTCGGATACAAAATGAACCTCTCGAATCCGAGGAAAATCCACGAAAGTATGAACAAACTTTTGAGCGATGTGAAAGGAAAAGGCGAGGAAAATATGATTGAAACTTTGGCGATGAGAACGATGAGCAAAGCCGTTTATTCCACAGAACCCGTCGGGCATTACGGTTTGGGATTTGAATATTACACGCATTTCACTTCGCCGATTCGCCGATATCCCGATTTGATTGCGCACCGATTGCTTCAGCATTATTTGGACGGCGGAAAATCCGTAAACAAAACCGAATTTGAAGAAAAATGCAAACATTGTTCGGCTACGGAACGTCGGGCTGCGGATGCGGAAAGAGACAGCATCAAATTTATGCAAGTGCGGTTTATGGAAAAACATTTGGGCGAAGTTTTTGAAGGCGTGATTTCGGGCGTTGCCGAATTTGGATTTTGGGTAGAAATTCCCGAAAACGGCGCGGAAGGTTTGATAAAACTCCGCGATTTGATGGACGATTCCTACCAATACGATGCGAAATCTCACGCCGTTTACGGTATTCGGCGCGGAAAACAATATCAGTTGGGCGACCGCATAAAAATAAAAGTGATGAAAGCCAACGTCATCAAAAAACAGGTGGATTTTAAGATTGTGTAGCACGAAATCTTACACATTTTGTTATGCTGAGCGAAGTCGAAACGTTGGATTTAGGCAAACATTTATAATGCGTTTGACCTGATCGCCGAAAGCGAGAAACCAATCGCCGTCCGCTATTTCATATCATACATCACGAGTGCCGTCATCAGTTTCGGTTCGATTAATGTGCATTTTGGCGGCATTTTTATGCTCATATCCGAAATACGAATCAAATCCGTAAAACTCACCGGATAAATGGCAAAACCTGCTTTGTATTCTCCGGAATCTACTTTTTCTTTTATCGCAATGATGCCGTCAATCGTAGAATTTCCTTTTAAATATTCTATGTTTTCGCTCACGGATTCTAATTTTATACCGAGAATATCATCAAAAATATACCGCTCCAAAAGATTGTGATCCAAATCATGAATATCGTCGCCGTCTATCCGCAAATCGTGTTTCACATGAAGGCTGTAGAATTTTCCGTCTAAATACATGCTAATATGAAATTTCTGAGACGGATAATACGGCAATTCACCTCTTTCGTGAATTAAAAATGAGGATTCCAATTTTTTTAGAAACTTTTTGGAAGTCAATCCGTTAAGGTTTTTTACCAATCGGTTGTAATCGTGAATTTTAATGGAATCTTTGGCAACCAAATAGCTGAAAACATAATTGTACGGCTCGTTTCCGATGTGTTTTTTATCTTTCTCTTTTTGGTTTTTCGCATTGAGCGCCGCCGAGCCGATTCTGTGATGTCCGTCTGCAATGTAAAAAGAATCAATTTGATCGAGTGCATCTTTTAACTGCTGCATTTTCAGGCGGTTATCAATTCTCCAGATTTTGTGTCGGATTCCGTTTTCGGAAGTAAAATTGATGATGGGAACATTTTTTTCTTCGATGTTCATAAAGACTTCCACTCTGGAACTCGGTTTGTTATAGGTCAACAAAACCGGTTCTGCCTGCAAATTCACTTTGTCCAAATAATCCGCCAATTTTTCCCGCCTCTGTGGAATTGTGGCTTCATGTTTTTTAATTTTTCCTTCCAAAAAATCATCCACGCTCACCAAACCGAGCAAACCTCGATAAACCGTTTTGTTCGGATGAATTTGTTCATAAACATAATATGAAGTATCGTCTTGAATCATTTTTTTTTCTGAGACCATATTATCAAAATCGGTACGAATTTTCCGCATATTCCGGTCAACGTCTTTAGATTTACTCACCAAATACGGTTTCAGCATTTTAACGTAAGAATCTTTTACACGGGCTTTTTGCTTGATTTCTTCAAGACTGAAATTATCCAGAGAAGCTGTCGGAAAAATATCAATAAAAGTATCGTTAGGTCTTATTCCTTTAAAAGGTTTAAAAATCGGCATTTTTTTTATAGTTTCTTTTTGATTTCAATAATTTGTTCGGCGAGTTCCGTTCCTATTTTTTCCTGCGCATCGAGCGTATTTCCGCCAAGGTGCGGCGAAAGTGATAATGCGGGATTCATCAAAATATTCAAACTCGGATTCGGTTCGTTTTCGAAAACATCCAAAGCGGCACCTGCCACTTTTCCGGATTCGATAAATTCTAAAAGTTTTTGTTCGTTGATCACGCCGCCTCTTGCTGTATTCACGATGAACACGCCGTTTTTCATTTTTTCAAATTGTGGCGAATCAATAATGTATTCTTTAGATTTCGGTGTGTTGATGCTGATGAAATCGGTATTTTTCAGAAATTCATCCCAATCGTTTCCTGAGGAAATTTGGAAATTCAGTTTTTGTCCGTCGAAAAATTCGAGACTGATGGTTTCTGTTTTCGGATTTCGGGTAAAAACTTTCACGTTCATCCCGAGAGAAATCCCGATTTTCACCACTTCTTTCCCAATTCCGCCAAAACCGACCACACCCAAAGTTTTTCCTTCCAATTCTACTGCATTTGCAAAAGATTTTTTCAGCGCATTGAATTGGGTTTCGCCTTCCAGCGGCATCATTCTGTTCGATTCGTGGAGAAATCTCGCCAACGAAAAAAAGTGTGCAAAAACCATTTCGGCAACCGACCGCGAGGATGCGTTTGGCGTGTTAATCACAAAAATTCCTTTGTTTCTGGCGTATTCCACATCAATATTATCCATCCCGACGCCGCCTCTTCCGATGATTTTCAGAGAAGGGCAAGCGTCTGTCAAATCTCGTCGAACTTCGGTTGCGCTTCGCACCAAAAGCACATCCACGTTGTTTTCATTAATAAAATTAATGAGATGATTTTGTGCGATTTTATTTTCAAGAACTTCAATTCCGCTTTCTTTCAGCAGATTTTCTCCCGCTTTTGAAATTCCGTCGTTAGCTAAAACTTTCATTAAAATAATTTAATTTCCATAAATCAGATGTGCAAAATTACGCATAAAATACGAAAGTGATAATTTGAAAATGCAATTCTTTCAAGAAAAATGCTGAAAAGAAGCAATTAAAAAAAATCGGGAATAAAATTTGGGAATTTTTACCACATTTGCAACTATGGAAATAACGGATAGAATATTTTTCCGAAAGAAAATGATGACATTTGTTCTTTGAAATTATTTGATGATAGGGAGAATTTCATATTTTCGCATAAAAACTACGAAACTTTAAATCTACCGTATTAATAAAAACAAAAAAAATGCTCAAAAACAAAAACCTGATTTTTATCATCGGAAGCCTGATTTTCTTTATCGTTGTCGCTTATTTTTACGCCAATCCCGTGCTTTCGGGGAAACAACTTTTTCAGCACGACATCGTTCAATATAAAGGCGGCGCAAAAGAATTGTTGGATTATCGCGCAAATTTCGATGAAGAAACCTATTGGAGCGATTCTATGTTTTCCGGAATGCCGACTTACCAAATGGGAGCACAGTTTCGCGGAGATTTCATCAAAAAAATAGACTCTTTTTTTATGCCGTTTCCAAAACCGGTGAATTATCTCGTGCTCCTGTTTTCGGGATTTTTTCTTTTGGGCTGGGTTGCGGTTCGAGATTGGAAATACGCTTTGCTCGGCGCCACTTTCTTTGGTTTGTCCACCTATTTTTACATCATCATCGCTGCCGGACACAACGGAAAAGTTCACACCATCGCTTATTTTGCTCCGCTTTTGGCAGGAATTTTATTGGTTTATATCCGCAAAAAATACGTTCTCGGTTTCATCATCACCACACTTTTTATGGGATTGCAAATTGCCGCAAACCATCCGCAAATGACGTATTATCTTTTTCTCGCATTGGGATTTTTGTTTTTGTCCGAACTCATTCGCAGCATTTTGAAAAAAAATTCGTGGAAACATTTTTTCATCTCCACAGGAATTGTCGCTTTGGCGTTTGCACTCGGCGTTGGAATGAATTCGCAGAGAATTATGGCAAATTCCGAATATGTGAAAGAAACCGTTCGTGGAAAACAAATCTTGAATGAGAGCCAAGAGCCAAGAGCCAAGAGCCAAGAGCCGAAAAACGGCATGGACAAAGAAAGTATTTTGAATTGGAGTTACGGAAAATTGGAAACTTTAAATTTATTTATTCCGAGATTGATGGGCGGAGCAAGCCAAGAAAAAGGCGGTGATGAAATTGCGGACGGCGTTAGCACTTTGATTCAAGAAAATGTAAGTTCGCAGGAAGAACTCAACACCATTTATAAAGGTTTCAGCGGATACACTTATTGGGGCGAACAACCGATAACTTCCGGACCGGCGTATCAAGGCGCGGTTGTGATTTTCCTTGCGATTTTGGGATTTTTCTTTTCGCCGAAAAAATACAGATATTGGATTTTGGGAGCGGCGATTTTAACAATCGGTTTGGCTTGGGGGAAAAACTTTATGCCGCTGTCCGATTTTTTTATTGATTACGTTCCGTTTTACAACAAATTTCGTGCGCCGAGTTCCATTTTGGTGGTCGTGGAATTGCTGTTTCCGCTGATTGCGATTGTGGGATTAAAAGCCTCTCTCCCAAACCCTCTCTCCGAAGGAGAAAGGGCTTCGGACGTTCCAAAAGAATCGCAAAAAGAATTTGAAAATTCACAGAATTTAGAAAAACAAAAAATATCCGCAAACATTGGAGCGCAATCCGCTCCCCTCTCCTTTGGAAATCCGAAGGATTCGCCGATTCCTTTGAAAAAAAACAAAATGAATGAGGCAAAGGGGTCGGGGGAGAGGATTGCGGAGAGGATTCGGATTCTGATTTATGTAACTTCCGCAGTTCTCGGAATCACGCTGTTGCTTTTGATGTTCGGGAAATCTTTGTTGGGATTTGCCACAGATTCGGAGAAAAGATATTTTCCGCCGTATTTGTTGGATTTTTTCGTTGATGAACGCTACAAAATGTTTCGTGAAGATGCCATCAAAGCGATGATTTATGTCGCAATCGTTGCCGGAGTTTTATTTTTAAATTTAAAGCAAAAAATAGGCAAAAATGTAGCGTTAATCGTTATCGGAATCGTGAGTTTTTTCGATTTGTGGAGCGTGAACAAACGCTATTTGAACGATGACAATTTCATTGATAAAATTTTTGCCGATAATCCTTTTCAAACCGAAACTTCGGATTTGCTCATCGAAAAAGTGGACGATAATCCCGAATTGCAATCGCTTCTCGCCAATGCAAACGTGAACAAAACTTTGGAAACCATCGCCGAAAAAGATCAAACGCATTACAGAATTTACAACCAAATTTCTTTCGGCGAGACGAATACGTCTTATTTTAAATCGTCCATTGGCGGCTATCACGCTGTAAAATTGCGGCGTTACGACGATTTGCTTAATGAATATCTTTACAAACAAGATTCCGTGAAAACACCGAGAATTTTGAATATGCTGAACACAAAATATATGATTTTTGGCGATGCGGAACATCCCGAAACCGTTCCAAATCCGTTTGCCAATGGAAATGCGTGGTTTGTTTCCGACCTGAAATTCGTGAAAACGCCAAATGAAGAAATTAAAAGCATCGGCGAAATTGATACGAAAAAAACTGCCGTAGTTTCGGAAAGCGATAAAGCATATTTTTCCGGAAATAAACTTGTTGCCAAAGACAGCACCGCGAGGATTTCGCTCACCAAATATCAACCGAATGAAATCGAACTCAAAACCCAAAGCAAAACGTCGCAACTTGCCGTGATTTCGGAGATTTATTATCCTTACGGCTGGAAAATGTTTGTGGACGGCGAGGAAGTTCCGTACATCAAAGCGAATTATCTTTTGCGTGCCGTTCACGTTCCGGCGGGAAAACACACGATAAAAATGCTGTTCAAACCGGATGTTATCGAAAAAGGAAAATGGTTTTCGCTCTCGGCTTTCATCCTGTTTCTGCTGATTTCTGCGGCGGGAATCTTTATGAGTTTTAAAAATAGTAAACCGCAATAGTTTCGAGATACGAGTTTCGAGGTACGAGGCGTCACGCTGAGCCTGTCGAAGCGTTCGAGGTTTGAGGTGCGGGTTTCAATGCGATGAATTTTGTGTTTCTTTAGTTCAAAACCCAACTATTTCATACAAAAAAAAATTTATTAAGAACAGGTAAAAACCCTTTCAGAGTTCTTTGGTATTTTCGGAATATACCTTTAATAGGGAGATTGCTTACTTTCTTTTTCAAAAGAGTTCAACATAAGTACAACAAATCAAAAAACGTGATTATTAGATAGTTATACATCGTCCACCGACCAACTGTACACCAAAGAAGCATCTCCGCTGAAATCTTTTTTGCGGTCTATTTCGCCGGAAATTTCAAATTCTGCGCCGAAATGTTCAAAAGCACTTAAAAAACCAAAATCTCTGTCGGGAATTTTGGAGAGTATCTGTCCAATCAATGAAACGGATTTTTTAGCGATAACCAACCAAGAATCTGCGGTTTTGCTGATGATTCCGGCAATATTCTTTTTGATTCCATAAGCATCTTTACCCATTTCTTTTTCAACTTCTTTTAGAATATTGCCAAAATTTCGCACGGCTTTTCTGGTATGCCGCAAATAGATATGAACGTTCAGTTCTCTATTTTTGGGAAGTTCTCGGCTCAAAACAAACAAACCTTCCGAACCGATTTCATCCGTATCAAAATGGAAAGAATTGCCGTGTCTCGGGGTAAGTTTGATGGGTTTTTCTTCTTGCGGCAAAATGGTTACCAGCATTTTTTCCGAATCCGAAGGATGTTCTGCTACTATCACAAAATACAGTTTCCATCGCTGTTTCGGACGATGAATTTTCACTTCATCAATTTCTAATCTTACGCGTGTCATATTTTTTATTTAAAAATAATGAAAAAAATCGGCAAGATGATTATTCATTCAATAATGTGAAAATATTTTCCTGCGTGCTGAACATTCCGGATGTATTTTCTGCAACCGCTTTGAAGTGATAATACATTCTGTTTCCGTTTTCATCGAACAATGAAAATTGAGTGTACGCCGTTCCGAGCAATTCCAAAGCAAGGGAAATTTTACCATCGGTAATGTTCAATAAATCCTTATTTACCCAACTGAAATTGTGGTCTGCGGGATTTTCTTCATAAACCTGCAATTGAACTTTATCATTGGTATTGTCGGTAATCAATCGCGCAATTTCTTTCCAATTTCCTTGTGACGTCATAGAATATAGGTGATAAATACCTTTGTAACAAGTGGTATTCCATTCGAGTTTTACATTGTTTACAAAATTATTATCCTGAGATTTCTCGCCGAAACCTTCTAATTGAGGCGCATCGGGATTTTTGGTTTCCGTAAGGATTAATGCCAATATTTTCGAGGCTTGAGACGGTGCATAATCAATGATGATTTGTTCGGTTTCCGGCTCGGCATATTCTATTCTTTTTGAAGCGGTAATGCGGTAATACAAAGTATCTCCGTACGGAATTTGTTCAAAACTTTCCAATTCATCGTATAATGTCCACACGGTATTTTCTGCTATTTCAATATCGGAAATATCCATTTGTTTGATGAGTGCCATTGATAAAACGGATTCCGCATCCAATCTGTTCAAAGCCCGATAAAGACTGATTTTTTGAACACCTGCAACTTCGGGATAAGGATGAATATCAATTTTAATTTTCGGAGAAATACCGAATATTTTGTTTTCCAATATCGGAAGTCCGCTCAATATTTTCGGGGCTTCCGGCGGATTGGAATCTACCAAACGAACAGGTCCGCAGACTTTGCTCATTTTTCCCGGTTTCATCTGTGTTCCGATTTCTCTTGCGCCATAAAAACATACGTTGTCCGATGTTCCGTCTAATGTGAAATCGGTGAATAATACTTCGTTTAGATTATTATCCAAAATGCTTATCATCGGTGCCATATCAAAATCCGGATGTTCGGGAGGAAGCAGTGCGCCGTATTTGTCCCGGATATTTTGTTTTTTATTAATTGGCGTATAGTTCGATTTAATGTGTTGATAAATCACGGGAATTTCCGTCAAAGGCACAAACGTTCCGGAAAGCATTTCTTCAACAAAATGAATCAGTTTAATCGGTGCGTTGTTGCTTGTTCCGGCAATGATGATGGTGTTTAGCGGCAGATTTCCAAAATCGGTTTGCGGAATTTGGGGATTATTGGTTTGATATTGTTGATTATGTTTATCAATAAACAGATTGATTTCCTGATAAAACAAGACTTTATCGGGAAGAGGAAAGGCGTATTCATTTTCATCGCCGGCGGGATAAGAAGCGTAGTTTTCCGCATTTTGAAGCACATCAAAATCGAAGAAATTTTCCCAGCGATTGGTCAGAAAACTTTCGTTGTAACCGCCCAATACATTCAATGCGTTTTTGATTTGCTTAATGGTTTCCGGTTTGTACAAAGCGTTGAAAACCGCCTCGTCATTGCTTCTGTAAAACTGTATGCTGAAAGGTTTTTGTGCAAATTTCACAGTAAAAGAATAGGTAGATTTTCCGTAGAAATCCGGTCTTGTGGCGAATAAAGCACCTTTCGGCTGTTCCGGTTGCAAAGGTTCTTTTATATTTTGTCCGAATAAAATAGCCGGCTCGCAGAATTTGGATTTGTACGGATGGTTGTCGGTATCGGTAAAATCATCATCCACAGTTCTGATGCCGAAAATAGAATATTTTGTAAGAACATTTTCCGGCGGAAGCACTGAATTTTTCACTAAATTATTATTGACATCGGCATAAAGATAAGCGGTGTATCCGGGATAATAGTTTACCGAAACATTGTTTCCGATTAGTATTTCATCATTATTTTGAGGATTTTCCGCATCATATTTATGGTCGATGATGTGAAGAACCAAATTGTCGGAATTTCCGATATTTTCCGCGCTGATGACTTTAAATAATTCTCTCGAAGTCCTTGCTTTTCCATTCACGAAAGTGGATTTTCGATAAAGCCGAACGGTGCCGCCCGTCCATTCTACGGAATTGGAATTTTCGGAAAATTGAGTGTGTTCGGCGAGTTTTAAATCATTAAAACGAATGCTATAAACGCCTTCTACAACGGTATTGTTTTCATCCGTAGAAGGAGAAATTTTTGCATCACCCCAAATTCCTCGTGATTTTTCAAGATATTTTATTTCTTCTTTGTCTTCGTTTTGGGTATAAATCATTTCTCGGTGAATATTCCAATCGGAGCCGATTTTTACTTTTAGCGGATTCGGATTGGCGGTTCCCCAATTCTCTACGGTTTGCATATTTTCTGTGGCGGAAAAAAGTTCTGTTCCGGTAACGTCGGGAAAACTTAATTGCTGATAATCAATGTAATTGCTTCCGGAAATGATGGCTTCGGAAACTTCTTTTTTAAATACGGTAAATTCCAATCCTTGATTTCCGGGTTGAATGCCATTGATGATATAACTGACATTATCCAATAAAAATATTCCTCCGATAAAGTTATTCGCATCAGTTCCTTCGGGAAAATCCGACAGATACATTTCTCCGGTACTCGCAACGAAATAATTTTTTGTTTTAAAAACCACAAGCAAAAAATCCGTAGGATGTTGTGCAGCAGATACCATTCCCGCCATTATAATTCTCGGAACGATGTTTCGGTAAAAAATTTCGACCTTATCGGCAAAAATATCGTATTCATCGGGAAAATTATTGGGATCATTAATATAATCTTGATCCGGAACAATGGTATCCAAAGGAATGGAATAGGTAACCAAATCTTGATTGGAATCATAACTGAAATTCAATCTCACCAATGTTTTATCGCCCTTGGTATTGTTTTTATATCTGTCTTGTTCGTACGGCGAAGTGAACATCAAAGGATTTTCTTCCATAATCAGCCACGCATTGACGGCAGACGGCGGCAGCAGTGTATTTTTGGGTTTCAGATGCGTTTCTACGTCAAATGTGGTTTCGCTCGTGGTTGCGCGGGAGAAAATATTGATTCCATAAGTTGCATATTGATAAAATCCAGATTCCGCTTGCCGATGCATATAAATGGGATCATTTTCCTGCGGAAGCATTATCGGTATGGATTCGTAGGAAAGCGGAAAAACGTCAATATTCTTGTATTTTCTGTCGTGAAGAAGTTCGGGTTTTGTCCATTCTTTCGGCAATGTATTGTCTTTGGAATATTTGTATTCCAAGCCTGCGTATATCGGCAAAGTGAAAGTGGAAGCGTCAAAAGGTTGGTTGTTTGAAAAGAACACAGGATTGATTTCTCCGAAAGGAACATCTTTTGTGTAGAATTTTACCATTCTGTATCTTCCGTCAAAGGTGTAGCCGTCTTCATCGCACAGGTTTTGAGATTCCGGAGTATCATAAGTGGGTCCGAATTTCACTTCGGCAATGTCAATCGGCAATGAAAAACGTTGCGTATTAACGGAAGTCGGCAAAGACATTGATAAAAGTTTACATTCTTTCCGAACGGACGGATTTTGGATGTCTTTAATAGTCTGATAAACAGAGATATAAACAAATTCATTTTCTCTGAGCACATCAACATCCATATCCAATGTTCCCAATCCGAGCATTCTTGCGACGTGGTAATCGCTCGCGGCGATATTCAGCAAATCGAGATGAGATATTACGGTAGTTTCTCCTTCTTCCGGTTCGATTTCTACATTAGGAATTCCGTTGAGGTCAAATTCTTCTTCCGCTTTCGGATTTGAGGCATCGTCGCTTAATTTTATGTATTGGTTGACGGAATGTTTTATATCCATATCCAACGGATTTTCCGGCGGTGCGGCGGATTCCCATTTGTTCAAATAATTTGCGGTGTTCACATAAGCATTATCGTTGTATCTCAACCATTTTCCGTGAACCGGATTTGTGGTTGGCTGAGGATCAAGGCGATTTTCCACTGTGCGATTTTCTGTGGACAATGAAAATTCTCCCAACAAATTCCAGCCGCTATTTTTATTGGTTTTGGTAATGAAATCCGAGTAAAATTCAAAGTCGAATCCGGCGATTAATTTGTTTGATTTGTACCGAATGCTTCTGCCGTTTTCACAGAATATTTTTGTCAAAGAAGGCGAAACAATCGTATCTCTGAATGCGAGAATTTTCGGTGTTACCAATTTATTTTCTTCTACCGAAAAGGCTTCAAGTTGTATGTTGTACGCGGTTTTTCGGGGATATTGAGGCGTTGTCGCAAAAAACAGTTCTTGTTTACATTCTATTTCGATGATGTTTTCGCCGTAAGCGGTCAGAAAACCGATAGGATCTCTGAAGGGATTAATGGTTGATAATACTTCATTATATTTTTGTTTATTTCCGAAATAAACGTGAAAAATTCTTGAGGTTCCGTTTAGTGATGTTGGGTCTTGATAATTGTAAATCCAATAGGCTTTTTGGTTGTTCACGGAGTGAAGATTTTCCGCAAAAGAGAATGTAAATAATGAAAAAGAAGTTTCTTGATAGGGTGTTTTGTATATTTTTACAAAGTCGTTGGGTTTGTTGTAATTGTTGGTATTCGTGGCTAAATTTCCTTTGGGCAGGTGTTTTTCTCCGAGATTTCCGGCTAAAATCCAGCGCAGTTGAACGCTTGCGGGGCTGTCTGTTCCGGCGGATCCGGCTGCGAATAAATTGAAATTCGGGGATTGAAGAAGGGTGTTTTCGTCGATGTCAATGCTTTCGCCGGAGTCATCGGAATCTTCGGGAGGACAAACATCGGATTGAACGCTTGATGTAATGTTTACGATATTTAATATTCTGTCCGGCTCGTAAATAGGTAATTTATTTGGTGCTAATTCTATATCAAACCTTCCTTGTTGCGGTGTGAATAATGAAACGGAATGTGTGTCCAAATTAATGGTTTTGCACGTTTCGTAATTTGTATTGGTTTTTGCGAGATTATAACTATAATCATTAAAATTTCTATCGTGATTTTCTTGAGAAGATATTATACTTACAGAATCAATCGTAATTATTCGATAATATTCATGGACAGATTTTTGTCCGTGGTCTATATATTTACCCCAAATATTTTGGTTGGAAGATCGAGAAAACGCATATAATTCGTTCCATCTGGAGAAAAATATATTTTCATCCGTAGCATAAACTTGATAATCTGTTTGTAAAAACTTTAAATTTCCATCTATTAATAATCCTTGTTTTGTAATACCATTATTTAAATCAATTTCCAATAGGAAATTACATCGCTCTTCAGTTTCAATCAAAGATGATTTATTTTGAATCTGTGTATATAATGAATCTTCGAAATTTCCTGTATCAACATTTAGTACAAATTGTTGTAATGGAAATTCAAAATCATTTTCCTGTCCGGAAGGAATAGGTTCATTACTTTTTTGTGCTATAGGGTTGCGAGAATAATGCCACCCTAATAATAAAATCTTATTATTATAAACATTACTCAATTTCCACCCATAGAGAAATTTGCTCGTTGCAGCATAATTATCAATATTAAAAAACCACTTTTTTATGATGTTAATACTTCGGTCAATAACGAATATAAAAGCATTAGTTCTATATTTTCCTGTTAAAATTACATTTGTTCCGTCAGATGTAATATCCGAAATTTGCAATAAATCAAAACTTAAGGATTGTGTATATTTTTTTGAAAAATTGATAGTCCCTGTCTTTCCATTAACATTTAAAAATTGATGATTAATAGTTTCAACCAACCCTGACGCTTGACCTCCGGAGTGATATTCTCCCACAGCTACAAAAATTTCGTCATTTGATAAAGTACAAACAGAAGGGAAAATACTTAAATTAGTAAACAAAAGTGGAACATCTTTTCTATCATAGAATTTTTCATACCAAATCGTCTTCTCAAAATCAGATGATAAACAAAGCATGCTCACTTCGTTTTCATTAAAAATTGTAAGAACAAAATTTCCGTTGGACAACTTGAATATTCCGGAAAAATATCGGGCAGAACTACCAAAATCAAATCCTTTTTCCAAAAGAATATTTCCATTACTGTCTCTTTTTGATATATATGCAATTGATTGGTTGGATTTTGTCGAATATAATAATCCTAATAAATACACAAAACCATCTATCTCAAATGTTTTAGATTCATATAACTGTTTATAATCAGGATTCTTATATGATTTAAAATAAAAACTCATCTCTTTTTCTTTTAACTGTTAAAAATAATAGGTTCGGTAGATACTGTGTTCAGGCGCAAAGATTCATCCACAGCCGTTTCGTCTTTCACGATGTATTTTCTTTGGTTCCCGTCCCAAGTTTTATAAGCGAACACAAACCGAAGATTTTTTGCGGTAATTCCCCTTCTTGGATCATTCATTATCAGTGCTTGCGAATAATCTTTTGACCAAAGCACTTTGTACATATCATTAATACCGGTTTCTCCGGTTCCTATCGGTATATCTCCTCCTCCAATAGGAGTTTGTGTACCGCCTGACGAATTAGAATCTCTAACCAGCAATGTATTCCGTATATCTTCAACCGGAATTTTCGGATCGTTGAACGGCTCGGGATTTCTGACCAAAATAGCAATCAGCGTTTCGGTTTCGTCTGTAATTTTTATAAATTCCGTATTTTTCGGAGGGTCTAAAGGATTCAATTCTAAAATTCCTTCTACGGCTCTGTCAAATTCGTGCGGATATTGCAGTGCAAGTTTTTCGGTTTTCGTGGTGGAACTTCCGGAAATCAAAGCGTACAAATCATTCGCCCAAGCGGAAGAATCTTCTTTTCGGATTTCATAAACGGCCTGTTTGGTGTTAATGATATTTCCGCCGTCGTCTTTTTCCGTCAAATGGTAACTTTCCACCTGCGCTCTGAAATTTGGATAGCGCGATGTTCGGAATATAAATTCGTGAACTTTTTGGCTTTCTTCATAAACTATGTTTCCTTGTGCATTTTTTTGATTTTCTATCACACCGTCTCCGTTGGCATCATAAGCGTTGTAAATCAATGCGGTATAAAGTTTTTCGGGTTTCAGATTGGTGAGTTTTACAGACCAATATTTTGTGGACGGAGAAATCGGGTCTCCCAAATTGGCTTCACAATGTATGGAATCGCTGTGTTCATTGACATAATTGATGTAATTAATAATGACTTGAAGGGAAAGCGGAAGCCTCGGATCATTGTCATTTTCCCAAGTAATATCGGGTTTCGGAACGTCTTCATCTTGCCAATCTTCGGGCAGCGGATATGGAATTATCGTATCTGAAACGGGGTCTTTAATCATAATAGACATTTCGCCTTTCACAGCACCCATTCCGTTGTAATCTTTCCATTCCGAAAACATTTGCGGCGTGTATGGCACATCAAAATAAATATTGATTTCGCATTGTTCGTTTCCGAAAAATAAAGGTTTGGACATCAAAAGATTTCCGTCTGCATCGGGGTAAGATCTTCTGTAATCAATGTAAGATTTTAGGGAAGTAATCGTATATTCGTCTTCTTTTTTTCCGGATTCAATGTAATCGGTCTGTTTATGAAAATGCCCTATCGGACCTTTGGTTTGAAAACCGTAGTAATAATCGAAAGTATGATGTTTCTCACCGTTTACCAAGTCTTTCAATTGAAAATACAAATAATACTTCGTATTCGGACGCCAAATCGGTTGAATGGTTTTGTTGATGGCATCCGCCATTGCTTCGGTATTTTCGTTTACGGCATCTTGTCCGGGTATGGTTTGCTGATATTCGTACTCCGCCAATGTAATCCAATTAAATTCCTGCAAAGCCGTAGTGCAAACTGCCCCGATTGGAGAACTGTTTTCCGTACATCCGCAGTCGGAATTTAATTCTATCGGTTTTTCCGGCATTTTGGCAATTCTGATGATGGAATATTTGAAAAACGTATAATTCGCGGGTTTATCTTCTACTCTTTCTACACAAAGTCTATCACCTTTATCTGCAATTTTTGTTACGTGTCCGTACATGGGCGAAGGATCTCTGTCATTATATATGATAGTTTTTATAATAAGAATACTATACAGATTAAAATTCACGGATATAGAATTTCCATATTCCATATGCTGCAATATCTGCTGAAAAGTAATATTATCATTTATAAAGTATGTATCTTGAAATATAAAATCTATACTTTCTATTGAGGCACTAATAAAAAAATCATCCAACACCACAAAATCCAAACTTTCACAACTAATATCCGTACAAGATTTACTTTTCAAATCCGCCAATTCTTTTTCGAGAGCGTCAATGGCTTCCTGTTCTTGGGGTGTTAAAATAATGATGCCTCCTGCATTTCCATTATTCAATTCGGCATTATAGTAAATCAGCGCGATTTCTTCTAAAATTTCATTGATTCTGTCTTTATCATTGGTTTCGGGAACGATTCTGATTTGCGAAACGGAAAAATCCTTATTGGTGAAATCAAATTCTACGCGAGAGTTCAAATCTTGTTTGGTTTTAACCAACGTTTCTTTTAGGTCGAATTTCGGTTTAATGCCCGTGTGGTTTACATCTTTTTCGTAGAACTCAATGGTTATTTTTTGTGCGTGAGTGGTTAATAATAATTGTCCTTTTACAACGGCTTCCGGCGGACTAATAATCAAATTATTGCCATTTCCGAAAACCAAAGAACGGTCGTACGGCTGTTCGGTTTCGTCGTGCGTAAAAGGATTTTGAACGGTTTTTACCTCCATTTTATCGTCCGATAAAATCTGCGTTGTATTGCCGTCCTCGTCCACTTCAAAAGTTTGCAAATAAATTCCTTCAAGCGTATAATATGCACCGGATATAAAATGTGCGGGATAATTTGCCGGCGGATAATAAACAGTTCCCAACGGTATCTTTAAGAAATTGGAACGATGAATATTCAACACATTATAGGTGCAAAATAATTCGGAAGGCGTGATTCCGTATTGTTCGGGAACAAACCAACCGGGTTCGCCCGGATCCATAAAGGAAAAAGGCGTGGTTCCCAAGATTCTGATGGTGTTGTATTGGTCGTTATTTTTTTGCCATTGCCCTATTCTTAATTTATCAACACCTTGAACATCATCATCCAATAATGCTTTATACGGATTGTAATTTTTCCACGTTTTGGTGTTTTTGTCCCAACTTTTTAACTCTATTTTTTCAATGGAATATTGATGTTTTACCTGATTTAAACTATGTCCGCCGGGTTGCATTTTCTGCGGAGGAATGAGTTCTGTGGAATTTTTTGCACCTCCGGTGTGTCCGCCGATAATTTTATCTACCAAATCTTTATTCGGAGCAACGCCTTTTTCTAATCTGATGTCTATAAAAGTGTCTAACGGAATTGTTTTTAAAATAGCATCGCCATTGGGAGGTGCTGTACTGCTGTGAAGTCCCAAATCAAAAGATTCATTCGTAAGCATGTGAATGCCTTTCACATAATCATTTGCTCTCGGTTCTTTAGGAAAATTAGAATCAGTTACTTTACTAATCGTCAGCGGCGCGATTGGAGTATAATCAACCGTTTTATTTTTTTCCCATTTTAAAGGGAGAACAACGGTTATTTTAATTTTAACAAAGAAGAATTTAAATCGGAATTGTAATCTGAGTTCGGCGAAAATAAGAAAAGGTTTTACCATTTCCAAACTTAAATAAACCGAAAGCATAAAACCAGCACTAATAAAACCAAGATCAATTTCCGCTCCGCCTTCGATATAAATAAAACCGCCTACTTGCGGTCTTTCAAAACTGATTTGTGCGCCTACTTCTATCAATGCCCAAAGTCTGACAATGCCGAGAAGTTTGAGATCAAACCCGACTCGCGCTCCGGCTTGGATTCCGCTTCCGGAAAGCATTAAAAATGCCTGTGCTTTTATATTGAAAATGCCTTTGAACAAAAAGGCAGTAATCGGTTTTTCGCGTGTTCCGAAATTGATGTACCACGGACGCTGATTTTTGAAGAAAAATCCGGCTTGCAGTTCGGCGTGAATTTGCATAAACCAACCGTTGGATTTATCAATTTGATAATCCGCACCGATTGCGAATTCCAAGGAATTATCACCAATAGCCACGAAAGCATAAAAAGGCGCTTTTCGATTGTCCTTTTCGGCAATGCCGAGCCGATCCTCCAAAATGGTAAGTCCGGCATCAATGATGAAAACCGAAGGAATAGACAAAATCATCATCGCCCGAAGCGATGAAATTCTTTCGTCGCCCGTCAAAGCGAATGAAGCACCGACTCCTACGGAAAAAGCATTGCTGTAATCCAAAGTTTTCGGAGGTCCGCTGAATTTTTGCATTGCAATTCCGCGTGGATTCGCCATATAATAATCGTACCACGTATTTTTTGCACCCATTCCGATACTTGCTTTTTCGGCGACATAACGCTGCCCGATAATGCCGTGAAATCCAAAAATTCCGATTGGTCCTAAAGGAATCGGAGTTGGAAGTTCCAACCCCGCATCCACGTAATATGCTGAATATTTGGGATAAAACCTCATCGCGGCTTCGCCGCTGATTTTCGCTTTGGGAAGTTTTACGGAAACGCTGCCGGCGTATTCTCCGGAAACACCCGGTTCGGGAATCGTGAGAGAACCTCTGATAATTGCGGTTGCTTTTTCTTCGGAGACGTTTCCCGGAATCACCAAATCCAATTCTATGGTGGAAATGTGGAAAAAACTATCGCTGCTGCCGCCGTGAGCGTCGTCGTCTGTGGTGTAATAAAATTTCACGCCGTTTCCGGAAAGGTCTAAACCGATTGGGTCAACGCTCAATGCGCCGTCAAATCCGATATAGTTGTAATTTCTTAAAACGCCGTTGTGTTGGCGTTGCATGGCTCCCAGATGTATTCCGGTAACGGATATATCAATGGGTCCCAAAGGAATATTGATATTCGTGGGTATAAATGAAACGCCTCCGGCGACTTCAAATCTACCGTTGGCATAGATTCTTATTGCGGGGAGGTCTATTTCTGTTTTTTTCAGCAGTTTTGCGGCTAAACTGTTTTCGGGAAAACTTAGTTTTGTATCGGTACCGATAAAGAAATCTCCGTTGCTTTCGCCGATTTCCGCCGTTTGCAGCGTTAAAATAATATGCTCAAATAATTTTATTTTGAGTCCATCGGGTAGAAAGTTTGCGGAAAGTTTAAAATTTTCTTTGCTTTCCCATTCGCCGAGCAGTTCTATTCGGGCGGGACCGCCGTTTTCGGCGTTTTTAAATTTTTGGATTTCTAAAAGGGCGCGGAGGTGGGAACTGACAACAGCACCTTGCCTGAATGTGATATCGAAAGAATTGAAACCTAATCTCCATAATCTTTCGGAATTGGAACCTAATTTTACCCAAAAATAATCTTCGGTTCCGGGTGGATTGCCCGTATCAATTGCCTCAAGAGCAATGGTTCCTGAAATTCCTCCGGTGCCAATCAGGAAATGTTTACCGGAAATTTTTAGGGTCTGATTAGACGTTGTATCTTTAGAAAACCATTTTTTTGGTAAGATAATATCGGTTTGTTCTGTATAAACTCCCATAAATTCCGGCGGGCGTCCGTCTAAATCTGCTTCGGGAAAATTGGAAGTAGTGCTTAAATCAATTTTTAAATTATGAATATCCAGAATAAGCCCTGTATTTCCGATTTGTACGGGCGATATCGAATTGATAACCAAATCCATATTGTAGCCGAAACCTTGCGTAGTATCGGCATAAAATAATGCTTCGGCAAATGTGAAAACGGCTTTTGGTTCTTGCTCTGTTAGCGGAGCATTGGGATTGGCAGCCGGAATCAGTTGATAGGAAATATCATTGCCGTTATTATCTGTTGAACCTTCCTTATACACGGGAATCAGCATGTTTCTCGGAAATTCTATTCCTGCGGAAAGCAGCAGTGTTGCACGAAATTTCGGAATGATGACTTCTTTGATAAATTCATCTATATCTTGAGGAATCAAGGCACGGAAATAGGTTTTTACTTTTCCGGATGTATCTTGAATGTCATTGGAAAGTAAATAAGTTGAAAATGCGGCTAATGATGCGTATTTACCGGTTTTTCCGTAAATATTTTGTACGATTTCACTTAAAGTGGTCGTGTCTGTCGGTGTCGGAATATTTAGGTTCAGACTGTTGTTAATGTCTTGAACGAATTGTTTTAACGGACTAATATTTTCATTAATCGGCTCTACAAAATTGTTTATAAACTGTGCTATTGCCTGCTCTTCGGTGATGTTGAGAATGCGCAATGCTGCTTCAAAAATCTGCTGCGGATGAAAAGAGAAATTGCCCACACTGAAAAAACGCAGATATGCTAAAATTTTCCACTCATATTCTACTGTGATGGGAAATGCTGAAATATTGCCGCTTCCGGGAGAAAAATCAGGATCAAGCAACAGATAAATTCCTGTTCCGGGGATTTCTACATCTATTCTTTTGGGGCTTACGATAGACAAACTGTACCATGCGGAATCTTGTTTTGGGCTTTTGCTGTACTGCAAATCTTTGTAATAGATTTTATTGAGCAGATTGATAATTCCTGCCTTGATGAAACCCAAAATATCGGGAATGTCTTTTTCCGAAACTATGGAAGACAACCGCGGATAATATCTGTATTTGATTGGTGGAGTAGGCATATTTTGTGTTTTTTCGGAGTGGTGGTAAAGTTATGTTTTTTTTATGGATTGGGGTGGTATTGTTGAAAACTTTTTTGAATTTAATATTTTAAGTGCTTTGGCGGGTAATATTAAATATTGACGGAAGTAGGTAATATCGGCAACAACGAATGATAATAAGGATGAGCATCCCAAAAATCCTGACCAAAAATTTCTATGAAATAACTTTGTTTCATGGTGTGTATTACTCCTGAAGTTTCGTTATCGTCGTCTATATACACTTTTATTTCGTTGGTTTGTGGGTCTCTTTCATATTTAAATTCCAGCTGTAAGCCTTCCGGATCATTAGATGTACCATAGTAGTGTTTGCTTGGTACATCTATAATTTCATTTGTTTGTTTGTCAACATTACAACTAAAAATTTCTCTGTTTTGATTGTCAAATACAGTTTTTCCTTTAAATGTTAATTCTCCTGTTTTTAAGTAAGCTTCATAATCCCACAAATCAAACCCATTGGCAGATTGTTTATTTAGGTATATGAGTACCCCTGTTGAAAATTCTTTATTACCGTAGGTTTGTATAACAGCATTTTTATCTTCATTTTCTCCTAAAAAATATTCAAAATATTTTGAAGGGGTATCCGTATAATGCCTAAACCTCTCTATTATTTTTAACTTTCCAGTAACATCATCAAGTGTCTCTATATTATACGCATCCATCATTTGGACTTGTTGCCCTGTAACAAGATTTCCTTTTACATTTTTATACTGTATCATAATTATTAATATTTAAAGGTTACTATTGGTAATATATCGGATTCGTCGTATTTTTTGATAATAGCAAAGTTGATATCTTTAGTTTCAAAACTAGTGAAATTATCACAACTTGCTCTTAATTCATCTACAAAAGTTTTTCCACTATTCATTTTTATTTTATCAAAAATTTTTCGATACATAATCTTATCCTTGCTATATTTGATTCTACTCGCGATAATATCTACCAATTCAGGTTTAATATGTCCACTTGTTTCCATTTTCTCAACAGCATCTATAAAATCTTTTTTAAAATTTTCATATTGTCCGGGCTGCAGCACAATACCTACATCTATATCATCCGGACTTTTTGTCGGTTTTACAATTCCTGCTTCAGGAGCGGGATCTCCGGCTTTCCATGTTCGGACAGCAGAGCCTTGTATTACAAATTCCGTGCCTTGCAATCTATTTTTTCATATTCTGAAATTCTTCCCAAAGTTGATTAGTTTGTTCTTGGTTGGGAATATCCGAACACTTTTTTTCTATATAATCTAAAAAATCATCATCTAACGAGGGTAATTTGTAGCCTTGATATTTGTCTTCATTTTTAAAAGTAAAATCACCTATTTCAAATTGTCCTCCATAAACATAAATGTCTTTTATTCGTTGCAATATTTTTATCGTGGACAGATAAATATTTTCCTTACCATATCTGCTGAGTTCCTTGGAGTCTTTATATAATTCCCAATAAGTATATAAATAGACAAAAAGACCATTTAAATACCGTCCTGTTGAAATATTAATATTATTTTGTTTTAAGTCGTCAATAAAAGAATCTATATTTTTAAGTTCACCTAACCAATCAGGTTTTATGTCTAAAAATATGTTGTGTGCATCAGGATTTTTAATAAATTCTGAATTATTTCCCAACTCTTTTTTTAGAGCAAAAAGTTCCGTTAAGTAGTTTCTAAATAATAAAACACTTACTACATCATTTCTTTTATTATTATGACTGATACAATTTTTAATTTTCGATGATAATTCTAAATATTTTTTTTCTTTTTCCATTATTTAAAGTTTATAAAAGTTAATATACCAATTCACTATTTGATCCAAATTAGTTAGGTTTTCAATATCCACATATGGTGGAGCCATTGTTCTTTTCATATCCACATATTTTGAATCATTTATTCTAGGAGAAATATCATGTGCCCCAAAATCAAAAATTTCATAATTTTCAGAATCTATGTATGATCTAAAATTCACTCCTTTATCCATTAATTTAGCTTCAACATATTCGTGTACTATAAGTCTTTTAAACATTAATATCTGCTCATTTCCTAATTCATTTACCGATTTATTTATGATGTCAAGCCACTCTTGATTATCAAAAAAAGTTCTTTCGAATCTACCAATTTTAAATTGATCATTAACAAAAATAAACTGTTCATCAATGTAATAATGTTTTTTTGCAAGACTAAGAATTTCATAAGGTATTGCCAATTTTTCACTTATAATTTGTACATCATCCGTCCGATTCGCGATTGCAATAGCATCCCTTATATCTTCAACGTCGTAGTCTCCATCTGTAACATATTTTATGCCATCAACTACTGTGGATTCTCCAATCTCCTTTTCAAATAGACCTGACAATTCAGAATATTGTTTATTTTTTAACGGCATTCTCGCTTCAAAATACTTTAACCAAAGTTCAGCATTTTCTCCTAACAACTTTTGTGCACTTGGTGTATGTCCCCAAAAAACATCCATACATTCAGGATAAGTTTTAATTCTATTAAATGTAATTTGATCAACATTTGTAAAGTTATTTAAAAACTTCCATCGTTTGTTGAAATCCAAAGCCTCCAATATATTTCTTAAAGCGGGTTCCGTGTAATACCGAAGAATATTATTTGTTTTTTTTGTACTTGTTGTTACATTTATGATTACCCTATCCGTAATATTATTGTCTAATAATTTTTTCCAATTGTTCAAGGCATCCTCTACATCTAACTTTACTAAATCTATTTCACTAAGATTTCCAAAGTCTTCAAAAAATTGTCTCTTTATTGAAGGTTGCCAATTGTCAAAAGCAGCCGCTATATTGGGTTTATTTGCCAATCTGTTGCTACGGAAAATGTTAAGAGCAGCATTATCTATTCCCGCTATTTCATTCACAAAATTTTGCACATCTTCCGGCAAGGTTCCAAAGTTTGGTTTTTCAAGTGCTTTTTGCGCGAAACGTCCTGCTGCATATCTAGTAATCATAGATGCTCCTGCTGCATATAGAGTAAGAGTAAAAAACATTTGGCTGGTTTCTTCATATTGTTTTGCCGCAGTTTCAGTGTTGGCTGTATTTGCCATAAAATTATAATAACTTCCGCATACAGAAGATGTTACTGCCATTGAATCTGTTACTCCCTCTATACCTTTTATAATGAGAGCGGTATTTGCTGTGGTACTACCTGTACGTATAGCATTACCAATTTCTGTAAAATATTTCAGATAACGTATTTTCGAGAATGTACTTGCACCACCGGTTAGAAAAAAAAGTCCAACTTCAAAGACTACATCTACAGCAAAAGAAATACCTGCATGAATATCTTTAAGTTTATCAAAATCTTGATAATAATAAAATAAAAATGCCGGTATATAAGGATATTCTGAAATTATGGGTTGTAATTCCAAATCACCTGTATATCCCAAAATAAACATAGGTTGGTAAAGATGAACATTAAATTTATAGGTATCTCTTCCATCTTTGGAAGGGGTATCATAGGTGGAGCCAAGATTCGAAATTATATAATAATCATAAGTGGTAATTTTTTCAATTTTGATAAGTTTACCGAAAAGATTTTTATTGGCATAGTATGTATAATTTATATTTTGTACTAATTTATCCCCTTGTATTCCTTCATAATTTTCCCATGTGTTGGTTTGAAACGCATCAAACTCAAAAACGAGTCGTGATCGCAAATCATCATCTATGGTAAAAAACTCCTTTCCTTCAGGGGTGAAAAAATAAGATTGTAAATTGATTCCATCTCCATTTAACTCACCATCTCCTTGGTAATAAAAATTATATTTGGAGTTTTCCCATATTTTGAAAATAGCAAATACAAAATTTCTACGGTTAGGTTTTTCCTGCGCAAAGAAATCATAAATTCCGGAAAACATTCCCAGTGAACTTTTTCCCACTTCGTCATCAAACAAATGGTAAAGTTTTTCAAAATTAGTATGAATATTATCACTCATCTCCAACAAATAATCCAAAAATTTTTCTCCTTCTTTGGGGTTTAGGTATAGAGAATAAATAATTTTTAGGGCAATGCCTTCTTGATGTTGTCCCATAAAGTTTCGCTTTATATAATCATCAAAAATATCTTTTACTTCTTCAAATTGAAAAATAAGCGATATGGCAGATGCAGGAAGTATATCCTTAATATATTTCATCCGTTTCTTACTTTGCTCTTCCAACAATTCCGGAGACCAAGTTGAAGGATCTGAATCTACACCAAATAATTCTTCTTCATTCTTCAGATATAGATTTCTATGAACATTACTCAACGCATTAAGATAATTTTCAAATGGTTGATATAATCCGCCATAAAATTGGTCATTTTCGAGAATAGGAGCAAGTTCCAAAGTATTTTCAATATCTCTATATCCAAAATCCAATAAAAGGTACGCAATAGTTTTATCAATTGTAGTAAGGTTACTATTTTTTATTGTCTCTATAATATCGGAAGAACCACTATTAATGAAATCTATGATTCCCTGTAAATTCTTGATTGCTAAAATTTCCAAGATGTCTTGTACAACCCAATACATCTGGAAACATATTTTAATAATTCCTTTATATAAGATGATTTTAGCAGATTCGGATATATTTAATTGACCAATTTTATTTTTGAAATTCTTCTGAAAAAAAAGTCCGTCAGGCTCATTAAGCCTATCTACGGATAAATCTTCAGCATTAGTATTTAAAGGATATTGTTTACTATCATAAAAATCTATATCAAAATCTGAAATTTCAAAACTATATCTTTTTCTTGTATAATACTTTTGGAAATTATCCGGACTTGTTTCCACTTTCTCAATATTGAAAATATCCCCTTTTTCTGCTAATTCAAAATGGTCATCAAACCAATTATTTTCATTTAACAATTCATTGATTAATGTTCCTCCTATTAGATATCCGTGATTATTATAATCAGAATATTCTGATTTTAAACAAAATCCGTTTCTTGATTTATCCTTATCAACACTATGATACATTGAATCATAAATGAAAATAAAAGATTTATTATTTACGGTAAATTTCGTTAATGTACCATCCATCTCAAACGTCATATCATCCAATGAATAATTGATAGGCTGTCCACTACTTTTGTCGTTACCAATTATTTTAACTAACTTATTGTTCGGAGTTAATACTACTGTTGCCATAATAATTATATCGGAACTTTTACATTGTTATTTATATTTCCCTCACTTTCCACCTCCACCCACCTGCCGTACTCTTCACTCGCGTAAATACAGTTGTCTGTCGTTGTTACAAAAACTTGTTCTTCGGGTTCGCAAAATTTCAATGTGCCTTGTTGGTCTTCCCCGATGATGCAAAGGCTGTATTTTCTGTATTCCGTTCCTTCGGAAGAAACGTAGTAACTTTCTTCATCTTCCAATTCATTTTTGAAAAAGAATTTCGGATTGTTCAGTTGTTGCTCGTCAATCAAAGTTTTAAATACGTCGTTCTCGGTTTTTGTGATTCCTAAAATTTTCTTGCTCGGCAATGTTCCGTCTTGCATTTGCAGAGATAGTCCTGTAACGGTATTTCCATTGAAATCGGAAAAAATTTCGGTCTGAAGTTGATAGGGTTTTTCCGGTTGATAGAAATTGTTTTTGCTTTTGTCAAAGGACAATGTCCCACTTTTGCTGTTTTCCGGATACGCCGATCTGCTCTGGAAAAAAGAACCTGTATTTTGTCGGATATTGTTCAGCAAAGTTTCGTAGGTTACCCTTTTCAAAGTTTCCGTTTCATCTTTCATAATGGTATCTTCCACGCGTTTGGTGGTAACTGTGGCAATGTCCGCTCCGCCTGTTTTGTTCTCAAAATTGATGAGCAGAAGGTTTTGATCCGCCACATAATGCTGTTCATAATCGGTTTGAGCGTTTATGTGTGGCTCCACATTAATCAATCCAAATGTATCATCAATATCTTTCATATACCATATTTTCGTCTCTTCTGTATTTTCAGGATTTGTTTCCAAGATTGGTAATTGTGTTCCTTCATAAATCAGCTGAACAAATGATGCAATGCGTTTATTATCAATAGTTTGTATAAAATCAAATGTTATCGGCTGGGTATAATTAATGTCTTCATTGTTATCACTTTGTTGTAGCAAATTTCCACTTCGAAGATAATAATCTTCATGAGAAACAGACGGATTGAGCAAGCCTTGTTTTACATACATCGCCGCAAATCTGTGGTTATCCGTGGTAAATTGTACAATCACAGATGATGCATTATTGCTAATTTCTTCCACCGGCCACCCATCCGTTCCGAAGGTTTTTTCCTGCATATTGTTTGGGTCTGTGCCGATTTTAAAATTGTTGTCGTTGGTATCCGATGCTTTATAATTGCCGTAAAAATTGTAGGAACGCTGCCGATTGCTTTGGATGTAAAGATAAATGGTATTAGCGGTTTTGAAATTTTTGATAAGATTGTAAATATCTTCCGCATTTTCCAAAGGTTCGGGCTGTGTATTGACATAGATTTTCCCTTTTCCTTGGGCGTGCAATCCGTAAAAAGCGGCAACGTCAATAAATCCGGTCGCGGTTTCTCGTATCAATTTCTTTTGAAAATCGGTATTTGCGATTGCCGGGTCTAAAACATATTCCGCCGCTCTTGCATATTGCAAATTCAGCCGAAAAGGATTCGGGTCGTTTTCGACGGTGTAGTCTCCCTCGTTCAACACGATGTCTATTCCCAATTCTTCATCCGCATTTCCCAAAAATATTCCGCGAGGCACGTTCGGGAGTTCATATGCGGTTTTTCCGGATTCTCCGTCTTGATCTGAAACTTCGGAAGTTTTAAAAAAATAATCGTCAATCGGGTCGGTTTCTTTTTGTTGTTCTTCTTCTGTGGGTGCGGAGTTATTCGGATAGCCCAAAAATTCTGCTAAAAATTCGGGAGGGGTTGTGTTTGCTCCGTCGCTTCCGTAAAATTTTTGGAATTCTTCCTGCACATGATTCACAAAATCCGTCCCGCTTTCTTTCACTTTTCCGTTCTCGAAAAAGTCGGTTTTATTAAGCCCTCTGTAAACCAAGTATTTTATGGATAAACCTTTTATCGGCTGGGAAAAGGGTTTTTGGATGATGTTTACCTTGTTTGCATCTCCCGAATTGGGTTGTATGAAAATTTGCCCCGGACAAATGGTAAATACTTTTCCCGTGTACGAAATTTTGGATGTGGTTCTGAAAACCGAACTATTCCCTGCTGCTATAATCCCGAATTTATCCACCTCTGCTTGTGAAAAAACTTTGTCTTTTTCCAAAAGAAAAAAGGATTCGGGCATCAGTTCCGGTCTTATGTTTCTGCCATTGTCGGATGTGGTCGCAAGTGCGTTCGAGGATGTTTCGGGCATGATTTTTTTTCGTGTTTTTGTTAAAGCCAAAGGTATTTATAAAAAATTACATCGGCAAGAAAAATTCTGTTTTTTTGAAAAATAAGCATTTTTATTTTCTCAATGATTGCCGAAAAATGAGGTAACATCGCCTTGTCCGCCGGAAATTGGTACGGCTTCCAATGCGAATGTTCCGGTAATTGCTCCGGAACCGACCAGCAAATTGTATCCGGCTAATTTGAGTGTGGATTGATAGGTGCTTTGTCCGCTAAACCATTTTGGCGGCAATATTACCGAAAGTGCATCGGCGTAAACACCGATAAAATCGGGAGGATAGCCTAATGCGTCGGCTTCGGGAATGTTTTTGGTTTTGCTGATGTCTAACCTCAAGCGGTCTATTTGCACCAAAAGACCTGTGCTCCCGATTTCCGAGTGCGTGGGAAATAATGTTCCCGCGATGTCTATATTGTAATCGATTCCGGCGGCGGTATCTGCGTAAAATATTGCTTTTGCAAAATCAAAATAGGTTTTATGGTTTTCATCGGTATCCAATACAAGGCGGAGTTGTTTTTTCTGTTTTTTTCTGTGCGTTACAATCAAAATTAGTGGTATATAGAATGTGACAAGTTAAAAAATTAAGGGTTTAATGATTGATTATAAGCAAATTACGTTAATAAAAATACATCGTTAGACACTTAACAATACATGAAAAAATTAATGAATATTCGTAAAAAAACATAAAATTTTACCCAAAACTCAAATAATCATCGCTCACCCATTTGAAATCAACGCCGATTTTTGACCATCCGTTTTTTTGTTCATAAACGAAAACTTCGGTTCCTTTCGGCAGCGACCCGATTTTCGGAAAAGAAGTTCCGGATCCGGAACGAACATTCAAAACACTTGCAGTTACTAAAGCGAGTTTCACCGTTTTTGTATAAGCCGCAGAAACCCAATGTTCAGACGTGGAAGAAATTTTGTACCAATTATTTTTTTCCTCATAAATCCGCAAAACCGCTCCGAAAAGTGCCGGATTTCGATCTTTCGCTTTCGGATTGGAAACGGAGGCACCGGTTCTCACATTCAAAGAATCTGCCGTTACGCTGACGTATTTCAGAATTTTCGGTTCAGATTTTGTAGCCGCAGATTTTAATTTCGCCGAAACCAACGGAATGAAATTCTGCTGACAATTTTCCACTTTGTTTCCGCCGAAAAAATTGGTTCCGGGACAAGATTTGTTGCCTCCCGTTCCGTTGTTCCGAACTCCGGTCGAAAGATTAAACCAATGATGATAAACAATAGTATTCGTATTTGGCGCAAGCCCGAATTTTTTGCAAAGCGCGGCTGCTACAGCGATGATGGCATCTTTTTGTTTTGTCGTCATTTCATCCGCATTTTTGTCGAAATTTCCCAAGTTTTCGATGCAAAAAGAATTGGCATTATTTCCCGTGATGCAAGCCGGAGATTTTTCAAAACTTCTTCCCGTAAGCACAAAACCGTCCGGAAAAATCGTGATATGTTGCCCGATGTCTGCCCAACCGTTCACATTCACATGCGTATTTTTCATGCTTTTTTGCAATTCAAAATGATTGTTTCCGTTAAAATGTGCGTAAGAAGGAATGTAAGTGTGATGTTGCTGAATAAACAGAACCGTTCTGGCAACTTTCAGATTGGCAATATAGGAAGCGAATTCCGTTGCCGTCATTTTTGAAAATCCATATTTTGTTTCCATACATTTTTGTTTTTAAATTTCTCACGAATGTAGGGAAAATTTAAAATAAAGAAAACATCACGGATTTTTACCCTCATTTTCACTCATTGTAAATCTGCTTTTCGGTCTTTGATAACGCAGATGTGGAGCGGGTAATGTACGGTTTTGTCTTTCTGATTTCTTCGCAGAATCAATTTAATAGATGCCATTATTATCTGTATTTGGGTTTTACTACTTTTTTTAAAGCAGTGCAAGGCGATGAAATCCTTTATTTAAAGGTTTTTTCAAAGGAATGCAACCCGATACAAAAGTACAACAAGCGGTCTTAACAATCTATTAATTTGCTTGTGTTTGTATTCGTTGTATTATCTTTGTTGAAATTTTAAATGTCTTTGAAATAAGCACTTTGCGATAATCCAAAGAAGGAGGAAAAATAAAACCAACCTTTCAGGGTTTAAATTTTTCAATTATCGCTTTACCTCATTTTCAAATTTTTCAAAACTTCATCCACAAAAACCTTTCTGCTCACGGCTTCGTAATTTTCGGTTTCGCCGAGTTCCACCAGATTTTTACTGCCGGAAATCCGCATCGAATAATTGGCGAGATTTCCGGTTTTTTTACAAATCGCGTGAACTTTCGTTACATATTCCGCAGTTGCCATCAAAGCAGGCATCGGTCCAAAAGGTCGCCCCAAAAAATCCATATCCAAACCGGCGATTACAACGCGTATTCCGTTGTTTGCCAATTGGTTAGCAACATCCACGATGCTGTCATCAAAAAATTGCGCTTCGTCTATTGCCACCACATCGCAGTTAGAACCCAAGAGCAAAATTTCGCTCGGACTTTCTACGGCTGTACTTCGGATTTTGTTTTGATTGTGAGAAACCACATCTTCTTCGGAATAGCGCGTATCAATTTTCGGTTTAAAGATTTCCACGTGTTGTCCCGCCATTTCCGCACGCCGCAAACGGCGGATCAATTCTTCGGTTTTTCCCGAAAACATTGAGCCGCAAATCACTTCCATCCAACCGCTTTGTTTGGCGTAATTGATTGTATTTTCTAAAAACATTTGTAAATTAGCCGTAAGAATTAACCCTCAAAATTAAGGAAAAATAAATCATAAAATTTTATGCAAAACCTGCAAAAAACTCAAAACGGAATTTTTTCGGAATGTATGGAAATCATCGAAAATCTTTCTAAAATAAACACAAAAGACGAACTTCTGCAAAACCGGAATTTGATTTATCAACTTGCAGAAAACGTTTCTTTTCTAAAAATTTCCGAAAATATTGACCCCTTCGACTTTATTCAAGGTGACAATTCGAATCTCGGAACCAAAAACCCGAAACTCACACCTCAAGACGAATACGAAGAAAAGAAATTCAAACTTGCGAACATCAAAGGTTTAAAAGCGCTTGAAGATTTTTTTGATGATGATGATGAAACTTCCGAAACTGAAACAAAAAAAAGCGGAAGTCTGCTAAAAACCAATGTTTCTACGGATTTTATGGAAGCCGAAAAAGCAAAACCCGAACTTCGTTTGGATTTGAATGACAGCGTTGCTTTTTCCAAAATGCTTTTTGGCGGAAATCAAACCGAATTGAACAATGCCATAAAAACCATTAACCAATTTAAAACTTTAGACGAAACCAAAGAATTTTTAAGCGAACTATATCATCAAAAAAATTGGAAAAATGCCGATGAATATGCGCAAAGATTGTGGATTTTAGCAGAAAATCGGTTTTTGTGAAAAAATTTATAAAAAAATTATATGGAATATTTTCAAACTATTTGGAATTTTATTCATCAAAATTGGTTAACAATTTTAATCGGACTATTAGGATTCCTAATGAGTATTTATTTGTATTTTAAAGGAAAAAGAAGCCGTATTCCAACCTATAATATTCGTACAATAAACTTGGTACAAGAAAATATTAATAAAATTGAAACGGTCGAAATTTTATATTCTAAAAAGAAAATTAAAAATTTGTCTGTATCTAAAATTGCCTTTTGGAATAATGGGAGAGAAACTATCACTTCTGATGATGTCGCATCAAAAAATACAGTTAGGTTAGTGATTGAAGAAAATTATATATTTTTAGATGCTAACATAATATATCGAAAAAATCAAGCAAATGATTTTGATATTAAAATTTCTGATGATAATAAAAGTATTGATATTTCTTTTGAATATTTTGATTTTGGAGAGGGCATTGTTATACAAGTTTTCCATACAGGAAATCATAGTGCCAATATTTATATGAAAGGTAGTATTAGAACCGTAAATAAAATTCATAGAAAAGGAAATTCACATTTATCGTCATTGTTTCAAAATTTTGTGGTAAGAATGATAATGGGTAAGAATAATATATATGAACGAAAATTCCCTGCATATTTCATTTTTGTAACAGGTATCGTCTATTTATTCCTCGGTTTAGATTGGTGGGTTATAAAAAGTCGTGACAACATGGAAGCGTTGCTTTTATCATTAGCTGGGGCAACTTATATATTTTTAGGATACATTATGGTATGGCGAAAAATACCAAAAGGATTTGACATTTTCAATGAGGAATTTTAAAACTTGAAATTCAAAACTTTTCATTAATTTTGAACCCAATTAAAAATTCAGAAAAAATGGCAAGCATCACTTTAAAGGGAAATGAAATTCACACTATTGGAAAACTCCCTGAAATCGGGACAAAAATGGAAGATTTTGAATTGGTTGGTCAAAATTTATCTATAAAAAAACTTTCGGATTTTGAGGGGAAAAAGAAAGTTTTCAATATTTTTCCGAGCATTGATACGGGAACTTGCGCCGCTTCTGCAAGACGGTTTAACGAAATCGCAAGCCATTTGGAAAATACAATAATCATCAATGTTTCCAAAGATTTACCTTTTGCTTTGGGAAGATTTTGTGCTGCGGAAGGTTTGAACAATGTGGAAACACTTTCGGATTTCAGGGGAAATTTCGGAGATAAAATCGGAGTTACCATTTTAAATTCTGCGATGAAAGGACTTTTGAGCCGGGCAATAATCGTAGCCGATGAAAATAATAATATCATCTACACCGAACAGGTTTCTGAACTCATAAACGAACCTGATTATGAGGCGGTTCTGAAGATTTTAAAGTAAAATTAAATCCTGTATTTTTTCAATCTTCAACAAAAACGCATATTCCAGCGCGTCTTCTTTTAGGCTTTCAAATCTGCCGCTTGCGCCGCCGTGTCCGGAAGTCATATCCGTTTTGAAAATCAAAATATTTTGGTCGGTTTTTAAATCCCGCAATTTTGCCGTCCATTTTGCAGGTTCCCAATATTGAACTTGAGAATCGTGCAATCCGGTAGTTATCAATAAGTTGGGATATTTTTTCGCTTCCACATTGTCGTACGGCGAATAGGATTTCATATAATCGTAAAATTCCCGATCGTTCGGGTTTCCCCATTCGTCGTATTCTCCGGTCGTCAGCGGAATATTTTCGTCTAACATCGTTGTAACCACGTCCACGAAAGGAACTTGCGCCACAATTCCGTTGAAAAGTTCGGGTTCATAATTGATGACGGCACCCATCAAAAGTCCGCCCGCGCTTCCGCCCATCGCGTAAAGATGTTTGGAGGAAGTATAATTTTCGGAAATTAAAAATTTTGCCGCATCCATAAAATCAAAAAACGTATTTTTTTTGTGGAGCAATTTTCCGTTTTCATACCATTCTCTGCCCAAATATTCGCCGCCGCGAATGTGTGCGATTGCAAAAATAAATCCGCGATCCAAAAGCGAAAGCCGAACATTGGAAAAACCTGCATCTACCGTATGTCCATAACTTCCGTAGCCATACAAAAGCAACGGTGTTTGCGGCGTTTTTTCGGTGTTTTTATGATAAACCAAAGAAATCGGAATTTTGGTTTTTCCGTCTCGCGAATTTGCCCAAATCCTTTCGGAGATGTAGTTTTCGGGAGAAAATGTGCCGCCTAAAACTTCCTGCTGTTTCAGCAAAACCGAAATTCTTTCTTTCATATCGTATTGAAACGTGGAACTCGGCGTGGTGAGCGATGTGTAGCCGAAACGCAAAATATCGGTATTAAATTCCAAATTCAAACCGATGTACGCGGTGTAAGTGGGATCGGAAAATGGTAAATAATGAAAAGCCTCCCCAAATCCGGAGTGAAATTTATTGTTAATAATTTTTATTTGAAGCAAACCTTCTTTTCGCTCTTCCAAAACCAGAAAATCACGGAAAATTTCAAAACCTTCCAGCAAAACGTTTTCCCGATGCGGAATCACGTCTTTCCAAAATTTCATTTCGGGGGTTTCGATTTTTGTTTTTACGAGTTTAAAATTCGTGGATTTATCGGCGTTGGTGATGATGTAGAATTCGTCCTCAAAATGTTCTACGGAATATTCCAAATCGGGAATTCTGGGCTGTATCATTTTCCATTCGGCAAAAATATCATTCGCCGGAACAAAGCGCATTTCGTCTGAAACGGTGCTCGAACTCGCAATAAAAATATATTTTAAAGATTTGGTTTTGAATATATTAACGTTAAATGCCTCATCTTTTTCGTGAAAAATCAAAACATCTTGCGAAGCCTCGGTTCCGAGTTTGTGCCGAAAAATCTGAAAAGCACGGAGATTTTTATCTTTCCGAATGTAGAAAATATGTTCATTATCGTTTGCCCAAACCGTTTTTCCTGTGGAATTTTCGATTTTATCGGGGAGAATTTCGCCGGTTTTCAGATTTTTAAATTGAATGGTGTAGATTCTGCGCCCGATATTGTCTGTGGAAAAACTCGCCAATTCGTTGTCCGGACTTACGGCAACGCTTCCTACATCCAAAAAATTTTCGTTTTCGGCGAGGAGGTTCACATCCAAAATCAGTTCGTCCGGATTTTCCAAAAGCCGATGTTTGCGAAAGAAAAGCGGATAATCTTTTCCGTCTTCATATCTCACGATGTACCAATATTCATTGAAAAAATACGGCACAGATTCGTCGTCTTTTTTGTATCTGGATTTCATTTCCTCGAAGAGTTCCTGCTGAAATTTTTCGGTATCTTTCATCACAAAATCGCAGTAAGCATTTTCTGTTTCAAGGTATTTCAAGACTTCGGGATTTTCTCTTTCGT
The DNA here is from genome assembly GCA_031277475.1 of Flavobacteriaceae bacterium. Classification (GTDB taxonomy): domain Bacteria; phylum Bacteroidota; class Bacteroidia; order Flavobacteriales; family Weeksellaceae; genus JAITMJ01. Next base: position 38,259 of record JAITMJ010000151.1, read on the forward strand.
TGAGCCAGAAATAATCGTCGGTTCTTTTATCTCCGTGTATTTCAAGGGTTTTTGCTATTTTTTTTGCTTTTGGGGGAATCATTTAAATTATGAATTACGAAAAAATCGGTCAAAGATATTAAATTTCATCTGTTTATATTTTATTTTTTTCAGCGGTCAGATGGAACACTTTGTACAATCATTCGTTTGCCTCCTGTATTTTTATTTTTTTTATGGTGTCGGCGAATCTCGTTCCTCGATTTGCTTCCTGTATTTTTATTTTTTTTATGGTGTCGGCGAATCCTTCGGATTTGCCTCTGTCATTTTTATTATTTTCAATGGAATCGGCGAAACCTTCGGTTTTGTGTGTCAATATTTTGTCATGCGTGTTTCATTTTTTAAAAGTCAAATTGTGGGAAATCGAACGGCAAGCGAAATCCGCACGTCACATCTTTTTTCTCTAAAAAAAACGCATAAATCAACTGAACTTATTACAAGAAAAAATCTACGTCATAAAATCCATAAAAGTACCATTTAGCAATTATTTTATCCTATTTTTGCAAACGAAATGTCGCAAAAAATCTCCGAAAACTGTTTCCATTGCGGACAAAAAATCGACAAAGAGAAAATTCTTTTTGATGAAAAACTCTTTTGTTGCAACGGATGCAAGTCGGTTTACGAAATTTTAAGCCTCAATCATCTCGGAAATTTTTATGAACTCAACAAACAATCCGGAATCCGCCCCGACGAAAATTCCACGCAATTCGATTATTTGGATACGCCGGAAATCTTTGAAAAACTCACCGATTTTTCCGAAGGAAATACGTCTTTAATCACTTTTAAAATTCCCGTAATTCATTGTTCCTCTTGCATTTGGCTTTTGGAAAGTTTGCATACTTTAAATAAAAACATTCATTATTCGCAAGTTCATTTCACAAAAAAAACGCTTCAAATTTCTTTCAATCACCACGAATTAAAACTGAGCGAATTGGCAAAATTTTTAACCAATCTCGGCTACAAACCCGTTATCAGCCTCGAAACAGCAGAAAAAAAGGAGGAACATTTAGACAAATCTTTGCTCATAAAATTGGCGATTGCAGGTTTTGCTTTCGGAAACGGAATGTTTTTCAGCTATCCCGAATACGCCCAAGAAATTATGGGAACTTCGGATTTTTGGATGGAAAAATACAAACATTTGTTCAGATTGATTATGTTTTTGCTGGCAACACCGGTGGTTTTTTATTCCGCTTCCGGATATTTTCAATCGGCTTGGTTTGGGCTGAAAAATAAAATCGTAAACATAGATGTTCCCATCGTTTTGGGAATTATAATGCTCTATGGACGCAGTATTTACGAGGTTCTTACGGATTTCGGACCGGGATATTTCGACACCTTGTGCGGACTTTTATTTTTTATGCTTTTGGGAAAAGTGTTCCAAAAAAGAACGTACAACGCGCTTTCCTACGACAGAGATTACAAATCTTTCTACCCGATTGCCGTAACCAAAGTAGATTTCGAGGGAAAACAAAACAATATTTTGCTCTCGGAACTGAAAATCGGCGACAGAATTATGGTGAGAAATCAAGAAATTATTCCGGTGGATTCTATTTTAATTAATGGCGATGGAAACATAGACAACAGTTTTATCACCGGCGAAAGTTCCGCGATTTTTAAAAAACCCGGAGATAAAATTTTTGCAGGCGGAAAACAAATCGGAGCCGTTCTGGAATTGGAAGTGATAAAAAATGTGGATCAAAGTTATTTGACGCAACTTTGGAACAAAGAAGCCTTCAAAAAAGCCGAAACGGGACTCGATACGATGGTCAATAAAATCAGTAAGTATTTCACTTTCATTATTTTAGGAATCACTTTGGCTACCGGAATTTATTGGTCGAGAATAGATTTTGAAAAAATGTTTCAAGTGGTCGCCGCCATTTTAATTGTGGCTTGTCCGTGCGCTTTGGCACTTTCCTCGCCGTTTACTTTCGGACACACGATGCGGATTTTGGGGCGACAAAAATTTTATGTGAAAGATACTTTAACGATAGAAAAATTAGCGAAAATCAATACGCTGGTTTTCGATAAAACCGGAACGATTACACACAACAAAAAATCTCAAATAGAATATAAAGGAATTGATTTTCAAGAAGTTGATTTGCAAAATCTGAAATCTTTGCTTAAAAATTCCAATCATCCGCTTTCAAAATCTCTGTATGAATTTTTGGAAATCGAAGACGGCTATTTTCCGGTAGAAAACTTTGTGGAAACTTCGGGAAAAGGCTATGAAGCGGATGTTCGCGGAAATCATTACCGAATCGGTTCGGCAAGTTTTGTGGGCGAAAATGCCGAAAATTTGGAAACGGCGGTTTACATTAAAAAGAATGAAACGGTTTTGGGAAAATTTGTTTTTAAAAATGAATATCGCGAAAATTTAGCGGAAATGTTCTCTCAACTCAATGATTATCAAATAGATATTTTGAGCGGCGATAATGCTTCGGAGGAAAATGCGTTGCGGGAAATCGCTCCGAAAGTTGCAGAAATGCGGTTTAATCAAAGTCCGGAAAACAAATTGAATTACATCAAAGAATTGCAAGACAGAAACCTGAAACCGGCGATGTTCGGCGATGGTTTGAACGATGCCGGTGCCTTGAAACAAAGCAATGTCGGAATTGCGGTTGCCGACGATACCAACGCTTTTACGCCGAGTTCGGATGTGATTATGAACGGCGAAAAACTTCCCGAAATCCGAAAATATTTGGATATGAGCAAAGATGCCGTAAACATTGTAAAACTGATGTTTTTAATCAGTTTTCTTTATAATGTTGTCGGTTTGAGTTTAGCAGTTATGGGCAAACTTTCTCCTTTAATTTGTGCGATTTTAATGCCGATGAGTGCCATCAGCGTGGTTGCTCTAACTTCACTTTTGACGTGGTTGCGCTCTGTGAAATATTTTAAATTGTAGATTTGAGGCTTCGACTTCGCTCAGCCTGAACAAAACACCTCGAATCCCAAAACTCGAAAAAATTGCTAAATTTGTCAAATGGAATTGAGTATTGGAGAAATGCTGATGATTGCGTTGGCAATTATTGTTTTGTTCGGACCCGACAAACTCCCGCAAATTGCGCGTGAATTGGGAATGGGTTTTCGAAGAATGCGCGGCGCTGTGGAAGACATCAAAACCGAAATTCTGAAAGAAACCGACAATCCCGTTTCCGAAATTAAACAAGAAATTGAAAAGGTAAAGAAAATGGCAATCGACCACGCCGATTCTTTGAAAAACAGCGTTTTAACCGAAGAAAAAACCGAAGAGAAAATTTCTGCTCCCAAAGACGAAACCGAAATAAAGCCTCACGAAGACGATTCCTACGAAGGAAGCATTAGCCGATAATTCATGGACGAATTAATCCAAAAAGACAGAGATATTTTCCTGTTTCTCAACAATTTAGGAGACAGTCGGTTCGACCAATTTTGGATTTTGGTTTCGGAAATATGGATATGGTTTCCACTGTATTTTATTTTTCTTTATCTGCTTTTCCGAAATTTTAAATTGAAATCCTTTATTTTTATTTTAATTTTCATAGCGATTGGAGCTACTATTTCAGACCAACTTTCAACTATTTTCAAAGACGGGTTTGAACGCCTGCGTCCTTGCCACGACCCAAGTTTGGAGCATTTGATGCGCGAGGTAAAATGTGGCGGACAATTCGGATTTTATTCCGCACACGCTTCCAGTTCTTTTTTCATCGCAACATTTATGAGTTTTATGCTGAAACACAAATTTCGCTTTCTTCCGCCGATTCTTTTTTTCTGGGCTACCGTAGTTTCCTACAGCCGAATTTATCTCGGTGTTCATTTTCCGTTGGACATTATTTGCGGAGCCATTGTCGGTTTTCTTTTGGGCGGATTTTTTTCAATATTGGCAAAAAATGTTATCCGAAAACAATAATGTGATCGGCTAATGTCCGACATCTCGATTATGATTTTTGAAAATTTCAAAGGCTATGTGATTATTAAAATCCTTTTTCCGGATTTTTTTAATCTTTAAAATCTTCTTTTTGGGCTTCGACTTCGCTCAGCCTGACAAACTCGTGTCTCGAACCCCGTAACTCGTATCTCGAATCTCAATTATACTTCGCCGAAAGATCGCTTGCGGCGGTTTTCAGAACGCCTGTAATGTCGCCGTCTATTTTTCCGGATTTTATGGCGGTCATCGTTTCGGGATGTTTGGTTTTCAGGAAATCTACATAATCTTTCATAAATTCTCTCACTTTTCGCACGGGAACATTTCTCAACAGATTTTCTGTTCCGGCGTAAACCATCGCTACTTGATCTTCCACACGAAGCGGAGAATTAACCGGTTGTTTCAGGATTTCTACGTTTTTCTCGCCTTTGGAAATCACGGAAAGTGTAGCCGCATCAAGGTCTGAACCGAACTTCGCAAACGCCTCTAATTCTTTGTATTGCGCTTGGTCAAGTTTCAATGTTCCGGCAACTTTTTTCATGGATTTTATCTGTGCGTTTCCACCCACTCGCGATACGGAAATTCCTACGTTAATCGCCGGTCGAACGCCGGAGTTGAACAAGTCGGATTCCAGAAAAATCTGTCCGTCCGTAATGGAAATCACGTTGGTAGGAATATATGCGGCAACGTCTCCCGCTTGCGTTTCGATGATGGGAAGTGCCGTCAATGAGCCGCCTCCTTTTACCATCGGTTTCAAAGATTCCGGCAAATCGTTCATTTGTTTTGCGATTTCGTCGTCGGCAATGATTTTCGCTGCCCGCTCCAACAATCTGGAATGGAGATAAAAAACGTCTCCCGGATATGCTTCACGACCCGGCGGTCTTCTCAAAAGCAGGGAAAGTTCGCGGTATGCAACGGCTTGTTTAGACAAATCGTCGTAAATAATCAAAGCCGGTTTTCCCGTATCTCGGAAAAATTCTCCGATTGCGGCTCCTGCCATTGGCGCATAAACTTGCATTGGCGAAGGGTCTGAAGCGTTTGCGGCAACGATTACGGTATATGCCAACGCGCCTTTATCTGCCAAAGTTTGAACGATTTGTGCAATCGTAGAGCCTTTTTGTCCGATGGCTACATAAATGCAATACACGGGTTGTCCGGCATCGTAGAATTCTTTTTGATTCAGAATGGTGTCTATGGCAACTGTGGTTTTTCCGGTTTGTCGGTCGCCGATGATGAGTTCCCGCTGTCCTCTTCCGATGGGAATCATAGAATCTATCGCCACGATTCCGGTTTGAAGCGGTTCGTTTACGGGCTGTCTGAAAATTACGCCGGGTGCTTTTCTTTCGAGCGGCATTTCGTACAAATCTCCTGCTATTGCGCCTTTTCCGTCAATAGGATTTCCGAGCGTATCAACCACTCTTCCCAAAAGTCCTTCGCCGACTTTTATAGACGAAATGGTGTTTGTTCTTTTCACGGTGTCGCCTTCTTTCACGCGTTTTGATTCGCCCAAAAGAGCAACGCCGACGTTGTCTTCTTCGAGGTTCAGCACGATTCCTTCCACGCCGGAAGCGAATTTCACCAATTCTCCGTATTGCACGTTTTCCAGACCGTAAACTCGTGCGATTCCGTCTCCGATGGTTAATACTGTTCCTACTTCTTCCACGTTCGATTGAGTATCGAAGTTGGCTAATTGCTGTTTTAAAATTGCTGAAACTTCAGCCGGATTTATTTCTGCCATTTTTGTTGATTTTTTTAAGCCCCCTGTCCCCCGAAGGGGGCAAAAGTGCTAATTTTATTTACTGTTTTTAATTTTCTTTTTCTTTTACCACTTTGACAAAGTTCTAAAATCTTTGTCAAAGTTTATTTTTGTGCCGCTCTACGAGCGGAATATTATTTTTTACTTTCACTTCCACAGGCTTACGCCTGCGGTTATTCACATTCAGTCCTACGGACTGTTCCGATTTTAAAATCTAAAATTTATATTCTTCACACTTGGCTCTTTTAGTCCAATCCGTACGCATTTGCTATATTTTTTCGCACCTCGTCGGTGGTTAATAATTCCGCTGTCCCGTTATCTATTTCCGCATTCATTTCGTCCATTTCTTTAATGTATTCCTCTGCCGCTATCGGTGTTCCGTTTGCGGAATATCCCACAATATCGTCTGAACTGATGAGAGAATTTATTTTCTGCAAAAGATTTTCATCCCAAATATTGAAAATTTTTTGCGCTAAATCTATTTGCAATGTTTCGGTGTTCATATCTTTTTTTTAGCCCCTGTCCCCGAAGGGGAAAAAGCCCTAATTTTATTTATTGTTTTTAATTTTCTTTTTCTTTTAATTTTTGTGCCGCTCTACGAGCGGATTTTTTATTATCACTCTAAATCCATAGGCTTACGCCTATGGTTATTCACATTCAGTCCTACGGACTGTTCTCATTTTTCCGATTTTATATTAATCTATAATTTAAAATCTATAATTTTCTTTTAACGCTTGGTCAAAATCTCAACGTCATTCTTGCCACTTTTGCCTCTATATTTTTGTTTTTCTTTCATTTGAATCGGCAAATCCTTCGGGGGACAGGGGCTTTTAATTCACCAAAAACTCTTTTTTCAATTCGTTCAATTTTGATTTCACGGAAGCGTCTATTTGTTGATCGCCGACTCGCAAAATATATCCGCCCAAAATCTCGGTATTGATTGCGGTTTTCAAATCGAAATCTTTGGAATGGTTCACCAAATTTGTAGATTTCAAAATCTCTTTCACCACATTTGGGGAAAGTTGGGTAGCGGTCGTCAAAGAAATTCTTTGAACGCCGTTCATATCTTCCACTTTGTCTATAAATTGGCGGGCAATATTTTTCAACTGCGTTTCTCTGCCGTGTTTTATGACTAAACTGACGAAATTTTTCGTGGTTTGCGAAAAATTTTCAAAAATCAAGATTGCAGTCGCTATCTTTTTTTTCGCATCTACAAACGGCGTGGCAAAGAAAGCGTTGAGTTCTTTGCTTTCATTCATAATTTTCACAACGTCTTTCATTTCTGCGAAAATCGTTTCCACCGAAGCCGTTTCCGTAGAAAAATCGAGCAATCCTTGTGCGTATCTTTTGGCTACTTTTGAAGAGAGCATTTTCAGTTAAGGTTTGTTTGGTTTAAATAGTTCTGAACCAGCGTGTTTTGAGCCTCGCTGTCATCCAATTTCTGTTTTAAAATCTGTTCGGCGATATTGATGGAAAGCGTCCCGATTTGATTTTTAATCTCTTGCATCGCCGCATTTTTTTCGGCAACGATGGTTTGTTTCGCTTGTTCGATCATTTTGTTGCCTTCCGTTTTGGCGGCATCTTTGGCTTCGCCTACGATTTTGTCTTTTATTTCTCGCGCTTCTTTCAAAATAGCGTCTCGTTCTATTTTGGCTTCGCGGATGATTTGGTCGTTCTCTGCTTTCAGATTTTCCACTTCTTGTCTTGCCAATTTAGCCTGATTGAGAGAATCCACAATCGTGATTTCTCTTTCGTTGATGGCTTTGATAATGGGTTTCCAAGCGTATTTTTTCAATATGAAAATCAATATTAAAAAAATTGCGGACTGAATGATGAACAACCCCGATGAAAATTTGTCTAATAAATCTGCCATAATATTTTTGCTTTTTATGAGCCCCTGTCCCCGAAGGGGAAAAAGCCCTAATAATTTAATTTTTAATTTCTAATTCCTAATTTCTAATTTCTAATTAATCTATTGTCTTTCTGATAATAATCCCAAGTTATTTTAGCGATATCCGAAATTATTTTCTCGTTTGTTTCCTCATTTTCCGAGGAATCCGAAACCAAAACGCTGATGAAAACCGGATTTCCGTTTGGCAAAACAA
>JAITMJ010000017.1 GCA_031277475.1 Flavobacteriaceae bacterium
AAACCATCCGCCTCTACATCCGTCCGGAATTTGAGAGTTCTTTTCAAGAACTTACGGCAAAAGGCGAAATAAAACTCCGCCACACCACGCCTGAAGGTTGGGATTTCGTAAGTGTTGGCGGATTTGCAGGTTATACGCCTACGGAAAAACTTTTGAAAGAAAAAGAAACAGAACAAGAGGCAGAAAAAGAAAGAAAGAAGAAATACAGTTTCGTAGTTGAAGACGAAGACGACATACAACCCGAAAAGAAAAAAGGCTTTTGGGATGGTTTGTTTGGGTAAGAAATAAAAATAGACAGCAACGTTTAGCGTAGCATACCTGTAAAAGATATTTGGGAAAAAGGCAGTAAATATGAATTGGGAGACGGCAGCACGCAGGAATATTTCATTGAAGTAGAATACGCCGGAGAAGAACTAAAATCCGGCGTGGTTACAGTGGATAAATATGTTGCTCCAACAAAACCGGAAATTGGAAGGAGTATGCAAAAAGTGGGAGCGGCGGGAGCAGCTGTGGGAGCGGCGGTAAGGGAATGTGTTTGCAAGAAGTATGATTTAGTATGGGGAAATAAAGTAAGTTGTGAATTTAGAAAAAAAGTTGTTGAGATTAGTAAAAGGCAAAATTTTGACCCAAATCACTTAATGGCAGTAATGGCAGTAGAAACAGGTGAATCTTTTTCAGCCTCTAAAATAGAATTAAAAACTGTCGGGCAGGATTCAAAAGGAAAACCCATTAGAAAATATGCAGGATTGACAGATGAAGAAGTTAAAAAATTAGATGAGAATTTTTCAGGTGCTGTTGGACTCATACAATTTACCCCTGTTGCTATTGACGAATTAAACAATTATTACAATTACAAACTTTCCAAAAGAAAACTTGCTTTAATGAGTGAAGTTGAGCAGTTAAACTATGTTGAGAAATATATAGAATATTGGAGAAAAGCAAATAAAATTAGTGGAAAACTAACTCTTGCAGACTTATACTTGCTTATATTTTCTCCTTCAAAAATGAATGGAAGTGATGATAATACTACTTTATACCAAGAAGGAACAGCTTATTATAATGCAAATAAATCTGTTGATACTGATGGTGAAAATGGAATTACAAAGAAAGAACTGGCAAAAAGAGCATACGATAAATTCGATGATGGTCAAGATCACAAAGCAAAATCCTTTAGCAATTGTTCGGATGTGACTTCTAATGTATTGGAAGATTCTAATGTATCAACAGTTTTAGAAGAAATGAAGGAAATAGCAGACAGCCATAGACCATATTTGCAAGAATCAGACAAAAATAGAACAGCAGATACAGAGTCTGGTTGGGCAAAAATGGATTGTTCTGAATTTGTGAGTAGATATCTACATAAACTTGGTATTACGAAAAATATAATTTATATGACCACATACAATATGACGAGTCAGGCAAATTTTAGAAAAGTAATTGATAATAACAACATTGATTTAATAGAAGGAAGTGATAAGAATGATTTTAAACCACAAAGAGGAGATATATTTGTTTGGGGATATTTAGAAAATGGAAAATGGAAGGGGCATACTGGCGTAGTATATGAATATGACGCAACTAAAGATATTGTAACAATTTTAGAGGCAGTAGGAAATGGTGGAGCAGTTGGCGAAAAAAAACAAGTTGCTAATGGTGGTTATTCTGGAAAAGGATGTACGAGAACTGCCAAATACGGTAGATTAGATGGCGCTTTATATGGTCACACCGGATGGGCTGGGTACTATAGACCTAAGAATTACACAAAAAAATTATGATAAAAATGATTCGATTATTAACCATATTAGTTTTTTGGGGTCTAAGTTCTTGTAAAGAGCAACCTAAAAACACAGAGCCTGCTATCAGGAATGAAATACTTGAAGTAGCAGACACTATTGCTTTGGAGCAATTGCTTAAATGCGATAAGTTTGATATTAGAGAAGGACATTATCGGATACCTGATTACGGATGTGTTTATGCTCCTGAAAATGAAAATAAATTAGGAAATGCAGATGTAGTATTAATTCCGGTAACCGAACTTTTTGATACGGACGGTATAGATAAAAAATGCAATGGCAATATTGATTGTTTAAATGAAATTTATGCACAAATAAATGCGCTAACTATTGACGAAATAAAAAATAATTTTAACGCAATCATTTTTATTGTAAATAAAAAACATTTAAAAAAAAATTCACACTTAGATCAGCCATATAACCCGACAATGCCCTATGAAATAACTCCGTATATTTTAAAAGAAAGGAGATGGACAATCGGAATTCCTTATAAAGTAAAAGATGATGAAAGCCTGTCAAGTGAAAATAAATGGACGGATAGCTATATTGATAGTTTAGTTCAAATCTTTAATAAAAACAGTACCCAAAAATCAGGCAAAAAAAATCTGTCAATATCACAAAAATGGACAGGAAGCTATACCGCTTATTTTAATTACGGCAATACAGGAGAAAATACCGGTTGGGAATTAAATATTGATATAAATGCAGATAGCATTATTGCCTCCGGAGATGGTTATCAAATGGGATTTAAAGATGAATTAATTGCTGAAGATTTGGGAAATAAAATAGTATTATACCATAAAAAAAATCTCTACGGTTATATGTTAGGGGCAAAAATGAATCCGGAATTTGTAATTGAAAAAACCGGCAACGAATACTTTATAATAAGCGATTGGATTTCAGATGTTGAAGAAGAACCTACAAGTTTAGGTTATAAATTAAACAAAAAAGATTATATAATATCAACTGACGGATATATCAAAAATTAAAACGATACCAATGCGAAACATACTTCTTGTGATTTTTATTTTCCCATCAAGTATAATATCTTGTAATAAAATAATTTTTTTACTTGGTTTTTACTTAAGTATTATCAGTTGTGACGGACAAAAACCTAAAAGTGAGAAATGTGATGCAGATGATGCTATCAACATTATAAACAACTTATTGGAGGTACAAAGGCAAAGCAAATATGTAGATTCTATATCGCAAAATAAAAAACATTTGTCGTTCATGATAGATAGTTTGGAAATAGACCATAAACAATATTATGAAGTAAAAACAGGTTTTAATACAGAATTTCATTGGGAAACATATACTATTTTCTATGTTGATAAAAACAACTGTAATACAATAATGGTAAATGAAGTAATTTCAAGCGAAATAATTTCATTAGAAGAATGGAGAGAATTAAATAAAAAAACAAAAAATACTAAAAATATGACAAATACTGTTGAATTTTGGAATTTATTTAACGAGGGGACAATAATAAAGTTCACTTCGAAAGATTTGGATAGACCTGACTCTGAAATACAGGAATTTAAAAGAAAATTAGAACTGTACGAAGAGCAACATCCTTTAATAGAAGATTTTGATGAAGAAAATTTAAAAAGTCTTATCAATAATGAAACTTTTTTTGATTTACAATACTACACGGATAGTAGTTGGTTAACCTACTTTATTGATAAATATAAAATTGATTGTACTAAACTAAATCAAGTAATGGAAGACGCAATAAAAAATGAAGATTATAACGCTGTTAAAATATTAATTGAGAAAGGTTATATAGTTTCTAATATAGAAAAAGACATAGTAGAAGAAACTTATGAAAAGAAAAAATTTCTCATGGAACATAATCAAAAAGATGGATATATCAGTTATTTGGCTGAAAATTCCAAAATTGATGATATTTCCAAAATTATAAAAACCAAATACTTAACCAATCATATAGAAGATACTGACGGCTACACCAATCTTCGCAAAGAAAAAAATGCACAATCAGAAATTTTACAGAAAATAAAAACAGGAGAAAGAATAAATGTGTTAGGCAATACAGGAGATTGGTGGCAGGTAAAGACCAAAGAGGGCAAAACGGGTTATGTACATAAAAGCAGGATAAAATCGGGAAATAATAATTATCCTATATCATATATCATCTACACCCACCCTGATTTCCATAGTTCCTTTTCGGAAAAAACTGTAAAAAACGAGATAGAAATCCGCTACACCACATCCACGGGTTGGGATTTCGTAAGCATAGACGGAACAACCGTTGGCTATCTTCCTACGGAAGAAGCCTTAAAAGAAAAAGAACAACAGGAGAAAAAGAAACACAGCTTCCTCGTAGAAGACGAGGATGACACAAAACCCGAAAAGAAAAAAGGCTTTTGGGATAATTTGCTCGGGTAAAATTAACATTTATAACCAATAAGAAAAAGAATAGTTAATGAAATCGTCCACATACATACAAACCCATATTGTACAAAAAGGCGAAACATTGGAATCCGTTGCCGATCAATTAGGAATTTCCGCTGAAGCGCTAAAACGCTACCACAACACCTATTGCGATTTGAAAAATCTTATAGGGAAAGATATTGGAGGGATTTATGAAATTATGATTCCTCCACCTGAAGAAATTGCGGAATTTAAAGAGACTCAAAAACACACAGAAATAAGCAAAAATCTCCCTTCTCTATACTTAACCAAAAGTTTCTACGCATCAAACTATCAAGCAATCGAAAGTTTTGAGCAATTAGGAAAGGAACATTTCACGATAGATTATTCGGTTTTCGTCCATCTTCGTGAGACAGCAGACAAAGGCTTTGTTGTAGAAGTAGAAACTTCCGATTTTAAGAAAAACGGACAATCTTCGGATGATAAAATAAGTTCGCTTTCTCTTGCCTGTATGGAAAGCATATCTCCAATTGCATTTACATCTCCGGCACAAGGAAAAATAACAGGATTATATGATCACAAAACCATCATTAAAAGATTTGAAACTCAGCGTTCCTATTTAGAAAACTTATTTATCGGAAAAACTTCACAAGCATATTTTAATAAATTTCATAGCAATCTGATTGATGAAAAATATTTGTTGAAAAAGTTTCATTCTGCACTACTTTATCAAGTTTTGTTTCCGGAGATGGATTGGTTTCACAGAAAAAAAGAGTGGGAAGAAAATTTTTATCTTGTTTCCGGTTCATTTCCGGTAAAAGTCAGATTTCATACGGAATACGATTTTGAAAATCCGAATGATACAAGAATTGTGATTAAAGGTAAAACCGAAGAATCCGGCAGTTTAGAGGGATTATTGAGAAAAATAAAATTGGAGACACTACCGGAAGAAAAGACTATTGGCGAAATAGAATTATGTTACACAATCGATAAAAAGAACAAACAGTTACAAAAAGCAGAAGTGAGTATTGTTCTTTTGAGTGAGGAAATTCCATATTTGAAACACCGTTTGTTTCTACAATAGAAGAAAAAAATAGGATAACCTATTCTTTTTTATCGATAACTCCAAAAAACTCTCATTATTTTCCAACTTTTCTGATTTTCACACCTGTCAAATCCCTTCCCACTTCGGTTTTCGGCTTTTTACTTTGCAAATTTGGGCGGCATTTTTCACCCGAAAAAATCTTTTTGGGTATCTAAAAAAATTCTCTCCACTTGCGCTCCGACAATTTTTTCATACACTCCTACTCCTGCGGACAAAAAGATTTCGAGCCTTTTCCGAATCTCTAATTTTCCCCGAAAACGCCCGATTTTTTTTGTTTTCATCGGAATCCGTTTTCGCGGGAAAAATCTGCGACAGGAATGCGGTTTCGAGTGAAAAACGCCGCCCTTTCCCATCGGCAAAGAAAAAGCCGAAACCTCAGTTATACGAATCAATTCGATTTTATAGACGTTAGTTTTGAAACAAAAACTAACGAAAGGAATTTTGTTTTTCGCATAGAATAAAGGAGAAAAGAAAAAGCCAAGTGTCCTCGATACCGAATCAATTCTGCTTGCTTTTGGCAGTTGGCAAATGGCTTTCTCCCCTCCTTTGGAGGGGTCGGGGGAGGATGCGGCAAAAATGCCAATTCTCCTGCGGTCGAAATCGCATTTTTGCGGAAAATCGGAGCAACCACATTCCGAAACATTCTTGTGCTTTTCCCGAGCGATGTTTCGGGAAAGAGGTTGCGGGAGTTTGTTTGTGGGAAGCGAGGTTTCGGTATGCGAAAATGAATGTAAATGTTAAAAAATTCAAAGATTATCTATTCATCACCACTAACCCTCGGTCTCACAATTTTCGGAAGTTTATAATCGGAAACCGTGTTGTTCAAATAAGGCAATGTATTTTTTAAAGAAGATTTCCAATTGGAAATCCGTCTGCCATAGCCGTTTTGCCAATGGTTTTCTTTCCAAGTTTTGTATTTTTCTTCGAGCAAAGAATCCAAACTTTTGTCGTAAATTTCCAATGTTTTCGCGTATTCCAAAAATTCTTCTTTGGACGGAATTTTTTCGGAAAATCTGACTTTATTATCTTTTTCATCCGTAAGTAAAACATTATCAACATCTTTTGGGAATAAATCCGGAACAGCAATTTTCGGAGGAAATTCAATATTTTGCTTTTTTCTTTTTTTGGTCGCTTTTTTTACGAATTTTTTAATTTCAATAGAAGCAGAAACATCGGAAAATTCTGTAACGATTTTGTAACAACCCGCAAATCCGTGCCTAAATTCATATTGAATCAATCCGCGATTCAGCAATTCTCGCCTCAAAGAAATTACAGTTGGTCGCGTGATGTTCAGTCTCTCGCAAATTTCCGCATCCGGAAGTTGAAAATCGTTTTCATTGTTTTTTCTCCATAATTCCAATAAAAAGAAATACATTGCGATAGATGCCGTATTCATCGGATTTTTCGCATTAAATTCCCAAAATTGATGTGTGAGTTCAGTATAGTTCATTTTTAATATTTTTTACAGATTATCTACAAGATTTAACATTTTAAAAAAGTCTTTTTTCTTTACTCTTTATTCTCAAAGTCTAATTCAATACACAAACCTCTCCATCGCCGTATCCAATTCAGTATTAATCACTTTCGCGTAGATTTGTGTAACATTAATATTCGAGTGATCCATAATTTTTGAAACGTGTTCGATGCGCATTCCGTTGTTCAAAGCGTTTGTCGCGAAAGTATGTCTGGACATATGAAAAGTGAGCGGTTTTCCGAGTTCAATTTTGTTGGCAATGAATGTAAAACTTTTCTGAATCATCGTCGAAATCCTCGCAATTTCAGCGACAGCATAATTTTCATTTTCTAAAAATTTTTGCCTGTTTTTTATCAAATCAAAAACGAAATTTTCATCGGAACAATCCTCATCTCGATACTTTTCCAAAATATTTAATGTCGAAAAAACCAATTTAAAACTATGCAAATGTCCTGTTTTCCTAATCTTTTTTGAAAGTTTTGATTCCTGAAAATCAATATGTTTCCATTGCAAAGAAACCACATCGGCAAGCCTCAAACCGCCTGCATAAACGGAAAACAGAAACATATCTCGAATTTTTTCGTGTTTTGGATGTTCAGACAAATCCACGTTTTTCAACAAATCAATCTCTTCCCTCGTCAAATATTTCACTCCGTTCGAGCATTTTTTAGTTTTGATTTTGTCAAACGGATAAAGATTCGCAGAAACCACATCCTCGCGCATCGCGTCTCTGTAAATGGTTTTCAAAGTTTTAATATTGGTGTGAACCGTATGATTTCGATTTTTCAAAACCGAGTAACAATGGTTCATAAAATCGTTCAGCAAAACAGGCGTGATATCTTCAAAAAACAGTTCCTTTTCGCCGATAAAATTTCTAAATTTTGAGATATTTGAAACATACGTTTTATGAGTGGTAATGGCAATCGAACCTTTGATTTTCGCAAGCCGATTTTCCGCATATTCAAAAAAATTCGCCAATTCTTTTCCTTTAATCGCTTCCTTTAATTTTTTCGCCGAAACGCTTTCTTTTTTTCTCGAAAAATCTACCACTTTTCCCTCTGCATCGGCGACTATTTGCGACAAATAAGCGTTCAATCTCACCGAATTGGGATGATTTTTCTTAATCTTTTGCCGAATTTCGTCCCACTCCGAAACTTTGAGTTTTTGTCCGGTCGAGATAAATTTCGCTTTCCGATCTTTGATAACACGGATGTAGAGCGGGCAATGCCCGGTTTTGTCTTCCTGATTTTTTCGCAGGATCAATTTAATAGATGCCATATTTTTGTTTTTAGGTTTTACTACTTTTTTTAAAGCAGTGCAAAGCGATGAAATCCTTTATTTAAAGGCTTTTTCAAAGGAAAGCAACCCGATACAAAAGTACAACAAGCGGTCTAACAATCTATTAATTTGCTTGCGTTTGGATTCGTTGT
>JAITMJ010000090.1 GCA_031277475.1 Flavobacteriaceae bacterium
ATCGTTCCCAAAAATAATCCGAGTTGAGCCAAAAGAATTATCCAAATGAAATTGAGGTTTTTGGCATTGACGCCGTCGTCAATCAGGGCTTGTGTGAGGAATGGAAAAACCAACGTCAATGCGCTTCCGAGTAGCAACAGCAGGAACATTGCGGCGAGTTGCCATTTGTACGGATGCAGGTATTTTAGGATGTATTTTAGGGTGATTTTTTCTTCCGGCGGCGGCGTTTGTGCGAAAAATTTTTCGGTGGGTTCCAAGAATAATGCTACTCCTTTTTCGCCGTCTGAAATCCACGATTTTCGGAATTTTTCTTCGGATAATGATACAAAACCATGACCGGGGTCGGCTATCCTCACCCCCAAACCCCCTCTCCCAAGGAGAGGGGGCTTCGTGCGTTCTTTTGGTTGCGTCCTCACCCCCAAACCCCCTCTCCCAAGGAGAGGGGGCTTCGTACGCTCTCCTGTTTGTGCTGAATTTTTTGCGGGATTTTCTGTTGAATTTTTTGAAAATTGTACTAAATTTCTTAAAAATGTAAGAATTTTCGGGTATTTTTTTATTTTATATAAAACCACGAAATGGTTTTGGTTCCAATGCAAAATGCAGGGCAGGAGGTCTTTGTTGAGGTCTTCGGGTTTTAGTTTTGCGGCGATGGTTTTGAACCCGATTTTTTCTGCCGCCTCCGAAATCCCGAGCATAGAAACGCCTTCGCGCGTGATGAAACTTTGATCCCGCAAATATTGCAACCCGAATTTCTTGCCGTAATGCGAACAAACCATCGCTAAACAAGCGGGTCCGCAGTCCATGACATCTTTTTGAGGAGTGAAGGTCATATACTTCTTAAGATATAGCGTACAAAAACTTGTCCTTTATGATTTCTAATTTTTTATTTTCATCAAAATTATGAATACAATATTCCTGTCCTTTGTGTTCTATTGCTTGTTGAGAGCATCCGCCATTACATATTGGCAATATTTTACATTCTAAACAAGGCGGATTTTTGAATTTAGAGTTCATTCGTTCTTCATATTTTTCATTCCAATCTATTATTCCTTTACCGTTTAAAACGCCCTCCCTTGATTTAGTTTCAAAATCTCTTGCTGTGCATTTGAAAATATCTCCGTTATAATTAATTGTGGCCTGATTTTTTTTATCTGCATAACAGGAATTTCTAACTGTGTCCAAATTTACACCTTTGTATAATGTGTTGAAACCATTATCTCTAAAAAGATTAACCACTTCTTGTATATCTTGGGTAATGTCTTTTTCTTCCTGCCAAACTTCATGAAATGAAAAGTTCAAATATTCTTTAGATTTATCGTCTAAATCTATGAAATCATACATTATTTTTGATAAATTGTTCAGTGTTTCCTCCGAAACATTTATTCTTGTACTTGTTGATAGTTCGTTCATTGTACACAATTTAATGTTATTAACAATCTCATCATAAGAACCTCTTTCCTTTGATATATAGCGAACTTGATTGTGTCTTTCTCTGTGTCCATCCAAAGTAATTTGGAAATGACCAACCCCGAGACTTTTGCATAAATCTAACATTTTTTGATTGATTAATAAACCATTGGTTGTGAATCCCGATGAAAAAGAAATATTTTTTTCTGTCATTTTAGGATGTATGCCTTTTAGTAGCGGAACTACCGTAGAATCAAAATACAAAAGCGGTTCACCTCCAAACCACTGTAAATGGAAACCTTTCAGGTTTTTTTTCTCTATCAGTATATTATCAACTAAAGTTATAATGTTATTAATGGTTTCGGGTGACATTTTAGATGCTTTTATGTGTGTTTCATAACAATACCAACATTTAAAATTACAATTCATTGTTGGGTTGATGGTTAATTGAAAAAATTCATCATTTTCTTTATCTATTTCGTGAACTAATTTTTTTACTTTTTCAATCTCATCATCGAAATCATCAATGATAAAACCTTTTTCCATCAAAAAATCATAAAAATTCGAATGAATGGTTTTTAATTCTTCCCATTCGTTTCTATGTTTGGCGGCGTTGAATATATCATAAAGTTCGGGTTCCAACAGCATAAATTCGTTGGTAAATGCATTGTATCCGATATGTTTTTCTTCATAAAAGAAAAAATTGTTGAATTGACTTGCTTTCATAATGGTAATTTTTTTAATTATTAACCCGACACCTATTTATCAATACAAATAAATTCATAATACTTTGATTTATAATGTGTTGAATTATTATAAATTCTGTTTAATAGATGTCGGGTTAATATTGGTTTAAAGCCTCTTTTAAAATTTTAGAATTGTTTACAAATCTGTCCATTGCCACCACCACATTGGAAAGTGTTGGCACCAGAAGGATCGCATACACAATTTAAATTGGAACCTTTGTCTTTTATTCCACCTTTCAATTTTCTCTTTTGATCTGTCGAAAGAGTATAGAATCCACCGGTTAAAATTCCGTTTTCTGATTTTAATGCCTGAACTTTTTTTAAAACTTCTTTTGTCATTTTTTTAAATTTTAAATTAAATAAATTTTTTGTTAGTTTAAAAAGTGGCTAAAAGCCACTTTTAGTTAATCGCTTACGCTTGGTACACAAAGTTGTGCGTTAGTATTATCATCACAATGACTCTTGTTGATGCATGATATTCGAGCATTAGTACCTATTTTTCCACCCATAAATTTTCTCATTTGATCTGGTAAAAGAGATGAGAAACCTCCTGTTAAAGCCCCATTTTCTGATTTTAATGCCGGAACTTCCTTTAAAACTTTTTTTTTCATTTTTTTAAATTTTAAATTAAATAAATTTTTTGTTAGTTTAAAAAGTGGCTAAAAGCCACTTTTTAAACTTTGTTATTCGGTTTAATAACCTCCTGTTGAATAACACTTTCCTAAATTGCTACACCGCTCATGAGAGCCTTGTGTACAATCTAATTCATTGGTACAATCAGTATTTGAGTACAGACGACCACCTTTCAATTTTCTCTTTTGCTCTATTGAAAGAGTAGAGAAACCACCTGTTAAAGTTCCGTTACCTGACTTTAATGTCGGAACTTCTTTTAAGACATTTTTTTTCATGTTAAACAAATTTTAAATTAGACATTAGAATCATAGTTTTAAGAGCTTAATCCTTTACAATTTTTTTGCTCTACTATCCAAAGTGGCCATGTCTGACACAGCCACTTTTAGATAATTTTAGGTATTCTTCATCTTAATTGCGTGAACTGTAACAAACTATTGTATTAGTACAATAACTATTATCACTATTTGTACACTCATACTCATTGACACAATGATCATTGCTTAGACGCTTACCCCCTTTCAATTTTCTCATTTGCTCCGGTAAAAGAGATGAGAAACCACCTATTAAAGTTCCGTTTTCTGATTTTAGTTCCGGAACTTTTTTTAAAACATTTTTTTTCATGTTAAAAAAAAAAATTAAATATTAAACATTAGAACCATCGTTTTAAGAGATTAATTCCTTCGACTTTTTCGCTCTTTTTGGTTATCATTAAAGAGAGAGTTTGCTCCGTCTTTAAATAATTCACTTAAGCACTGTAGCAAAATGCTTTGTTAGTACACTGATTATGTGTGCCATCTACACAATTGAGTTCATTGATACAATGATCATTGCTTGCTCGGATACCCCCTTTCAATTTTCTCGTTTGCTCTGGTAAAAGAGCAGAGAAACCACCTGTTAAAGTTCCGCTTTCTGATTTTAATGTCGGAACTTCTTTTAAAACATTTTTTTTCATGTTAAAAAATTTAAAATTAAACATTAGAATCATAGTTTTAAGAGATGGTTAATTCTTTTGATTTTTTCGCTCTTCGATTGCAATCGTCTTTATTTAAAATTCTGTTCTTTTGCATACGCATTTTGCAAAATACTTGGAATGATAAATCATTTATAGTCTTCTTTGTTCATCTTCGTTTCCTGTTTCGTGTTGTTGTACATTTATTTTTTTATTTCCAAATTTGTAAGATAATGCCAATCTAAAATATTGACGGTCAGGACGTGAAAGACGCTCTGCCAAAACATTATTTGAATAACTACTCATTTTATACTTATCTGTCTTGAAAATATCATTTACTATTAAAGAAATCTGCATATTTTTATCCATCAAAAGATATCTGAAAGATAGATTGGTTTCGATACGTCCCGCAGATTTTGTAACATTTATTGAAAATGGAGAAAGATAGGTAATATTTAAGCCCGCAAAAAAAGTTTTGCCGGAATTTAGCGTAAATGTATTGTATGATGAGGCATAAAAACTATATGAATCAAGTTTTTGGTTATTCAATTGTTCATCGGCAATAGCGTAGTCATAACCAAACATCAATGAGTTATTGCTTTCCCACCATTTCCATTTGTTGAACGTATGGCTTATATTGAGGTTATAAGCGTATCTTTTGAAAAAATTCAAATATGTCGTTTTTGATATATTCGTATTTGGATCAATGATGGTTACTGTATTTCTGCCGTCTTGCTGATAAGAAAATCCTAAACTTGTGTTAAGATTATTTTTATAGGTGTGGGATAATTCTATTGAATGAATGTAATCCGGTCTAATTAGTGGGTTTCCCTCAATATATGAAAATGGATTCGAGTATATTCTGAATGGATTTGCCATATAAAAACTTGGTCTTCCTATTCTTTTGGAATAGTTCATCCCAAAAGTATTGTTGTCGTTGGGAGCATAGGAAATATATGCGGTAGGAAACAATTTAAGATAATTATTTTTGTTGGTTTGGTTTAAATTTTTGGAATAGCCTGTGGTTTGGGTAGATTCCGCTCTTAACCCGAATTGAAATTCCCAGTTTTTAATCTTTTTTTCTGCACTCGCATATAAAGCCTGTGTGTTTTCTTTATAATCAAATACATTGCTCTGATTAAGGTCTAAAATATTTTGCCCTGTTGTGGTATCATAAAAATCAAACGAATTATTGGTGTCTGCAAATGAAAGTTTTCCACCGAAAGTGTATTTTATGTTTTCAAAAGGCAACTCGACATCAATTCCGGACGTAAATATTTTTATATCTTGAATACCGGTATTGAAAGAAGACGTGAAAGAACTTGCACCATCAATAAAAGAATCTGTATCAAGATATCCGTCAGTTTTCTGATTATAAACCAAATAATCAATATTAGCGGAAACCGATTTTCCCAAACTGTCTAATTCTGTTGTATAATAACTACTTATTGAATGCAGATAATTTTTGTCGTAATTATTTGGTTTGGAATTTGAATAATATCCTGTATATTCATTGAGGTCGTCATATATACTAATATTATCTGTTTGATAATCACTGGATTTTCTTGAATATCCCGAATATGAAATTCCGATTTCTGATTTTTCGGATAATTGATAATCGGTATTTAAGCCATAATATAAAGTATTAAGATTTCTTTTTTCTTTGATGTTTTCTTCCCATAAGCCTTTGGGATAAAAATATTTATTGTCTCTTATTATCTTATAAGAACCATCTTGATAGTTTACATTAGCGGCTAAACTCAATTTTTTTATTCGAGAACTAATGTTTCCTCCCGCAGAACCTACAGCATATATACCTTGTTGATATGATGATCTTATTGAAGCATTGTAAATATCATCTTTTTTCGCTTTCTTCAAAACAATATTCACAATCCCGGAATTTCCCTCCGCATCATATTTCGCAGGCGGTGTTGTAATCACTTCAATAGATTTTATATTATCAGACGGAAGGCTTTTTAAATAATTTGTGAGATCATCGCCGGAAAGTTGCAAAATTCTATCATCAATCATCACGGAAACTCCGCTTTTCCCAACGATGGAAATTTGATCATTTTCCACACGCAAACCGGGTGTTACTTTTAGTGCATCAATGGCATCGCCGCCTGCGGCGGAAATAGAATTTTCCACGTTGAAAACCAACCTGTCCACTTTCCTCTCGATGAGTTTTTTATTTGCCGTGATTTCCACTTCTTTTATTTGTTGTTCTACAATTTTATTGATGGAATCCTGTTCTTCTTTTTGCGCAAAAGAGAAAATCGGAACTGCCGTAATAATACAAAGTAAAGTTTTGAATACATTTTGCATAATCTTAATTTTTAAAACTCCTCAAAAGTATTAAAAAATGA
>JAITMJ010000044.1 GCA_031277475.1 Flavobacteriaceae bacterium
TGACCGCTGCCGGATATGCACAGGACGGATTTGATCTGGGCGCGGGCGTCAATTCCGGAGGTCTGGGTTTTTCAACCGGATTGACGCCTCCGGCTGTATGTCCTTCGGGTCTGAATGAGTCTCCGGTAGCCCAAGACGATTTTACGCAACTCTGTCTCGACTTTACGACTTGCGTCTCGGTGCTGCAAAACGATTCCGATCCCAATCCCGGAGATGTGATCAGTATAGGCAATGTCTTTTTTCAAAACGAAGCGGATTCGGCAAAAATAAGTTTTTCCTTCAATCCGGGCGACTCCCAAATATGCATTACTGCCGAACCCGGCGCTCAGGAAGGAGATACCGTTTTATTGCAGTACACGATTCGGGACGATGCCGACCCTATCCATCTGTGCAGCGACGCCACGCTGAAAATCCAAATCATCAAATGCCCCGACAACATCATTGACGCGGACTGCTTCGGCACGCCGCCGTCAATCACGTTCGGCATCAAGGAACTGTCGCGCTCGGCTTCGGAAGTCAGCCTGATGACCAATCCCCTTGCCGGAGATATTGACGGAGACGGCGAGACGGAAATCATCGTAAAAAATCATGGCGCTCCCGCTAACCCTGGAATTCCATCATCGAACGCTATTCTCGTTTACGGTTTTGATAAAACAACCAATTCCCTGTATTTGAAATATCAAATCAATGTGGATCTGAAAGGGTATTATCCCTCCGGACAGTTAGCCATTGCCAGAGTGGACGGCAATCCGTATGCTTCCATCTTTTATGCAGATTACAGCGTGGGCACACTTTACAAATACGATTTCAACGGAACCGTTCCCGTCACTTTCCCTTCAACAACTTCGTGGACGCAGTCCTGGGCGACGGTCTATACTGTCAATACCACCAACCACGGATCGGTTTCTCCGGTGATTGCCGACATCATGGGCGCCGGACGCACGCAGGTCGTGATGCAGAATAAAGTGATTGATACCCGCACGGGAAATATCATCGCAGACGGAGGTACAGGCATGATTCCCAACACCGGACTGTCCACCTTTTCCTGGGGAAGGATCGGTCATCTTATTCAGAGTGGTTCCGACAATTATGGATACGAGTCCTGTCCCGTTGTGATTGATATAGACAATGACGGCATACAGGAAATCATCGGCGGAGACTGCGTTTATACCGCCAACATCGTCAATTTCGACAATTCGGCGGGAAATTTCTTTACGCTGAAACTGAGGGCGGTAACAGTGGGTTTTATTACACCACAAACAATCCGCGACGGCGGAACTGCCGTAGCGGACATGGATAACGACGGATTGCTGGACGTCATCGTAACCGGTATCCCCAATAGCTTCAATGCGACTCTATATATTTACAATCCGAGAACGGGAGCCGTTTTGCACACCAACCCCATCACGGATATTCCAAAATCCAGCGGTTCTCCTCCATTCGGACCTTCCCGTCCGTTTGTGGGCGATTTCGACAATGACGGCTATCCCGAAATAGCCCTGACAGGCTATTTCTCCCTGCGCAGTTATAAATACAATCCGGCGACCAAACTGCTGAATCTGTTCTGGGCGCTCCCGACTACCGACCAGTCCGCATCTACCACGCTGACGGTCTTTAACTTTGCCCACGATGGCAAACACCGGTTGGTTTACCGGGACGAGGAAACGCTGCGCATCATAGACGGCTCCACCAATCCGCCCGTTGTGGACGGTATATTCCCCAATGTGGAAAGCCCGACGGGCAATGAATTTCCCATCGTAGCGGACATCAACGGAGACGGCGCCGCCGAAATCATCGTAACCGGCTTGGATGATGCAGACCCTAATTCATCATGGATTCACCGGGGACAACTGCGGGTCTATGCTTCCAACGGAGCGCCCTGGGCGTGGGCGCGCAAGGTGTGGAATCAAGCGTCCTACTATGCAACCAATGTCAATGAGGATTTGACCATCCCCCGGCATCCTTTCAATCCCGCCACCGTATTTCCGGGCTTGGACGGCGTTTTGGGTACGGCTGACGACGTGCGCCCCTTCAACGGTTTCCTGAAACAGCAGACCTCAATAGGTATCAACGGACTTCCCATTTGGCTGTTGCCCGACGTTTTTACCAATCTGTCCTTGATACAGACCACCCTTACCGGAAACGAACTGACTATAACGATGGATATTGTCAATGAGGGAGATGCAGCCATCGGTTCGCCGGTGGATATTTCACTCTACAAAAAAACATCGCCGCAAACTTTCGACAGCGGAACACTGATCACTACGGATAGTTTTCCCATTCAAATCTTGCCGGGCGATACGGGAACCGTTACTCTGCACATAGCCGACATCGTGGACTTTTTACCACTGGAAGGCATAGTGATTCGTCTAAATGACGGCGGGATAAACTTTCCCATGTATGAAGAATGCGATTATACCGACGATGTTCAACCGTTCACAATAAGCCGTCCAATACCGATAAATCCGCATATAAGAAGCGGAGTGAAAAATTAGAAATGCGCTCTGTCTTTTGAAAGAGGAGAACAGCCGATAACATTTTGTCAAAGATTTTTAACTTTGACAAAGTGTCGGTTAGTTTCGTTGCCGCAATCCGAACATAAAGTTTGGTTCCGACCTGCGAAAATAATACGGCGAAGGTTCGGCAACGAACCCGTTTCAAACCTCATATATCTTGATTGTTCCTCAATTTCTCAAAATCTAAATAAAAAAATATTCATCAATTTTAATCAAAATAAAAAAACCTGAACTTTTCAAACCGGTTTCCGAAACGGCGGCGAAAAAAACAGGTCAAACTCATTAATTACGAAAATATAAGATTACAGAAATATCTTTGCTTCCTCGTTCGCGGCTTTGCGTGAAAAAATCCACGCAAACACACGATGGAGCAGAGGTGCAAAAATTTTCTTTATATTTCTCTTGTAACTAAAATCGTGTTTAAAATCTATGAATCTATGTGGTTACTTTTCATTAGAAATATCCACAATATGGCATCATTTTCATGAAATTTTAATGCGTTTAGCCTGGCTCGACTGCCGCCTACTTTTTTTTCTTCACAAAAATTTCATAAGCCAAATAGAGTAATGGAATTGCCATGATTCCCAAATATAAAGCATTGGAAATCGCCATTTCTGGAACAGTGGCAACGGCATAAACCAAACCGAAAGCGGCGCCTCCTAAATGTGCGGCGTGACCGATGTTGTCGTTTTGTTGCGGATTTATCATTTGATAAACCGAATATCCGAAATAAATAGCACCGAAAATAAAACCGGGAATAAAATTTATTGAAGTGAACGGATTGATGACAACCGAAGCAAACAAAATTCCCGAAACGCCCCCGCTTGCACCGATTGCCGAATACCACGATTGATGTTTATAATAAAATAATGTGAACAAATTTCCGACCAGAATTGAACCGATATAAATGATAATAAAAGCCGCTTTACCAAAATTAAGTATAACATCATCTCCAAAAAAATACAATGTCAACATATTGAAAATCAGGTGCATCATATCGGCGTGAAGAAATCCCGAAGAAAGCAAACGGATGTATTCTTTCCTGTGCCGAACAGCCCCGACATTGAATTTATATTTTTCAAAAAAACTGAAATTTTGAAATCCGTAATAACTGATAATTGCCGTAATGGCGATGATGATTATTAATAAATTCATAATTATTTGGGGGTTTGCCGTAATTCTTAATTTAGCACTTCTGCAGGCTAAGCGTGACGAAACGTGTAGGGTTGGGCAAAGTCAAAGCCATACACACTTTAATTCTTCAGAAAGCCAAAAGCAAAATTATACTTTTTTCATCGGTTTCCAAATATCGCTCTTCTTTTTATAGTTTCCAAATCTCCCAATATTTACATTTCTAAAAAAGTACTTATCGAACTCATTTAAACTTTCATCACTATCAGCGCAAAAGCGAGATAATGCCAATTTAGCCGGTGTTTATCAAGTTTGTCAAACCGAATTAGAAGCGTTTTGAAACTGTCAATCCACGCAAAACATCTCATGTTTACGAATCTTGTTTTGTAAACTTCATCGTGATAAAAACGTTTTTTGCCGCGTTTTTTAGTTTTCCGATACTGATATTTTGAACTTTCGGCAGATTTTTTCACCAGACTGTGCGTCCCGTCGAGGTTCAATTTTTCAGTGTCCAATTTATCCTGTTGGATTTCCAAATAGGTGTCAAACATTTTTTTAACATTTCCTGTTCACCCCATTTTCGGTAAAAATAATAAACCGTTTGCCATGAAAAAGGCGGCTTAACGCTCTCAATATCAACAAATAAACAACTCCATTGACATCCTGTTTTAAGTTTATGAACCATACATTTAAAAATATCCGCCGCATCAAACCGGCTCGGGAAACCTCTTTTATTTTTTGGAATAAACGGCAAAATGCATTGTTCTAATTCGTTTTTTGTTAACTTTGAAAGCAAGCAACTCATATATCTGTAATTTGTTGATTTTCAAATACTAAATTACAACTTTTTGAATTGCTTTTTTATAACAATAAGTTTAAATCTGTTCAATATGAAAACTAACTAACTTTGTTTTAATTTGAAATTTTTTGTTTGAGGTTTGTGTGAGTGTAAAAGCATAAATAATTTTGCACTTAAAAGAGTGCGAGTGGAGATGGAGAAAGAAGCCGGAAGAAATGGAAAAAGAGTTGTGGGATTTGTTAAAAAAATATGGATAAATTTCTTAACGACTTCGTCTAAGATTCACCCACATTTTTTTTAACTTTACAACACCAACACCAAAAAAATATTTATAAAATTTTAAAGTCTGCTAGTCTATAGCCATCTAAAATCTATAATTCAAAATTTCAAAAATGAAAACACTTGTTTTATTGTTATTTTTAATGATTCCCGTAAATATTTTTTCACAGGGAATTGCGCTAAGTATTGGTTATCAACATCTTGGCAGAAGCGCAGGTTTTTCCGGTGTGGATTTCAGGATTTCGGACAGTGAAAAAGGAGAGTACGCGTTCAATATCGGAGCCGGAACTTATTGGGTTTCCATTCATAAAAAATTCACCGCAATTCCGGAATTTCACGTCAATTATGCTGTTGGACATATCCTTTTGACGGAACTTTCCGTGAGCACAAAAAATTTCAAACCGAGTGTAGGAATCAATTTTCTGAATGCGTCACACGTCAATTTCGGCTACAGTTTCGGTTTTAAAAACGATAAACACTTGCAAGGAATTTTTCTCGGACTGAATTTTTACCTCGGAACCAAAAGTTTTTACGACAATTTAGCCAGAATGAAATAATTTTTTTCGAATCTTTAAATCATATATCTCAAATATGAATCACTTCGCCGTAAGCCGCTGCTGTTGCTTCCATTATGGCTTCGGACAATGTAGGATGCGGATGTACGGATTTTAAAATTTCGTGTCCGGTGGTTTCCAAATTTCGCGCAACTACGGCTTCGGCAATCATATCCGTAACGCCGTTTCCAACCAAATGGCAGCCCAACCATTCGCCGTATTTTTCATCGAAAATCACTTTTGCAAAACCGTCTGTATCGCCGTTGGCTGTGGCTTTTCCCGAAGCCGAAAACGGAAATTTACCGACTTTTATTTCATAACCTTTTTCACGCGCTTGCTTTTCCGTAAGCCCGACAGACGCTATTTCGGGACTGCAATAGGTGCAACCCGGAATATTTCCGTAGTTGATTTTTTGAACCGAAAGTCCCTTTATTTTTTCAACGCAAGTAATTCCTTCGGCAGAAGCAACGTGCGCCAAAGCCTGAGTCGGAATCACATCGCCGATGGCATAATATCCCGGAACCGAAGTTTCATACCAATCGTTTACCAAAATTTTTCCTTTATCTGTTTGAATGCCAATATCTTCCAAACCGATATTTTCGATATTTGCAGAAATCCCAACCGCCGAAAGCAAAATATCTGCCTCCAAAATACGCTCTCCTTTTGCAGTTTTCACAGTGGCTTTCACGCCGTTTCCGGAAACATCCGCCGATTCTACGGAAGCATTCGTCAAAATTTCGATTCCCGCTTTTTTTAATGATCTTTCCAAATGTTTTGAAACTTCCTCGTCTTCCACAGGAACGATGTTCGGCATAAATTCCACAATCGTAACCTTAGTTCCCATCGTGTTGTAAAAATCCGCAAATTCCACGCCGATGGCTCCGGAACCGACCACAATCATAGATTTCGGCAATTCCGAAAGCGAAAGTGCTTGGCGATAGCCGATGATTTTTTTTCCATCTTGCGGAAGATTCGGCAATTCTTTAGAGCGAGCACCGGTTGCGATAATGATGTGATTTGCAGAATATTCGGTTTCTTTTTCGCCGGACAAAACGGAAATTTTTTTGCCGGTTTTCACTTTGGCGGTTCCCAAAATGACATCGATTTTATTTTTTTTCATTAAAAATTGTATGCCGCCGCTCATTTTAGTCGCCACATTTCTGCTTCTTTGGATGACGTTTGAAAACTCGAAACCCGGATTTTCGATTTTGTTTAATCCGTAGTCTTCCGCGTGTTTCAAATAGTTGAAAACGTGTGCGGATTTCAGCAACGCTTTCGTGGGAATACAGCCCCAATTCAAGCAAATTCCTCCGAGATTTTCTTTCTCGACGATGGCGGTTTTAAATCCCAATTGTGCGGCTCTGATTGCCGTAACGTAGCCTCCCGGTCCGCTTCCGATGACGATGATATCGTAGTTCATTTCTGTTAAAAATTTCAGGCGAATTTACGGAAAATTTGCCGATTCGAAAATTTCACGAATAAATTAAACCCATAAAAAAATCTATGAAAATCTGTGAGATCTGTGAGAAATTGAGCGAAGTCGATTGAATTTAGAAAAAATAAACGAAATGATTTTTTTTAAATTTATATTGTATTTTATTTTATTATATTATTAAATTTGTAACATTAATAACAAATGATATGAAAAAATATTTCTTACCTCTGCTTCTATTGGTTTTTACCAAAGTTTTTTCTGTTTCACATCCAATAGCACCTCCAACCAATGACAATTTTTCCAATGCGCAGGAAATTATCGTTTCGCAAAATGGCAGTTGTACGCCTATAAATGGAAATTTGGAAGATGCGACTCCTTCTTTAGGAGTTCCTCCCAATCCATCATGCACTTCCGAGAGTCTTCCGGATGTGTGGTATAAATTCATGGCTACTTCCGAAAATATTAATCTATCGGTTACTTCGGTTACTTCAGGCTTGAATGTATCATGCACTTTGTATTCCGGCACTTCCATAGAAAATTTGCAGGCGGAAGTGTGCAGAATCTTCGGAGATTCCAATATAGGAAATTTAATTGTAGGGACGGTTTACTATGTCAGAGTACAGAAAGAAGATTCAAATACAGGAAGTTATCCTTTTTCTTTATGTATAAAAAGCGTTTCAAACATACCTAATAATGATGATTGCAACGATGCGGAAAATATAACCGTCAGTAATTCCTTTTTATCGTGTGAAAATATAGTTTCCGGAAATATTAAAAATGCAACTTATGATATTAATTCTGCATACAATCCCCCAATTTGTACCGGTTATGAAGATAAAAAAGATGTTTGGTATAAATTTATCGCCACTTCAAATAAAATGGTTATTCAAGGAGTTCCCAATACTGAATATTTTGATTTAACTTACGGATTGTATACAGGAAACTGTAATGTTTTACAATGTATTAACATGTTATCAGGCTCAATATATTATAGTCAAAATCTATGGACTTTTGAGATAGACACAAGCGTAGAGGTTTTAAACAACCTCATTGTCGGACAACAATATTATTTGAGAATATATGATATGGATAGCACGGCGCTTCCTGATAACAATTCTTTTAAGTTTTGTATTTCCACACCTCCGATTGTTGAAAATGATTTGGCAAGTACAGCAAAACTGATAACCGCCTCACCCGATTTCACGTGTACCGAAACAACTACCGAATATGCGGCTTTTGCCGCACCTTCGACAATTTCTTGTCCGAATAGTTTTTGGAATAACAATCCTG
This sequence comes from Flavobacteriaceae bacterium, assembly GCA_031277475.1. Classification (GTDB taxonomy): domain Bacteria; phylum Bacteroidota; class Bacteroidia; order Flavobacteriales; family Weeksellaceae; genus JAITMJ01. Next base: position 8,005 of record JAITMJ010000044.1, read on the forward strand.
ACCGATGGTATAAATTTGTTGCAACATCTAATGAACATGTCATGATATTTTCCGGTAAATACGATTTTGTAATTAGAGATGTTCAATTTTTTTCCGGGGAGCAGGGAAATTTGATTTGTGAGGAGATATCCGAAGTAGAAATTGGAATTTTCAATGGTGCCACTTTTGTGTTCAGCAATTTAACAATAGGGGAAACATATTTTATTAGGATTTTGGAAGTCTCCACAAATGGTGTAGGAACCTATACTTTCTGTATAAAAACTCCATTGCCCATTCCCGAAAACGACAAAATAGAAAATGCAATTCCGTTGATACCGTCAGACAATCTCATTACTTGCAACCCTATCCAATTAAGATATAATCGTGCAGGACAAGAAAATGATACTCCTGACCCTTCGTGTGCTACTATTTTTGATGAAGACAATAAAGATGTTTGGTTTTCATTTGTTGCAACAGATAAGAATTATCAACTGAGCGTATATAACCCCAATCCTACTGCCGGTTTTCAGAGTTATCGGACCGTATTATATAAAAAATCAAGCAGTGGCGATTTGCAAGAAATATATTGCTTTAATCCTTTTGCGGAGCCTCAAGTCAGTTCACAAGGCGTTCAAATCAGTAATGGAGATTACATTGCATTAATTCTTCAGAACTATACCGATTTGCAAATCGGAGAAATCTATTATATCAGAATGTACAACGATATGGACTTGGAGCAGGGAGGAGTCGGAATACTTACACACTTGATAGAAATGCCGTATGAAATCTGTCTGAAAAAATATCCGGAAATCTCTGCGAACAATCTCGTCGAAAATGCCGTCAGTTTAGAAGTAAATTCAGAGGAAACGTGTTCTTATACCGCAGGCTATACCACAAGAGCAAAATTTGAAAACACATCTCCCTACCTGCAATGTCCCGAAGGAAGCTGGGTTCCCTTTAACAATTTAGGATCCGAAGTTTGGTATAAATTTACCGCAACAGCACCTTCTCATAAAGTAACAATCAATAATTTTGCAGAAATACCATATCCAATGGATATTTTACTGCAAACTTCACTCACAAAATTTCCTGTATATGTATCGCTTTATGAAGGAACCCCTGAAAATATCACCTATGTTCTGTGCAGACAATACACCGATCCCTACGCTATTTTCAGTAATTTGAACATTGGACAAACCTATTACATAAAAGTGTTTTATGAAGAAATTAACTTCTTTACCGATTATAATTTTGAAATATGCATTAGTGAGACCAACCTCGCTGTTACAGAAAATCCAACCCCAAAAGATATCACAATATATCCCAACCCAACCTCCGACAAACTATTTATCAAAACGGATGGAAAAATAGAGAAGATAGATATATTCTCTGCGGATGGAAAACTGATACGATTTTTGGTACCCAAAGATAATAGTATTGATATTTCTGATTTACCACTCGGAAATTACATTATTCGTTTGCTCACAAAAGACGGATATGTGTATAAAAAAGTGATAAAAAAATAAAATACTATCGCGCACCCGTAACAAGTCACAGGAGATAGAATGTTTACACTCACAACGGCGGTTTCGGAATGTTGCTTGACGGAACCGATGAAACCGACAAAAAAATTAAAATCCATGCTTTTTTGGGACGTGAACAACGGCATTTCGCGAAGAAGTTGGGCAAGAAACGAAGGCGCAATTTTTGCCATAAAACGCGCAATGGAAACAGAACCGAATCCTGCCGAATTTTGCGGATGAGGGATTGCTGTGAATTTAGAATCAAGTCTAATTCTCGGGCTAAATGTGTTAAAAAAAATTGCAATTAAAAATATTTTGTATATCTTGGAAAATTAACATTAAAATTTTTTTTTGTTTTCGAACCCCCTTTTTACTCTTCAACTATGCTTTTATAACTGTTGTTGAGCGTTTTTTTTATTCCTTGTTGAAAAAAAATATTGACAAAAAAAGTGTTTTGTTTATCTTTGTCAAAGATTTTTGTATTGATTTACAATCCAACCTTGTCCTGAATTTAATTTAGAATAATTCAGGATAAAATTTAAAATTTAAAAATTGTGTCTCGTGTTTTGTGTCTGTTAAAAAAAGAACTTTGGAGTGCTTTCGGAAATTGGAGTGCATGGATTATTATTGCTGCTTTCAGTTTGATTGGGGCACTTTTTCTGTTTTTCTTTGAGAATGATTTTAATATTTTTGAAATCGGAACAGCCACGCTGCTGAGCTATTTCGTGCTGGTTCCGTGGGTTTTGATGTTTATCATTCCGGCAATTTCCATGAAAACCATCGCTGAAGAACAACAAAACGGAACTTTGCAATGGCTTTTTTCTCAACCTTTGAAAATTTCGCAAATTGTTTTGGGAAAATTTCTTTCCGTTTGGATCATCGGAATTTTGTGTATTCTTCCGTCTATGCTCTACTTATACACCGTTTACGTTTTGGGAATTCCCGAAGGAAATATGGACTTGGGTGCTACTTTCGGAAGTTATTTCGGATTAATTTTGCTGATTGCCGCTTTTTCTGCTGTCGGGATTTTGGCATCTTCAGTTTCATCAAATCAGATTACAGCTTATTTGGCGGGTGTTTTCTTGTGTTTTATTTTTTATTACGGAATCGAACAATTAGCGAGTTACAAACTCTTGGGAAATGCGGATTTCATTTTGCAGAACATTGGTTTTTACCGGCATTTTCTTGGTTTTACAAGAGGATTAATAGATTCCCGTGATATTTTTTACTTCATATTTGTAATCGTAATTTGCCTTTATTTATCGGTTTATTTTGTTAAAAAGAAAAAATAATTAAAATAAAATTATGTTAAAATCAATTCCCGCGTATGCATTTGGTTTGAACTTTTTTTGACGTTATAAATGTTTATATTCTCAAAAATCTTTTTTCTTGAAGTCTAAAAAATGAAAGTTGTTATACAAAGAGTTTCCGAAGCCTGTGTAAAAGTGAACGGAAAAATTGTCGGAGCAATCAATAACGGATTGTTGCTTTTGGTCGGGATTGACGAAAGTGATGAAAAATCTGATGTCGATTGGCTGGTTCAAAAAATCATCAATCTCAGAATTTTTTCGGATATGGATGATAAACTCAATCTCTCCGTTCAGGATATTTCGGGAGAAATCTTGTGTATCAGCCAGTTCACATTGATTGCCGATTATAAAAAAGGAAACCGCCCGTCTTTCATAAAAGCCGCAAAACCGGACAAAGCCATTCCTCTTTTTGATTATTTTAAACAGGGAATTTCAAAATTCGGATTGAAAACCGAATGCGGAATTTTCGGTGCGGATATGAAAGTTTCACTCATCAATGCCGGACCCGTAACCATTGTGATGGACTCAATGGAAAGAACCAAAAGCCAAGACAAAAGATAAAAAAATAGCAAATTCCTAATTTCATATCTACTCAATGAAAGCCCCGTATTGTGCGGCTCCTTCTATGATTCCCTTTTCGTTTCGGATGATATAAATCGGGATGTCTTTTAAGAGATGTTCCATTCGGTCAGAAATTTTGAAATCCTTATAGAATTTTTCGTTGTTGATGAGCTCAAATATTTTTGCAGGAATTTCTCCGGTAATGATGAGTGCTCCGATGGCTTTCAGTTTGAGTACCAAATTGTTGGCTTCCCTTGCTAAAAACTCTCCATACATTTCTATGGTCAAATTCACAAGGCGGGATTTTTTTTCGTGTCCGACTTCTTGAATCACATTTACAAAATCTTCATTTTGAATTTTTTCCGCGAGCCACGGATCTTCCTGATGTCTTCCGACATCTCGCAAAAAGCGATAAATATTGTAAATTCCTTTTTTTGAAAGCACATTTTCCCAACTCACAATTCCATAAATTTTATTCAAAAAGTGATAAAATTCAACTTCAAGATCGTTTCTCGGAGAAAATTCCGTGTGTCCGCCTTCGGTTGCAAAAGGATGAAGATATTCTCCGTTCCAAAACATTCCGGCTTCGCCCAAACCGCTTCCCGGAGCGAGAATGGCTACATTTCCGCGCACTTTGTCGTCGGAAGTTACCAAAATTTCAAACTTGTCAGAACCGAGTTGTGTAAAACTGTAAGACATTGCCTCCAAATCATTGATGAGATAAACTTTCGGGATTTCCAGTGCCGATTTTAAATTTTCTGAGTTTAAAAGCCAAGGCAAATTAGGTGTTTTGCAAATTCCCTTAATCACGGGTCCCGGAACTGCAATAACGAATTTTTCAAAACTTTCGATATTGTTTTCCCGCATAAAATGCCTGACCATTTCGGAAAGCGACGTGAAATTTTTTGTATAATATCCCTGCTCGCCCAGAATCTCCAAATTTTCGCCTTCACGTCTGTAATGGGCAAGCATAGACTTCTCCGATTTTAAATCGGCTGCCAAAAAATTAAATTTTGCGTCCGCAGATTCATTTTTACTTGGCGAATATAGCGGAAAATTGAATACGAAATTCATGACACAAAAAAAATTTAAACCAAAGATACGAAGTTTTAAATATAGAATTGTTGTGTATTAAGAAAAAAAATGAGATAATGTTTAAGAAGTTATAAATTTTATTCAATTAAAAAATTGTAATATATTGATTATTAAAATATTAAAATACTTTCGTTAAATTTTTCCAATCTCAAAAACCGAAGACCTGAAGCCAATCAGTTAAATCTGAAAAAAATAATAAGTTTTTTGTAAATTTGCACTGAATTTAATTAAAATAAAAATGGCATTAGAAATTACAGACGCTTCATTTCAAGAAGTAGTATTGAGTTCTGACAAACCTGTTTTGGTAGATTTTTGGGCGATTTGGTGTGGTCCATGCAGAATTTTAGGACCAATCGTTGAAGAAATTGCAAAGGATTTTGAGGGAAAAGCAATTGTAGGAAAAGTGGATGTGGACAACAATCAGCAGGTTTCCGTGGACTATGGAATCCGAAATATTCCCACCGTTTTGATTTTCAAAAACGGAGAAGTGGTGGATAAAATCGTTGGTGTTGCCCCGAAAGAAGTCATTGCGGAAAAACTCTCGGCACATTTGTAAAAAAACAATTCTCTTGAAAATAAGCGTTTTCCTTTTTTGGGAAAAGTTTTTTTGAAAAATACTTGCGTAATGCCTGAAAAGTTGTACTTTTGCAACTCTAAAATAAAAGAAGTTCTTATTATTCAAATTAAAAAATGATCCGGTAGTTCAGCTGGTTAGAATACCTGCCTGTCACGCAGGTGGTCGCGGGTTCGAGTCCCGTCCGGATCGCAAATCGCCTTTATTTAAAGGCGATTTTTTTTGTTTATGAAAAATGGTTGATGTTTATTAATGTCAGACGAAACAAAAACTTCAAATCTCTCTTGTCTATACCAAATCCTTATTATAAAACGCGCCTTTATTTTTGGTCATTTCCAATGAATGTTTGATGATGAGATAAGACACATTTACCAGATTTCGGAGTTCGGAAAGTTGCGGCGAAAGTATGGAATAATTGTATAATTCCGTTACGGCTTCGTAGATTTCCTGCTGTTTCTTTTTTGCCAAAGCAAGGCGTTCGTTGCTGCGCACAATTCCCACCAAATCGCTCATCATTTCTTGAAGTTGACGCCGCAAATAGGTGATTAAAACCATTTCGTCCATAATTTTCATTCCGGCTTCGTTCCATTCGGGAATGGCGTTCAAATCATCAAAATTAAAATCGTTTTTTCGCAAAAGTTCCACCGATTTCAGTGCCGCTTTATGTCCGAAAACCAAACCTTCCAACAGCGAATTGGATGCCAGCCGATTCGCGCCGTGAAGCCCGGAATTGGTACATTCGCCTACGGCAAAAAGATTTTTTATGGAGGATTGTCCGTCTATATCCACCTCGATTCCGCCCATCAAATAATGGCAAGCCGGAACTACGGGAATTTGTTGTTTAAAAAGATTGATACCTTCTTCCAAACATTTTTTATAGATATTCGGAAAGTGTTCTTTAAATTTTTCTTGATTCATTTCGCGGCAATCCAAACCGACAAATTCATCGCCGGAAATTTTCATTTCGTGGTCAATCGCGCGGGCAACGATATCTCTGGATGCCAATTCTTCCCGCTCGTCATATTTTTGCATAAAAGATTTTCCGCTTTTCGTGCGAAGTTTTGCGCCGTCTCCGCGAACGGCTTCGGAAATCAGGAACAACATTCCGTCTCTTTTGGAATAAAGCGCAGTGGGATGAAATTGATAATATTGCATATTGCTGACTTTCCCGCGAGCCCGATGAACAAAGGCAATTCCGTCTCCGGTTGCGATGCTTGGATTGGTGGTGTTTTTATAAACGTGTCCGGCACCGCCTGTGGCTACAAGTGTGATTTTGGCGGTAATCTTTTTAATTTTTTTAAGTTTTTCGTCTAAAATATATGCGCCGTAGCAAGTAACGTTTTCGTAGTTTTCTTCTTTTCCCGGAACGTGGTGCGGCGTAATTAAATCTATAACGTAATGATAATCAAGGATTTCTATATTTTTAGAACGATTGGCGGTTTCCAATAATGCCCTTTCGATTTCCAATCCGGTAACGTCTTTATGATGAACGATGCGGTTTTCGGTGTGTCCGCCTTCGCGTCCGAGTTTGAAATCTCCGCCTTTTTCGGTATCGAATTTCGTGCCCCAATCCACGAGTTCGCGAACTCTTTCGGGACCTTCTTTCACCACCATTTCTACGACTTCGCGTTTATTTTCGCCATCTCCGGCGCGCATCGTATCTTCGATGTGTTTTTCAAAATTGTCTTTATCGAAATCCGTAACCACCGCCAATCCGCCTTGTGCATATTTGGTATTGCTTTCGTCTTCATCGGATTTTGTAACGATGACGATTTTCGCATCCGGCATTTGTTCGGAAATTTTTATGGCGTAGGACAAACCGGAAATTCCGGAACCGATAACGAGAATGTCTGCTTGCATTTATGATTGATATTTGATTTGATTCTTGCGTCTAATCCAAAGCAAAATTATACTTTTTTTACCACAAAATTTACAAGAAATTTCACTATGAGCACAATACTTTGTCTGTTTTGTGTTTTATTTTTTTTGAAGAGGATAAATTTCCAACAGATTTCACAGATTTTCATAGATTTTTTTGAAGGAAAAGTTTTATTTTTGATGAAATAAGAGTTAACTGAAATTCAACGTTTGATTAAAATTATTTCAAAAAAAATAAGATGACAACAAGAGAAGCCACAAAATTCGACGTGAAAAAATTAGCCGTTCTTTTTGATGATTACCGAATGTTTTACGAAAAAAAATCTGATTTGAAAGCCGCAGAACATTTTTTGCTCGAAAGAATTTTAAATGATGAATCCGAAATTTTTGTGGCTGAAATCGGTGATGAATTGGTAGGTTTTGTTCAACTGTACCCGATTTTTTCATCTACGCAAATGAAAAAACTTTGGCTTTTGAACGATTTGTTTGTCGATAAAAATTACAGAGGTCAGGGAATTTCGGTTTTGCTGATTGAGGAATCGAAAAAACTCTGCCGAAAAACCGATGCCTGCGGATTGATTTTAGAAACGGCGAAAACAAACGATATCGGAAACAGATTGTACTTGAAAACGGGTTTTTCGCGAGATGTGGAACACAATTATTATTTGTGGGAAAATTCATTTGTCTCTACAAAATCGCCGAACCAATAGCATTGGAAAAGATATTCGGGATTTTCATAATAAACGCTGCTGTTGAAATCTTCTATTTTTCGGGACAGCCAAGAATTGTAAACCTCTGAAACTGTGTCGATTAACGGTTTTTTGTCTTTTTTATTAACGCTGATAATCAAACGTTTATACACTTTTCCGATGTCCCAATGTGTTGGTATTGAATATTTTGCGTTTGAAATATTGTCGAATATTCCGTTTTCTATATGGTGTTTTTTCGTAAACTCAAATACCAATTTATCTATATTTTCGCTGTGATAAACGTCTGCAAAATCAAAAATATGTTGTAAATCTTTTTTTCCAATGGCGTTCACCACTACATTTCGGTGATTTTTTGTTTTCCTGCCGATGTATTCAATCAACGAGCAAAGGAAAAATAAATTATTTGCGTTTTGGGTTTCTCTGCCGATCATTATTTAAGTTTTTTAGAATCAATGAATTGCAAGGTTTTTAAGGCTTTTTTATTGCAAAAACAAATTTGGTGTGTCGGATGTTTAAATTTTGCCAAAACCCAAAATTGCTCGCGGGTCAATATTCCTTCAATAAAATCCGATATGTAATTGTAAATCTGGTCGTTAGCCATTGCTCCAATCACAATGTCAAAATGATGTTTTTTGCCGGAACGACAAGTGACCACAAAATCGAGCCAATCTTCTGTCATTTCCTTGAAAACAAGCGTTTTAAGATTTTTGTCGGGAGTGTATTCATATACGGAAACCACGGATTTATCATAGCGATTCGCCCAACGGACGGCTTGTTCTTTCAACTCGGTGCAATAAAAACCATCGCCAAAATCTTTTGGAAATTTGCTTTTTAAAATCTTGGGAGATTCAATCTCAATGTAACCACCGTGATATATCTTCACAACGAATTTATTTTTCTACGAAAATACATAAAATAAAGTTTTATCATCGCTACGGAAATGAATGCAGAATACTTTCAATTAAAAAATGTAATTTTGTTTGCAATTAAAAGCAGAAATGAATACAATAATCGAAAATAAAAAGAAATTGGATAAAGAAACAAGTGATAGAGTGGGTTTTATCAGTTTTATAATTCCGATGTTTGCAGATGCCTATAAAATGAATATTCAAGAAGCGTGGTTCTATTTAAAAAAATATGGTGGTTGGGATTTTATAAATAAACATTGGTGGGCGTTGCATACGGATAATATTCTTTATGCTTTGAATGATATTTACGAGGTTTGCCATAAAAACGGAGGACAAAAATAATGAAGGTTTTTCACGGAAGTTATATCAAAATTGACAAAATTGATTTGTCAAAAGGGCAAATAAACAGAGATTTCGGACAAGGTTTTTATGTAACAAAATATAGAAATCAAGCCGAAATTTGGGCAAAAATTATCGGAGAAAAATATAAAACAGAAGGTTTTGTTACTGAGTTTGTTTATTACGATACTGCTTTTACCGAAAAATTGTGCAAAGTAAAACATTTTGAAAAATACGATGAAGAATGGTTGGATTTTATTGTTTTAAATCGTAATCCGTTTTCACCCATTCCTGCTCATGACTACGATATTGTTGAAGGACCTGTTGCCGATGACAAAGTTCAATACAGATTAACAAAATTTTTGCAAGGTCAAATAAAAAAATCTGTTTTTCTGAAAGAATTGACGCATCACGAACCAACACATCAAATTTGTTTTTGCACCATGAAATCATTGCTTTGCCTTGATCACAGGGATAAAACTTTTGCTCTCAAAATAGCAGATATCGGCGAAACAATTTTATCGGCATTAATGATCAATGAAAAATATGATGAAGAAACCGCCCCAAATATTTTTTATAATTCGAATATTTTTACCCGATTATCCGATGAATCTTCCGAACTCTATAAAAAATCATGGCAAGAAATTTACAAAATATTGAAAATAGAATTAGCCGATAAATAATAGGTTTTTCACTCCTAAAAATCGAAATTCAACGTTGTAAAAAAAATTAAGATGACCACAAGAGAAGCCACAAAATTCGGTGTGAAAAAACGTGAGAGAATTAAATTTTGAAAATACTTTTTAAGAAAAAAAGGGGTATTTTTGATGGATTGAATTTTAAAAAAATATGCTGTATAAACAAAGGTTTTCAAATTTTATATTTTTGGGGATATTGATTTTTACAATCGTAACTTGTCAAAATAAAAAGGAGTACAAATTTATCGGGAAAGATTTGTGTAATGATGAAAATGGAATGCCGATAAAATTCATAACTCAAGATGACGAACTGAAATACGGCATTAGAAAAGTTTTCGATAAAAAAGAAAATGTTATTAATGACAGCCTAATCGTAAGTTTTAAAATGATAGCAGATTGTTGTCAAGAACCTGTGGATTTCGTTCAAACCAAAGAAACCGAAATTATAATCTTTCCGAAGTTTAAACAAGGAGAATTATGCGATTGCTATTGCGAATATTTTTTTCAATACAAATTTTCCACTAAAAATCTGAACAATAAAGAAATACGGGTGCAACAAAAACTTCCATAACCGATTATTAAAACACACATTAATTTCACGAAAACACATTAATCCTTGTAATAATAACACATTCGGCGGGATTTTCATTTAAAATCAAACTCATAAAGCGAGATTTTCTACAAATGTATTAACCGAGCGAGATGAGCCGTCAAAATTCTTTTCATATCCGGCGTAAGATTTTTCTAAACTTTTGAAAAGGTAAAAAAACATGGCTCTGTTTGCCCTTGTCAGTCCTCTGTTTTTATTGAAAAGCAGACTTAAAGTAGATTTATCAATATCAAGCAATTTAACAAGGTCTTTTGGTTTTAATCCGTATTGTTGCATTTTGCTTTCGATGGTTTCGATGGTAAAATGTTGTAAATCATCGGGTTTGAACGCTATCGGACGAACGTGCAACGCAATTCCGGCAGGCAATATATCGCTTCCAAACACTTCTTTTGTTCTGTCTATTAATTCTTTTGATGTCAGATAATGGTTTGCGGGATTTTGGAGTTGCCACACTTTAACAGTAACCGTATTATTTTCAAATTCGAGGATTTGAAAATATACTCTCGCAAAACGCCTGTAATTAATTGCTGATATTTTTAGTAATTTATTTTGCTCATCAGTGATAAATGGCAGTAATTCAATTCCTTTCATAATTATTTTTTTTGAAGTTAAATGTGTTTGTTTGCACTTCTTGTATTTTACGATCTGATTTCTCTAAAAGCGTACAGATCAAATATATAAAAAAGTTTTTATAACGCAAACTTTTTTATAAAAAATAATGCAAAAGTATAGTTACGAAAACCCATTAATCCCCGTAATATCGAAACCTGTAATCAAAAGATGAATGTCGTGCGTGCCTTCGTAGGTGATTACGGATTCTAAATTTGCGGCGTGCCTCATCATCGGAAATTCGCCCATAATTCCCATTCCGCCAAGCATTTGCCGAGATTCCCGAGCAATGTCAATCGCCATTTTCACGTTGTTTCTTTTCGCCATAGAAATTTGTGCGGGTGTTGCCCGATGTTCGTTTTTCAGTTTTCCGAGTTGCAAACAAAGTAGTTGAGCTTTTGTGATTTCGGTAAGAAATTCCGCCAATTTTTTCTGTTGAAGTTGGAACGAAGCAATCGGTTTTCCAAACTGTTTTCGCTCTTTGGAATATTGAAGCGCGGTGCAAAAGCAATCAACGGCAGCACCGATTACGCCCCAAGAAATTCCGTAACGCGCTGAATTTAAACACGAAAGCGGACCTTTCAAACCGACTGTGTTCGGCAAGAGATTTTCTTTCGGAATTTTCACATTGTCGAAAACCAATTCTCCCGTTTTGGAGGCTCGCAAACTCCATTTGTTGTGCGTTTCCGGCGTGGAAAAACCTTGCATTCCGCGTTCGGCAATCAAACCTTGGATTTTTCCGTTTTCGTTTTTCGCCCAAACTACGGCGATGTCGCAAACGGGAGCATTCGTGATCCACATTTTTGCGCCGTTCAGCAAAAAGTGGTCGTCGCAATCTTTAAAATTCGTTTCCATCGAACCCGGATCGGAACCGTGGTTAGGTTCGGTCAATCCGAAAGCACCGATTAAATCTCCGGTTGCGAGTTTCGGCAAATATTTCATTTTTTGTTCTTCCGAGCCGAACTCGTGAATCGGAAACATCACCAGCGAACTTTGTACGGAAGCGGCGGAACGCACAGCAGAATCTCCGCGTTCCAATTCCTGCATGATTAATCCGTAGGAAATTTGGTCGAGTCCGGCGCCGCCGTATTTTTCGGGAATATACGGACCGAGCGCGCCGATATTTCCCAATTCTTTCATCAAATTGGGCAAATCTCGGTGATTTTGTGCGGCATCGTCTATTTTCGGCATCACAAAACCTTCGACCCAATCTCGAACAGATTGCCGGATAAGTTTGTGTTCATCGGTTAAAAGTTCATCTGAGAGATAATAATCCGGAATGGAATTGAGCGGATAATATGACATAAAAAAAATTTTCTTTAAAATTAAGAATATTCCTGCCAATGAAAAAAAAAATAGAAAAAAAATATGGCAGTGGAGTAGTGTCGGGCTTTAGCCCGTTCAAAAAAAACAAAAATTCCATTGATTTTAAGTTTTATTTTTACATTTAAAAAATTATTAGATTTGAAAAATGTTCATGAAATGATATATTTTAATTCGGTAAAAGTTCCCAAATACATTATACAAAAATGATACACGACAAAGATTATATTTTGAGAATTGTTCGCCAACTTTCGGCGGCATTGGCAAAAATTATTTTGGATAAAAATGAAAGAAAACTCATTGAATTTGAAGGCGTTTTTGAAACCCAAACGAATGATGTTTTCAAGATGGATTTTGAAGAACTTCTGTTGAAATCTACGGAAGAAATTTCAGATTTTGTAAACCAAAAAGAGATTTCCCAACACGCGGATTATTACGAACTGCTCGGAAATATTTTTTATCTGAAAGGCTCGGAATACGATGATAAAACGTTTCTGAACAAAGCCAAAACGTTTTACGAACTTTACCTCCAAAAAAGCGGAATATTTTCGCTGGTTATCATTAGTAGAATCAATGAATTGGAATAATAGTTTACGGCGTTTTTAATTAACTTGACTCTTTTTACTTTTTAATTGAATCTTTAAATATATGAAACCTCTCGAAACCCGCACCGATATTGAATTTTTAGTAAACCGATTTTATCACAAAGTTCGGGCAGACGAAAAAATCGGGATTTTTTTCACCGAAATTGTTAAGGTAAATTGGGAATTTCACCTTCCGAAAATGTATAATTTTTGGGAGACGTTGCTTTTCGGGAAAGCTGTTTACAAAGGAAATCCGATGGCTGTACATTTTCCAATTAATGCAAAAAAAGCGATGGAAAAAGAACATTTTAATCGCTGGCTCGAATTGTGGACGAAAACCGTAGAGGAAAATTTTACCGGAAAAATGGCGAAATCCGCCGTTTCAAAAGCCAAAAACATCGCCGATTTAATGGCTTTCAAAATGGAAATCGCAAGAAGATAAAAATTTGAAAACATGTCAATTTGAAAACTCGTCTTGTAGAGTCATCAACAAATTCTTGTAATAATAAAAATCTTCCATAAAATTCTCGGTATTTGGTTCATCCTCAAAGGAAGAGTTTGATCGTGTTTTGGAATGTATCGGCGCGCCGTTTTTTATATAAATTTCCTTTGTAATATACGGAGGACCACTGCTTGGGCTGCCAAATACGGAACTGCCCTTCAATGTATATGAAGCAAAAATCGGGAGGTCATCTTGCAAGAAAAATATGATGAGTTTTGTCGGTGCTCCGCCTAATCCAAACAATTCATTTTCTTTGCTTTCACCGCCATAAAACATAAGAAGTTTTTCCTCGTCAAAATATCCGATAATTTTTGTTTTGCTTGCGGTATCAAAAACGCTTTTTTTGGTGATGTGTTCTCTTATTTTGCGATCTGTCGAAATTTTTATCGAATCAACTTTAGAAATGTAGAGGTTGTCTGAATGTGTTTGCGCTTTTATTTCCGGCGATTGAAAAAAAAGCAGGAATATTGGCAGTATGATGTAAATGGATTTCGTCATTATTTTTTGATAAAATTAATTAAAAATGATTGGCTTACACATTTTTCTTATGTGATTTGGGTTAAATTTACACATTTTCGGAACGAATAATGGATCGATTTTACACATTTTTCGGAGGAGATTCGGGTTCGTTTACACATTTTTCTTATGAGATTTATATCAAATTTACACATTTTCAGCACGAGTGCTTAGCAAATGTTCATATAAAAAAATTTTAAATAAAGAAATATTTTGCATGTCATTATCTAATCGTGTGTTTTTCAGGGAGAAACGAATGCTTATTTTGGGGGAATAGATTTCCCGAAACACTTTTAAACTTTTTGCATTTACATTTATTCCGCTTTTTACTTCTATCGGAACAATTTCGGCACCATATTGCATTACAAAATCTACTTCACTGATTTGTGCACCTGTCCAAAAAAATAAAGTATATTTCGCCAACTGTTGCAATACAAATTGCTCGGCAATCAAACCGTTAAATTCATTAAAAATGGCAGTTTTATCGTTGATTACTTCCACCGGAATTTCGGCAAGATGACGAAACAATCCAACGTCCACAAAATATAATTTGAATGACGCCGGGTCGGCATAAGATTTGAGCGGAATTCTATCTCCTCTGTCAACACGATTTACACGCCGTATGATTCCTGCATCAATCAACCATTCAATTGCCATTTCATATTCTCTTGCTCGCGCTCCGGATTTTATGGTTCCGTAAAGAAATTTATCATTTTTCTTGGCAAACTGTGCAGGCAAACTTTCAAAAACCTGACGAATGCGAACCGCAGTAGTGTTATCGGTATATTTACTGAAATCTTTACGATAGTTGATTAAAATTTCTTTTTGAATTTCGCGAACGGTTTCTACGTTTTTATTTTTCATCCAATCGGCAACGGCTTCAGGCATTCCACCGACATATAAATATTGCTTGAATAAATCCGACAGGATTTCATTAAAAGTATTTTCATCGGGATTTGATTTTAAAAATTCGATAATATTTTTTCTGTCATTTTCCCATAAAAATTCTTCAAAATCCATCGGTTCCAATTTTAAAGAATTTACTTTGCCTACGGGAAAAGATGTCCCTTTGTGCAAATAAACACCAAGCAAACTGCCGGCTGCGGCAATGTGATATTCGGGCGCATCCTCGCAGAAATATTTCAAGGAAGTCAATGCTCTTGGCACATCTTGCACTTCATCAAAAATAATCAATGTTTCAGCAGGTGAAATTTTCATATTCAACATAAGTTCGAGCATTGTAATAATTCGCTTGGGTTCAATAGAGCCGTTAAACAAATCAATCAATTCCACACTCGGATTTTGAAAATTAATATACGCTGTGTTTTTGAAATACCGTTTACCAAAATCTTTAAGCAAATACGTTTTCCCCACTTGACGTGCGCCTTCAAGCAAAAGTGGTTTTCTGCCGCTCTTGTCTTTCCATTTTAGCAATTCCGACATTAGTTTTCTTTCCATAATTTGTCTTGAGAATTATTCATTTTCGAAATAATCACTATCTATTCGTTTAATCGTAAATGTGTGTGTGGTTGCAACCGCCAAATCGAAATCAATCATCAAATCTGCTAATTGCTGACCATCAATAAGAACAATTTTAGTCTCATTTTTTGGCTGATATTCTTTTGCCTCAGCCGTAAATCTGGAAGTTGTGATGAACACGCCCTTTTTTGCTCCTTGACCGGCTAATGCTCCTACAAATTTTTGAATTTCGGGACGACCGACAACATTTTCCCAACGTTTCGCTTGAATATAAATCACATCAAGCCCTAATCGGTCTTCTTTAATTATTCCGTCTATTCCTTCATCTCCGGAACGTCCGATAGATTTTCCCGTTTCTTTTATTGTTCCGCCATATCCCATTTTCACTAATAGTTCAACAACGAGATTTTCGAAAAATGCAGGACTACTTAATTTTATTTTTGATAAAATTTCCAGTGCTAAATTTTTTCGTATTTTGATATAATTGCTTTCCAAGATTTCTTCGGGCGTAGCATTAGATTCAGTGTCGCTTTCCATTTCAGAAATGCTTGTTTTTTCATCTGCTCTGTTTTTTCCCGAATTTTCCAAATATTCAGGAA